>CAZFHX010000022.1:0-25668 GCA_964519265.1 uncultured Deferribacterales bacterium
TCGTAGGAATTGAATTTGACAGTAAAGACAGAAATGTAAAAAATGTGGAATGGGAAAAAGTTTGAATTTCTACCTAAACATAAAACAATTTATTTAAGTATTCTAAATCGTTATGATATGATGAGATACATGCCTGAGGGGGGACTCGAACCCCCACAGGTGTTACCCCACAGGATCCTTAGTCCTGCGTGTCTACCAGTTCCACCACCCAGGCAAACCAGATTGGAGCAAAGTATATAACAGCATTCAATCTTTTTGTCAACAAGAAAGAATTTTTTCATTACCCATCATATCATTAACAAATAGTATTGAATTACCCTAACTATCGTATATACTTAATACTGGAGGTGCATATGAAAAAGATTTTCATTGCAATGGTTATATTTTGTTTTACTATAACTTCGGGATTTACAAATACCACAACCCCCATCAAAAATACCATGAAATCTGTCACTGTATTGAGCGATTCTGCTGTAATCAAGAGAGATGTAAGTCTAAATCTTTCAAAAGGGGATAACACAGCAGAAATAGTTGGTTTACCTATTTCCATGAATGACAACTCCCTAAAAGTAAAAATTTTAAACAACGATGGAGTAAAGATCAAAGATATCAAAATTCAAAGGACTTTTCTATCACAACAGAAAAACCCAAAAATCGAACAACTCATAAAACAACTGGATGAATTAAACTTAAAGATCACAAACCTCATCAATGAAAAGAATGTTCTAACAAACTCCATCGAATATATCAAAAAAGTCAATATCAACAATAAATTGACCACCCAAGAACTCGATGATTTTGTAAATTTCTCAGAAAAGTTTATCAGCAAAAAGTTGGACAGAATTTCCATAATAGATAAAGAAATAGAGAAATTAGAAAAGGATAAAACCACTATTCAAAACGAAATAAATCTTATGAGAAACCAAACCAAAGAAACTAAAAACCTACAATTGATCCTCTACTCAGATAAAAATACTACCATATTTATGGAGATTACCTATCTTATAAGCGGTGTAAGATGGAACTCCTCTTACGAGATCAACGGAGATTCCAACACCGAAAAAATATCTATTGGACAATTCGTAAATATCAAACAATCTACAGGAGAGGATTGGAATAATGTAGAACTTGAAATCTCCACTGCCAAGCCATCTGCGGGTACAATCCCAGAAATTACACCAATCTATCTCGAAAAAGCAAAACCTCTCATTGTATTTACAAAAGAAAGGGATGACCTTTTTGCTGAAGAAAAGGTGATGAAAAAAGCGAATAAATCGATTTCGTTTTTTGAACCAGAAGTAAAAGAGGAAACCACATCCTTTACCTTTACGCTACCATTCAAAGTATCAATCCCATCTGACAACAATTTTTACAAATTCCAACTTGCAGAAAGACAAGAAAAAGGAGAATTTTTCTACTATGCAGTTCCAAAACTCAGTAGTTCTGTATTCCTCACAGCCACCACGAAAAACAATTTCGGTTATCCACTGTTAGCGGGTAATGCAAATGTCTATCTCGATGGCATGTTTATCTCCACTTTTAACCTTCCCAAAACCTTGCCTGACGAAGAAATAAACCTTTCCTTCGGACAAGATGAAAGTATCAAGGTTGACAGAAAACAAGTGCGAAGATTTACCGAATACTTTGGCATAGGCGACAAAAATGTAAGGATACATTACGAATATCTGATTACACTTAAAAACGGCAAAAAGAGGAGTGTATTGTTAAACATAAAAGATCAATTCCCTGTATCGAAAGATGAGATGATAAAAGTAATTCAGGTAGAGCCCACAAAAGATAAAGCAACTATTTCGGATGATGGCATCGTATCTTGGAATATAAGCATAGAACCATCGGAAAAAAAGGAATTGAAACTCAGATACAAAGTCGAGTACCCCAAAAACTACAAGGTGAGCGGGCTTGAATAGAGATTAGACTAAAACAATTTCCAACTTGAAAAATCGGTATTTATGCTATAGTATCTTGCTGAAAAAATTGTGTGGAGCTGTTATGAGTTATGAAAGTTATGTAAACCCCCTTACAGAAAGGTATGCCAGTAAAGAGATGATGGAGCTTTTTTCTCCGATGAAGAAATTTTCTACTTGGAGAAAACTGTGGGTGGCACTTGCCGAAGCAGAAAAGGAATTGGGACTCAATATTACCGACGAACAGATCGAAGAGATGAAAAACAATATATACAACATAGATTTCGAATACGCCAGAGAGATGGAAAAGAAGTTTCGCCACGATGTAATGGCCCATGTACACACCTTTGGAAAGGTATGCCCAAAAGCGATGCCGATCATTCATTTGGGAGCCACAAGTGCCTATGTTGGGGACAACACAGACCTCATACAGATGAAAGAAGGGCTTGTATTGGTAAGAAAGCAACTGATCAATTTGATGAAAAACTTAAAAGATTTCGCCCTAAAATACAAAGATCTACCCACATTGGGTTTCACCCATTTTCAGCCAGCCCAGCTTACCACTGTTGGAAAGAGGGCATGTCTCTGGCTACAGGACTTTCTCCTCGATTTTGAGGACCTTGAATATGTGTATAGCAATCTAAAATTTAGAGGTGTAAAAGGGACCACGGGCACTCAAGCATCTTTTCTTACCCTTTTCAACGGCGATCACTCAAAAGTAAGGGCATTGGATAGGATTGTCTCTAAAAAGATGGGATTTGATAAGGTACTCACCATCACAGGTCAAACCTATACAAGAAAACAGGACACACAGGTATTAAAGGTATTGGCAGGTATTGCAGAATCTGCCCACAAGATGGCAACCGACATCAGGCTTTTGCAAAATTTAAAAGAGATCGAAGAACCCTTCGAAAAATCCCAGATCGGTTCCAGCGCAATGGCTTACAAAAGAAACCCTATGAGGAGTGAAAGGGTCTGTTCCCTTGCAAGATTGGTCATTACAAATGCTATTAACCCATATCTCACCCACGCCACACAGTGGTTTGAGAGAACCCTCGATGACTCGGCCAATAGAAGAGTGGTTATTCCAGAATCGTTCCTCGCCATCGATGCTATTTTACAATTATTGATAAATATTACAGACGGTCTTGTTGTGTACAATAAGATGATAGAAAAACATATCATGGAAGAACTCCCATTTATGGCAACGGAAAACATTATTATGGAATCTGTGAAAAGGGGTGCAGACAGACAGGTAATGCACGAAGTAATCAGAACCCACTCAATGGAAGCTGGAAAAGTTGTTAAGATGGAAGGTGGAAAAAATGACCTTTTAGAGAGACTTGCAAATGACGAAAGTATCCCATTAAACATGGATGAGATATTAAAAATCGTAAACCCAAAAGATTTCATCGGTAGATCTCCAGAGCAGGTTGTAGAATTCATCTCCGAAGAGGTAGATCCTATTATAGAAAAATACAAGGATCTCTTAGGTATTGATGTGGAGATAAAAGTTTAAAAGATGCTTAAGTATCTGATTTTTTTAATTGCAGGGGGATTTTTGGGTTTTCTAACCCGAAATATCGATATAAAAGGGGTAAATAGATACATTATGCTCGTAAGTATCCTTTTACTCCTTTTCTTTATGGGGGTAGGTATAGGAAAGGATCCCCAACTCAAGACAAAAATAATCAATTTCGGTATAACTTCTTTTACTATCTCTTTTTTTACTGTTGCTGGTAGTATCGCCTCAGTGTATTTGATTGTGAAACTATTTGGGAAAAAAGAATGATAATTCTTATGATACTGTCTGTAATAACAGGTACCTTGTTGGCTCAGAATGGATTGCTGCCATATTACCTATCTCAATATTCATCAGACATTACCGATTATGCATTATACCTTTTGCTTTTCATAGTAGGCTTTGATATTGGTAGAGACACAGATGCCCTAAAAAAACTCTTCACTGCCGATAGATATGCCTTTTTAATCCCTTTGGGGACTATCATAGGAACCCTCGCTGGTGGTCTCGCCGCTTCAGTTGTTCTTCAGATGAATACGAAGTATGCCTTAGCGGTAGCTTCTGGCTTTGGGTGGTATTCCCTTTCCGCAGTCATTATATCTAAATCGGCAGGATCCGATTTAGGATCCATAGCCTTTCTTACAAATGTATTCAGAGAAACTATGAGCATAATACTTATTCCCTTCATAGCAAAATACTTGGGTGCATTTGTCTCTATTGCACCAGCTGGAGCTACATCGATGGACACTACATTACCAATTATTCAGAATTATGGAGGAGATGAAGCTGCCGTCGTTGCTTTCGTTCACGGATTTATTTTAAGTGCCCTTGTGCCTGTGTTTGTTGGAATATTTGTTTAATTTTATATTATTTCGGAGATTCTTAACTGCAAGTATTTATTACCATTGTATTCATTTACATCTGGAGTCCCAATAATATCTATCTTTTTGCTGAGTTTTGTTTCATCTCCGTTAAACCAGATTCCTCGTAATCTTGTTTTACCTTGAAATAAATTCAAACTGAAGTGTTTCCCTTCACTTAAAAGTTTGTAATCTATAATTTCAACATCCTTGAACAGAAATTTAGGCGTCTCGTTCCCATACCCAAAAGGTTCCATTTTTCTGATATATTCGACAAGTTCAGTGCTAATATTGGCAAAAGTCAGTTCCATATCGTACTTAACCTTATAAGACAAACTTTTTGTCAGATTGCTGGAGAAATCGATAAACACATCCTGAAAGGTATCAAAATTACTTTCATTTATAGATAATCCACAAGCCTTTGTATGCCCACCAAACCTGTTCATCAAAGATGGATGTTTCTCATCTATCTTTCTGAGTAATTCAAACAGGTCAACCCCCTCGATGGATCTTCCAGAACCGCTGATGACACCATTGTCATCCTCTCTATCCACACTTGTACCAAAAAGAATGACTGGTACATTGTATCTCTCCACAAGACGAGAAGCCACAATCCCTATCACCCCCTTGTTCCAATGGGATTTGTAAAGACATATACCGCCTTTAATACCACCGTTAATCAGGGATAGAGCCTCTTCAAAGATCTCTTCACACTCCTTTCTTCGGGCATCATTTAATACTTCTATTTCATCGGCATAGGGTTTAGCCAATATTTCATCATTCTGCATGAGAAGGTGATAACTCTTATCGGCAATTTCCAATCTACCACTCGCATTTATTCTTGGTCCTAAAACGAAACCTAAATGATAACTACTAACCCTACCATTAAGACCAGCGGTTTTCATCAAAGTTTTTATCGCTGGAGATGGTTCAGAGTTTATCTGATCTAATCCGTGTTTTACTAATATTCTATTGTCACCTACAAGAGGCACAATATCTGCAACGGTTGCCAGCGCTACCTTGTCCAAATATCTTTTTAAATCTAAATCGATTTTCATTACTGTTTTTAGTAGATGAATAAGTTTAAAAGCGATACCGCAACCACAAAGATAGTAATCACCCTTGTCTTCAGAGGATGATATCTTGGGGTTTATGATTACGTCTGCATCAGGTAAAATATCAAAAGGTAAATGGTGATCAGTGATGACCACGAATACCCCTTCCGACTTGAGGTATCTTACCTCTTCCAAGGAACTAATACCGCAATCAAAGGTAATGATCATATCAAATGGTTCTCTGTTGTATTCTTCGAGTAATTTCTTCAAATTAAGTCCATACCCATCTTTGAAACGATTGGGTATTACAACCCTATAATGATAAATTCCAATCTCATTTAAAAAACTACTAAATATTGCAGATGAGGTAACACCATCCACATCGTAATCGCTGTAAATTAATATATTCTTAGATTTTTTTAACCTCTCTGAGATAAGCTTAGCATTTTCAAGAGATATTAGATTAGATGACTTTTCTAAATATTTAGACTGGGGATCAAAATATTTCTCAAAATCTGTTATCCCTCGAGAAAGAAGTATCTTTTCTACTATCTCTTTTGGAGTCATGCAATAAATCAGTCTATTTTGTAGGGTGGGAAAACCCACCAACTACAAAATATGTATTGATTTTATTAACCCTCTAATACCTTCATCCCAAATTCTCTACCCCATTCAAAAGCCTTTTGCAATTCCTCCTCAGAAGGAGTCATCTGAACTTTAAATGGCTCAAGGGGTAGCTTCATTCGCATGGTTCTTAAAATATCCTCACACATCTTTATCCCTTCTCCACTCCATCCATAGGAACCAAAGACTCCTGCTTTTCTGTTTGAAACATTGAGAACGACAAGTTCAGAAAAAATATTGAAAATCGGCTTTGGTGCTTTTGCATTTATCGTAGCTGTTCCCATTAGAAGGCCATGTGAAACCTCTATTTCGTCTATGATATCATCCACATCAGCCTCAGCAGCATCAAACATCTTCACAGGTACACCTGTATCCTCGATCCCCTCTTTTATCTTGTCTGCAAGCATCTTGGTATTCCCGTAGGCAGTGGCATAGATCATGGTAATCTGTCTTGTGGGGTTATTCAGGTAGTATCTCTTTGCCTGATCTTTGTAGAAATTGAGATAAAAATCCAATTCACTCCTCAAGATAGGGCCGTGGGATGGGCAAACCATAGAAATCGGTAGAGATTCTATCTTCTTTAGAGCGTTTATGATATGTTCTTTGTATGGTCTCATGATACATCTGTAATAGAAAACAAATGCATCCTTCGACTTTTCTTTATCACACATCTCGTCGTTGAAGATCTTCCCAATTTCTTGAGGGCAGTAATGGGCACCCAAAAAATCACATGGGAATAGAATCTGATCCTCCACAAGATATGTAAACATGGTATCTGGCCAATGTAGGAATGGTGTATGGAAAAATCTAAGGGTTTTGCCACCCAAATCGATGAAATCACCATCACCAACTGCCCTACCCTTAAATTCTCTATTTACGATATTCTGTACAAACACTTTGGCTGTTTTAGAATATACCACCTCGATGTTTGGATTTATTTCGAGTATTGCAGGTAGTGTACCGGAGTGATCAGGCTCATTGTGATTTAAAATTATATAATCTATCTCTCTTATAGGTTTAATAGATTCCACTGTTTTAATATAGTCATCAGTAAATAGCTTTTTATTTGCCTCTATCAAGGCAGTCTTTTCATTACCTATGACAAGATAACTGTTGTAGGTTGTTCCATGTTCGGTGGGGATCACTATATCGAATATTTCGAGATTTGGGTCAAATATACCTACCCAGTAAATATTCTCTTTTATCTTGATACCATTCATTTTATCCTCCCTGCGTTTTAGCAAGAGTTAATTTTTAAAAAGTAAAATTACGATAACTACGATATTTTTCCAAACCCTGATATATTCTCAAGGTATATAAATTCACTTAAAAAATTAGAGGTGCAGTATCCTGCAACCTCTAAACTGCTCAAACATTAGTTAGTTGGTTCAAAGCTATCCTTAGGAGCACCACACTCAGGGCAAACCCAGTCTGCAGGCACATCTTCCCATTTTGTTCCTGCTGCCACATCATTCTCAGGATCACCCAAAGCTGGGTCATAGATATAACCACATATTGTACAGATATACTTTTGCATTGTTTCCTCCTTTGTTATTTTTAAATTATAATATATCTAAATTAGATTTTGTCAAATAGTTTTTACTTCACTCCCTCTTATTTTTACTTTTCTCATTAGTCTCCGTTTTATCTCGATTACATAATCGTCGTAGTTGCTACCTTTAGCGATGGGGATCTGACCACCGGCCGATTTCATATGACCGCCACCAGTCCCTATACCTTTCACGATGCTCAAAGCTATCATCCCAACTTTCCTTTTTGTCTGTTTGCATCTAAGAGAAAAGAAAGCCATATTATCTACCTTACCTATGACAAAAGACCACTTAATATCCCTCATCCTCAAAAAAAAGTCTGATGTCTCTGCTATGAGATCTGCATTCCTCACCTCTTTTAGATCACAGAATACAAGATCGTTGTATATCTGTGCATTCTCAAGGGCAACTTTTATATTTTTAAAGTAGTATTTTGGTAAGTCTGGTGTTTCGATCTTTGAAAGCTTTTTCAGTGATATATGCGGCAACACATAACTCATCATAGAAAGATCTATTCTGTTGTTTTGTCTCCCTGCCCCAACTGTATCAGTTCTAATACCGTAAAAGAGTGCTGTTGCCACATCCTGATCACATACAATCCCCATCTCCTTGCAATACTCTACAATTATAGAACTCGTACTCCCATAATCAAGCCTTACATCGTACACTTTTGCCTGCTTCGTTTGCTCTCTAAAATTATGGTGATCAATCACCACATCAGGGAAATACCCTTTAGGGATATAGACATTTCCAGCGGTAGGTTGAGTATCTACAACCACCAAACCATCGTATCTCGAAAAATCGAGCATAGTTGATGGATATATATCTATGTTACACTGTTTTACAAGCTCTCTATTTTCGGCTCTACCGATAATTCCATGATACGCTATGGTACACCTTTTCTGCAGTAGTTTGTAAAGGATGAATTTCAATCCGAATGCTGCTGCCAATGTATCGGGATCCGGGTTGTTGTGAGTTAAAATCAGGATCTTTCTCTTAGGTTTTAACACATCCAAGATATTCTTTATCATACTATTTAAACTCCACAAGGAGGGAATTAGCCTCTAAATCAGTAGAATGTTCTACATCTTTTAACTGTTCCTCAACAACTTTCTTGATTAAAGTAATATCAGATTTGGTCACAAGCTCAAACTCTGCTTTGCCTGTCACCACAGACTTCACTTTTACCGTAACAAAAAAACCTTTTGACCTCAGATAATCCATCACATTCATCACCTGATTGAATGATTTAAAATTCATGAAAATGAGGTCATAGCGATTCTCTTTCTGTTGTTCAATAGTTGTATGAGTATTCACAAAGTTTGCCAAGATATACGATACCGTTGTCTGATACACCTTATTGAAGGCATCCTGCACACCTTCAACATTCAATTTGTTTAATGTTGCCTCTGCTCTGATGATTGGGTATGTATCCTTCTTGGTGTAGAAGTATGTTTCGGAAACGAGTTTATTTACAGATTTAGATTTCTCTATCTTTAAAACAGTATGCAAAAGGTATCTACTACGGGTTACACTAAACAATGAGTATGCTTTTTCAGGATCACCCGACTTATCCACATTTACTATGAAATCTTCCTGATATTTCAAGGAGAAATTGTTCTCTTCTAACATCTTCTTTGCAGTTGTATTTATCGCTTCCTGATACTCTTTCAAAGACGCATCCAACTTGATATAAAATACAATTGTGTTGGGATTTACCTTAGAAACTAAATTCACAGCACCAATCTCATCAAATTCAGCTTCAACTTTATAATAAACTGAATTCTGCTGCACCCCTCTTTCTAAAATCCTAAATTTCTTGATCAACTTCAGATGCTCTACTGTAATCCCCTCAGATTTTTCTGGATTTACGGTAGCGTAGTACGAAACAATCGCATTGATCAAGGCATTGTTTAGGGCTCTTTTATCCGCTAATTTTACTCCACCTTCAAGAGAAGATGTCCCAAACCCAGTAGAAGTAGCTGCCCATAGGTTGACAGCCAAGATGACGAGTATTATACTAAGTATGATTTTTTTCATTAAGAATCGCCTTTATGGTTTTCTCCAAACCCCAATAGACTTCGGTCCAATTTTTCCATTTTAGTACTTTATACGCATAATCAGAGGAAACACAACAATTTTTATGTAATCTACTCTTAAATATTATCAATTCCGAACTTCTCTCCTCCCCTGTAAGATCTTTAAACACAGTAATTGCAGTATTAACAAAATCTTTTAAAGATATATTTATACCACCCATATTAAATATATCAAACGATTTTGATTCAAATGTGATCAGTTTTTCAAAACCGATAAGGAGATCTTCGTAAAAAATGGTATTTATGATAGACTTTTCAGAAAAATCAACCGATATTTGACGATTCTCCACTATGGCATTTATGATATTCATCAACAGATGGTTGCCTCTTATGCCATATCCATAGATAGATGGAACACGCAGTATAGTTATGGGAAGACCAAAATTGAGGTACATAGATTTCAAAAGATGTTCCACAGATAGCTTTATTGAAGCATTTTTGCTCTCAGGATTAGGAACGGCATCCTCTCTTATGAGATGGTCATCATCTCTAAACCCATAAACATATACAGAGCTTACATAGACAAGTCTCTTGTTTGGCGACGAGGCTAAGATATACTCCATCGCAATATTTAGAGCACCCAATATATTATTTTGATAGTATTCAAGACCGTCGATAGATATATCGTGAAGCATCGATTCGAACGCAGTAGTGTAGGCTATATCTATACCATGTATAGACGCCAATCCACTTAAAGCAGTATGATTCTGCAGGAAGATCTCCCTCAAAAGCTTTTTATTTAAAATATCACCCTTTATATAGAAATAATTTGGATAAGAATTCAAGATATCTTTATGATGTATATATTTATCATCCTTTTCATTATCGATCCCCACAACATTGTACATAGGGAAGTTTTCAACGAGGAGTTTACCTAAATTGAATCCCAAAAATCCAAGAGCCCCTGTGATTAGGATATTTCTTTTCATTAGTTTCTGTATATCTCCCTCTGCGTACCACCTAAACCTTTAAGCTCAATTAGAAGAAATACCACCTTTTCTCTCTTCTTATCACTACCAGTTTTCGTTAGATCAAGATATTCATCCTCTTTGTATAAAACTCCCAGATTCCAACATTCGGACTTATATAAAAGTTTAACATAAAACTCCCTTGAATCAAGTAAAAATGGTGATAATTTGAATTTGTTCCCCACAGCCCCTACCTTTTTGTAAAACTCTAAATCAAACTTTTCAAACCTGCCACCTACCTTCAAACCTGCATTTTCATTATCCCCCGATGTAATAGCTTTATCGTAAGATTGTGTATAGGTGAGATAATAGTTTTCGTAATTTAACGAAACAGATTTTTTGTAGTAGGTTAGTTCGTTTGTGTAGTAGTTGTATTTATTCTCAAGACTAAAGGATAATATCTTTGCGTATGTCAAGCCGAGTTTTGTATGTAGAGGTGTCCATTTGTCCGTATCCAACTTCTGATCATAACCCTGGATGATCTCCAACTTTAAAGTAAAGTTGTCCCCACTGAAATAGTTTGTCATGGTGTATTTATAAAGTTTCTCCATTGAGATAACATCGTAATCTATATTGTTTGGCAACACAGATTGATCCAACTTCGGAGTCTGGGTATATTCGATTGTGTTGTAAATCGAATGTCTGAAAGAGGAATAATTTTTATAGATTTCATTGAAACTCAAGGTATATCCCAAAGAATAGATATACCTTTTTGCCGAATCCTCATCTACATCGATATTCAAAAAAGAATTTTCATGTATATTTGCTTTGGTCAAATCATAACTAAAGTTTGTCCAGTAAGTGGCATATTGAGTGTAAAAAGGTGTCAATGTGGCTATCTTGAGATTAAAGGGGGTGTATAGTTTCAACCGAGCATTATATCTATCGTAATCTATTTCATTTGAGACTTTATTCTGTTCACTATAAAAGGTCAAACTCCTCTTCTCAACACTATTATAATCGAGTAAATAATCCAACTTTATGTATTTAAGATCGATATTGTGTTTTTCTATGATTAAATTGGGTTTCTGAAAAAGATTGTTTTTCACATAATTGTTTGAACTGTCGTAATACTGCATACTATCCTTATATCTCAAAGATAGATCGGCATACTTCGTATAATAATTTAACCTCAACTCCGCAATATACTCATTCTTATCGGGATCCATACCGGGTAGTTTATCAACCATATTGTAATCTTTAAAATCTCTTTTGTATCTGAAATCTGAAGCATAGTTGATGTTAAATTTAAATTCCAAATCATCCAGTATAAAAACATTACCGATACCGTAAAGTCTCCATCTCGAGGTTTTATCGGCATCGGATTCTTTATCGTCGATAAATTCACCTATCAAGTGCATCTTCTCTTTTTTACTAATGGCATACCTAAATTCATTCAACAGCATTACACCATTATTAGAAAATAGATTTACCCCAGTGGTCATATCCTTATCCACATCGATAGCCCAGAAGTATTTGGGGGTAATGAATAACCCTTTAGTGCTACTAAAACCAAACTGAGGGATCAGAAACCCGCTCTGCCTATCCTTTTTTATAGGCCATACAAAGTAGGGGAAGTATAATACAGGTACATCTTTTATATTACCAAAGGAATGTTTTGCCCTAAAATATTGCCCCAAATCTATCTTTGCATTGTTTGCCGAAAAAGACCAATCAGGGCTATCCCCGGAGCATGTCGTAATCTTTGCATTTTCCAACAGAAAACTGTTCCCTTCGAGTTTCTCAAGGCGATCCGCAGAAAAATAGCTCCATGGGGCATAAAACCCTTTACCTTTTACAAAATAACCTGTTTTATTGTCGAGATGCACCTTTGCATAACTTGCTCTAATTATATTATCCTTATCTTTAAAAACGACATTTCCTGCTAATTCTACGGTATTTGTATCTCTATGATATGTTGCATTGTCGGAGGTTACAATCATGTCCCTAAAAAGTATTAATACAGACCCTTCAGCAAAAGTCGTGTTATCAATTGAATAGATCTTGTCGGACTCAATGGTGACCTTTTCTGCAAAAGAGGAGATTGTACAAAACAAAAAGATAAATAGTAAGATAAAAACTCTAACCACAAAACCCCTTCAAGTGTTTTCTCAAATAACCACAGAGATATAGAGAACCGATGACTATTATATCAGATTTGCCTGAAATGTAAATCGATTTGTTGACGGCTTCCTCTGGTTCTCTAACCTTTATAACCCCTTTTAGATCATCTAATTCATCCACTTTTATGCTTCTATCGTTATTTGGGATTTCTGTTATGATTATCTTGCTAAACTTGCTCATCAATATTGAAAGCATCCTCTCAAATGGTCTATCGATGGTACACGAGAAGATCACGGTATCAGCCTCGAAGTTTGAAATAGTATTTATAAGTCCAGATGGATTATGGGACCCATCGAGAATGAATCTACCAATCCTTTCCATCCTACAAGGTGGAAGCTTATAATCAGCATTTAAAACAGACCCACCGGTGATATATTCAACGACTCTTTTTGCCAACGCAAAGTTGTAGGAATAAGGTTTAGGGTATATGCTATTTTTATCCTCTTCCTGAACAGATACAATATTCTTTCCTTCTAACTTCTCGAAAATATATTTGAGGAGAAAATCTGAATTTTTCCCGACAAAAACTGTAGGATTTTCCTTTACTATAGCAAGTTTTTCATCGGCTATTTTGAAGATATTTTTACCCAGATATTGTGCATGATCCTGCGATATCGATGTGATTACTGGCAATTTTACATCAATAACATTGGTGGCGTCAAGTCTACCCCCCATCCCCGTTTCCAATATGGTAAACTCAGGTAAGAATTGGGAGAAGATATCAAAGGCGATTAGAGTCAAAGCCTCAAAAAATGTAAGTTTTAGATCGATTATCACTTTCCTTAACCTATGAAAGGTGTCTTTAAATATCTCTTCGGAGATATCTTCTAAGTTGAGTTTTACCCTTTCGGTGATCGACTCTATATGGGGGGATGTATAAAGGGCTGTTTTGTACCCTTTTGTATGAAGCATTTGGGCAATAAAGAATGAGGTACTGCCCTTACCGTTTGTCCCTGCTATATGTATGACTTTGCCAAGTCGAGTTAAATCTATCCCAGCTAATTGGACAGCATTCCTGATCCTGTCTAAACTGAAGTTTAGAGTTTGAAACTCCCTAGTGAGGAGAAAAAAATCATCCGCTACCGAAAACTGCTCCATGATTTTTTAAATTTTACTAAAAAGAGTTTATTCTATCCGAAGAACTGTAAGAGTTTGTAAATAGTATCTTTCCAATCTTTTCTATGCAGTACCATATCCACCATCCCATGTTGGAGTAGAAATTCTGAAGTTTGAAAACCCTCTGGCAGCTTCTGTCTTATCGTTTGCTCTATTACTCTTGGACCAGCAAATCCTATGAGTGCTCCAGGTTCGGCAATATGGACATCTCCGAGCATAGCAAAGCTTGCAGTGACCCCACCTGTAGTAGGATCCGTGAGTATCGATATATGAGCAAGCCCTTCATTGGAAAGCTTCCTAAGAGCAGCAGAGGTCTTTGCCATCTGCATGAGCGATAGGATACTCTCCTGCATCCTTGCACCCCCAGAGCAACTGATGGTAATAACATGGTTTCTATTTGCAATTGCAGACTCTATCAGTCTTGTGATCTTTTCACCTACCACACTACCCATACTACCACCCAAGAATGAAAACTCAAAAGCACCGATATGAACAGGCTTTTTATACACAGTTCCATACCCCGATATAAAAGCCTCGTTTATAGATGTCTTTTTCACCGTATCTTTGATTCTATCGATATATTTTTTGGTATCCCTAAACTGTAAAGGGTCCAGCGACTTTAGATTTGCATCTATCTCCACAAATGTCCCAGCATCGATGATCATATTGATCTTGTCCATTGCTCCCACTTTGAAATGATAACCACACGCTGGACATGTTTGAAAATTGTTTTTTATATCATCTTTATAATTTACCTCCCCACATTTATCGCATTTCACCCAAACATCTTTTTGGATCTCTCTCTTTTTTCCCTCTGTGACCTTTTGAATCTTTTCAAGTAAAAATGTCCTAAGACCCATATTCGAGCCTCCGTATCGATTTCTTTGTAGAATTTTCTTGCATTTTACACCAAAAAATCTATTATGCAATAGTAATTTTTAAATCTAAATTAACAAAAACAGGTATCCTATTATAAAATAAAAATTCTTTAGGGAGATAAAAAATGCTAAAGATGACTGCTCTTTTTATTGTGGGAACCCTTACAGGTTTCATAAATGTTTTGGGTGGAGGTGGTTCATTTCTCACTTTACCATTACTGATATTTTTTGGACTTCCCGCAACAATAGCCAATGGTACCAATAGGATAGGAATTTTACTTCAAAACATATCGGCGATCTTTAAGTATATATCAGCTGGGCATTTCCCAGCAAAATTTGCAACAATCATATCGATCCCTGTGGTGATCGGCAGTGTCTCTGGTGCAAAGATAGCGGTGATGATAAGCGATAAAAGCTTCACAAAGTATTTAGCAGTTTTCATGTTTGCTATTACTTTACTCACCATATTTAATCCAACCAAAACCATAAAAATAAATAATAGATTCATCTATGGAGTAATCTCATTTCTAATATTTTTCATCATAGGTCTTTACGGCGGTTTCATTCAGGCAGGTGTAGGTTTTCTACTACTTGCCGGCACTACCCTTTTGGGGTACGATCTATTAAAAGGGAACGCAGTAAAGGTCTTTATAGTCTTTATCCTCACCGTTGCCGCTTTACCTGTGTTTATAATGTCGGGAAAAATAGATTATCCAATGGGTTTTGCTCTCGGTATAGGCAATGTCGTTGGTGGAATAATAGGTGCAAGCGTAAGTATCAAAAAAGGGGTAAATTTTATTCGAAACTTTGTAACAGCATCAGTGATAGTATTTTCGATAATACTACTATTTTTTAGTTGATCTCTTCTCCGCAGTGTGTTTGATATATTTAACAACAGAAAAGAAGGTAATCAAGGCAAGTGGGATCGCCACATACCAGTGTTTCTTTATGTAATGCAGCAGTGTAAGAAGATAATCCCCAAACCAATAGGCAAGCACAATGGTAATAGAAGCCCAAATAAAAGCACTTATGAGATTTATGATGGCAAACTTCTTCCAGCAGATCTTGGTGGTACCTATCGTTATCGGTATGATAGTCCTGAGTCCATACATGTATCTTTGAATAAAGATGATGTACCAGCCGTATCTATTTAGCAGTATAGTCGCCAAGGCAAACTTTCTGCGATGCTTTACAAACTTTTTCTGAACATAGTTTCTATTGAATCTTCCGATATAAAAGAATATCTGGTCCCCTGTAAAACCGCCCAACCCAGCAACAAGAATTGCATAAAATATGTTCATATCGCCTGTGTAAGACAGAATACCTGCCATCACAAGCCCTAATTCCCCTTCCATCACACTCCAGATGAAGAGGATGTAGTACCCATAATCTAATATTAACCTAAGTAATATCTCTTCCAATCAGATATTCCTGCCATATTTGTATTATTTGTGTTTTAGTTATATCACATTTAAAAAAACTTGCAATATCGATTATTATGTAATAAATTATTTAAAAATTAGAGGAGCAGATATGTCTAAGGCATTTTTAGTATTTGAAGATGGACTTGTGTTTGAAGGGAAAAGCTTCGGTGCAGACGGGGAATCTGCCGGTGAAGTGGTCTTTAACACATCCATAACAGGATATCAGGAGATCCTTACCGATCCATCATACTTTGGACAAATGGTGACGATGACATACCCACTCATCGGTAATTATGGGATAAATGAAGAGGATTTCGAATCGGTAAAACCTTTTGTTTCTGCGTTTATAATAAAAGAATACAGCAATATATACTCAAACTACAGAGCCACAACATCCTTAGGTGATTTCTTAAAGAAATATGGGATTATCGGCATAGAAGGGATAGATACAAGAATGGTGGTAAGGCACATCAGAGAAGCAGGATCGATGAATGCCATCATCTCCACCGTAGATCACGACATCGAAAGCCTAAAAAAGAAGGCCAAACAGATCCCATCGATAGTCGGTCAAGACCTTGTCCAGTATGTAACATGCTCGGAACCTTACGAATGGACAGAAGGGAGTTGGCAACTTGACGGTACCTTTTACAAACCATCTAAATTTACAAAACATGTAGTAGCCCTCGATTTTGGTATCAAGCGAAACATCCTAAGATACTTAGTGGATGAGGGTTGTAGAGTCACAGTCGTACCCGCAAAGACACCTTTTGAAGAGATAGTAAAACTCAATCCAGATGGAATCTTTATATCCAATGGTCCCGGAGATCCAGCACCGCTTTATTACGCAATCGAGACTGTGGCAAAACTGACAGAGAAATACCCATCCTTTGGCATCTGCTTGGGCAATCAGCTACTTGCATTAGCATACGGTGGGACTACATACAAATTAAAATTTGGTCATCATGGAGGCAATCAACCTGTAAAGGACTTAACCACTGGTAGAGTAGAGATCACCGCACAAAACCACTGCTTTGCCGTTGACATAGAAAAGATCCTCGACAATTTTGAAATTACCCATATCAATCTAAACGATAATACTGTAGAGGGGATTAAGCATAAAACTAAACCTATTTTTGCAGTACAGTACCACCCTGAAAATGGCCCTGGTCCCCACGATGCTAAATACCTCTTCAAAAGGTTTGTAGAGCTTTTGTAGGATGTTTTTTAGAATCGCCACGATCATCCTCGTACCGATCTTCATTTTTACCTTTGCACTTGGATATTGGATCTATACAAACGAACAGTTTTTAGCGAATAAAAGGATAAATACCTCGATAAAAATCGAAAAAAATGAGAAATTTAGCACCTTTTACAACAAAATCTTCAAAGGGGTTGAAACCCCTTTTTTGTTTGATATATACCTCAAAAAAGTAAAAAGATTCCCCGAGAAGATGAAATTTGGCTACTACGAGGCAGACAACATCACAGTAAGCGAATTCCTCCAAAACATAGAAGAGGGCAAGGAAAGTGTTCTTAAAATCACGATCCCAGAAGGGTTCACCATAAGAGATATCGCAAATAAACTCAGAGAAACTACAGACATGGATGCTGATCGATTTTTACATCTCACCAAAAACAAAGAGTTTATTGTTAAACTTACAGGGCAACCGTTTCCATCCCTCGAGGGGATGCTTTATCCCGATACCTACTATTTAAAAACCGATACAACCCCAGAGATTTTCATCGAGCAGGCTTATAACAACTTTAAAGAAAAGCTCCCCAAAGAATTTGAAGAAAAACTCTTTTCATTGGGACTAAATTTCTACAAAGGCATAATATTGGCATCAATCGTTCAGAAAGAGACCTTTATCGAAGAGGAATACCCCATTGTAGCTTCCGTATTCTACAACAGAATGAAAAAGGGTATGCCTTTACAATCAGACCCAACCATCATATACGGACTTGGAGAGAAGTTTGATGGGAACATCAGAAAAAAAGACCTATTAGACGAAAACAACATATACAACACATACAGACACAATGGATTGCCACCTACCCCAATTTGTAATCCATCTATAGGGGCTTTAAAAGGGGTGATGGAACCAGCAAAAACAGACTTTCTCTATTTCGTGGCAAAAAAAGATGGTACTCATGTTTTTGCAAAAGACTACGATACTCATCTTAAAAATGTAAAAAAATATCAACTTTCTAAATAAAAATTGGGGGTAAATTATGAAACTATGCAGATTCGCATCAGGCAAAGAGGAGAAAAAAGGGGTCATCGACAACGACAAAATCAAAGAGGTGATAGGATCGTTTTTCACCGGTTTTACCATAACAACAAACGAATACGAACTTTCACAGGTTAAATTGCTCCCACCTGTACTACCTTCAAAGGTTGTTTGCGTGGGGAGAAACTATGCCGAACATGCAAAAGAGCTTGGCAACGAAGTACCAGAGGAACCGTTGATCTTTTTAAAACCATCAACGGCTGTAATCGGACATGAAGACAACATAATCTACCCAAATCAGAGCAAAGAGGTACATTTTGAGGCCGAATTGGGTGTGGTTATCAGCAAAAAATGTAAAGCAGTCACACCCGAGCAGGCAAAAGATTATATCTTGGGTTTCACATGTGTAAATGATGTAACGGCAAGAGATATCCAGAAAAAGGAAAACAAATTCACACGGGCAAAATCGTTTGATACCTTCTGCCCCATCGGTCCCGTTATCCAAACTGAACTCGATCCCCTCAATGTGAAGGTGATGAGTAGATTAAATGGTGAAATAAAGCAGAATGGTGCAACAAAGGACATGATCCACAATGTTTATCAAATCATCAGCTTCATCTCCAATATCATGACACTTCTTCCAGGAGATGTGATCGCTACAGGCACACCATCAGGGGTAGGTCCGATGAATGTGGGTGATACAATCGAAGTTGAAGTGGAAGGGATAGGCATTTTAAGAAACTATGTCAGACAATGAGATAAAGTGCCACATATGTGGAGCTTGCTGCATCGCTTATGATATCTCCACACTGAATAAACCAGCCGGTGTCCCATGCCCAAAATTATTACCCGACGGCAGATGCAGTGATTATGAAAATAGACCTGAAGTCTGTAGAGCATTCAAACCCGATGAGATCTGTGAACTGATCTCCTCCTGCTCAATGGAGGAAAAGATTCATATCATCCACAAAATTTACGGTATAAAATGAAAAGGATCAGATACTTGGGGCTCACAGGTGGCATCGCATCGGGGAAAAGCACCGTCGCAAGACTCTTCGAAAAGCACGGTGCCTTTACCATTGATGCAGATGAAATAAGCAGAATTGTTATGAGAAAAGGTGGCTCTGCATACGATGAGATCGTAGATTTTTTCGGTAAAGAAATTTTGCAACCTGATGGTGAGATAGACAGAAAAAAGCTTAGAAGTATCGTTTTTGAAAACCCTACATACAGAAAAAGATTAGAAGAGATCACCCACCCCAAGATCCTCGAGTATGAAAAAAGGTTGATCACCGATTTCAAAAGTAGAAATGATAAGGATCTCATCATCACCCAAGCAGCCCTTATATTGGAAAAAGGGACATATACAAGATTCGATGCAATAATCGTCGTCTATTTAGATAGGGATACCCAGATAAAACGATTAATCGAAAGGGACAAGATCGATAAAGAAACTGCAGAAAAGATCATAAATACCCAGATGCCCATAGACGAAAAACTCAAATACGCAGACTTCGTGGTAGACAACTCAGGCTCATTAGAAGAAACAGAAAAAGAGGTAAAAAGAGTGATAGACCTTATAAGTAAGATAAACTACGGTATCAAACACCAAAAGCTTCACTCCATAAAGGAGGATTTATGATAAGATACCTTACGATCGCTACAATTATTTTCTTTACCCTCTCATGTACGATGGAGCAAAAGAAAAAGATAAAAGACTTCGAAGCTGAAACGATAGGTCTAAACAGGGAGATAACACTTTTCTCCGACAATGGACAGGTGATAAAAAAATGGGAAGGTAGATTCAACATCACTCGAGTGGGTAGTAGTCTATATTTCATAGATAGCAACGGTAAGTCTGTAATAATAAATGGAACTTATATAGTACAGGAGAAATGATGATAAACGAAAAATTTATAAAATTAGTATTCTCAGGGGCAAATATACAGCGATGGAATGATCACATAAGACCATCCATAGGTTTTACAGAGCTTGACAAACAGGCACACAAGATGATCATCGCCTATCTATTGGCAAAAATGGAAGAACAACATACAAAAATCGATTGGATCAAACTCATCGAGGGGTCGATCTTTGAAATGCTCCAACGCTTCATCATCACCGACATAAAACCACCGATTTTTTATAAAATCGTAAAATCCCACGGCAGAGAGTTAAACGAATGGGTACTCACAGAATTAAAAATAAATGCAGGATTGATGAACAACGATTTCTTCGAAAAATTTAGAGAACATTTTGAAAATTCAATCCCTTCTCTGGAAAAAAAGATCCTTAATGCCGCCCACTACCTCGCCACAAATTGGGAATACAAGATCATATACGAGATGAATAAAAACCTCTACGGTGCTGAAACAACGAGAAAAGCGATACTATCAGAGATCGAAAACCACTTTGAGCTAAATTCGGTAAAAGAGTTTGTCACCATCAGGGAAAAGTTGAGAAATTTCGTCGATCTCGTGGGGCAACTACGGTATCAAAAAAGGTGGTCCCACACCCCACGGGTACCGGAAACAACGGTGCTTGGGCATATGTATATCGTTGCTGTTCTTAGTTATATAAGCCTATACGACAAAAAGGTATGTAACAAACTCAAACGAAATACTTTTTTGGGTGGTCTATTTCACGATCTACCAGAAGTCCTCACAAGGGACATCATCTCCCCTGTGAAAAAATCTGTGAAAGGCTTAGAAAATATCATCAAACGGATCGAAAAAGAGCAGATCGAAGAGGAGCTTCTTCCACTTTTACCTTCCTTCATGCACGATGAAATCAGATATTTCGTATATGATGAATTCAGTTGTAAGATCATCAAAAAAAATGAACCCAAAATAGTGAGTTCTACCGAACTTTACAAAGACTATAATGATGATATCTACGAACCGCTGGATGGGAAGATCCTAAAAGAAAGTGACATAGTAGCCGCCTACTTTGAGGCGTCGATTTCGATTGAAAACGGTATAAAACCCACAAATTTGGTAAAATCTAAAGCAGATATGGAGGAACAATACCCATTTATCAAAGAACTATTGCAGCATTAAAAGGGGACTACCCCTCAGAGAGCCTTATCCTCGTATTTACCTCTACCTCTAAATACCTTGTATACCAATAGGAGATCTGATGATCTATCCACCTACTCTCCTCTGCTGAGAGAGATTTAGATAGAGTCTTGATCTCTTCCTTCATCCTTTTTAACTCTTCCCTGTCATCGATGTCGAGAAGTTCATATATATCTTCCCACTCGATTACCTTCTTCTTTAATTCTAACACCCTTTCTTTCATAACCACCTCTATCTTTGAAACTATTTTAAATCAATTCTAAAAAAATTCAAGACTTTTTTAGTCTTAAAATCTAATATTATCCCTTGCCAAATTAACTTGAAAAACTAAAAATAATATAATATCATTTCAAAGAGGGGTGACATGACTAAGAATACTACGGTAATTTCAGTTGCAAGTGGTAAAGGTGGAGTGGGTAAGAGCAATTTCTCGTTAAATCTATCTTTGGCTTTGGCAGAAATTGGCAAGGCAACTGCTTTATTCGACGCAGATCTCTCCCTTGGGAACGCATCACTTCTGCTTGGTAGCAATCCTCAAAAAACCATCTTAAACCTCATAGAAGATGATGTTTCCATCAACGATATCATATACAAAACAAAACGGTACGAAAATTTCATGTTGATTCCAGCAGGTACAGGTATCACAAAGCTTGCCAATCTTAAAAAAGAACAAAAAAAGATTCTCAGCAAAAAGATCGATGAGTTCAAATCTGAGGTCGATTTCCTTATAATAGATACAGCAGCTGGCGCATCCGATGAAGTTGTGCATTTCATAAATATGTCTGATATTCTGATACTCGTATTGATTCCAGAGATCACATCCATTAAGGATGCCTACGGATTATTGAAGATTCTCAAGGAAAGAGGCGTCATAAAAAAGACATACATTGTAATAAACAAGGCAAAATCGAAAAGTCAGGTAATGAATATTTATGACAAATTTGAAGAAACTGTAAAAAAGTTTCTCGAAATCGATGTTGAACTTTTGGGACCTATACCATACAATCAGAAGATACCTGAGGCAGTCAACACTCAAACACCTATCATATATTACGAACCAGAGGGTAGCACCTCTACGCTATTTCGCCAATACGCCAATCTCTTTGCATCCAATACAGTGGCCAAAAAGAGTATAGTGGGATTTCTATCGGAACTATTGATCGGAGATATAAAGGATAAAGAGGAGGAGATAGAACCCCATCCAGAAAAGTTGTACATCGAAGAATCGGTTTTTGCTACTCTTGAAGAAAATATCGACAAGATCATAAAAGAGGTAAACCAGATACACAAAACATTAAAACTCAATCTTAGAAAAAATCTATTCAACGAAGAGAGAAACGACTATTTCTCAGATTTTCAGGTGGGCAAGGAGTTGATATTTATAGAGAAAGACTCATACTTTGTCACATCTAAGATACTGGGCTGGGATTTTGGAAACTATATCTTTGTAAAAATGAATCGCAACCTCTTAAACCTCATCGAAAATTCAGATATTTATATAGCCCGATACAGTTTTCAGGACAAATTAATAGAATTTAAAACACGCCTCTTACATAAGCCTTCGGAACTTGATGAAATCATTCTTTTCTCTTATCCAAAAAAATATTACGAAGTTTCCCTCAGGGTCAACAAGCGATACACCGTAAACTTGGGTGCAATAATATTACTAAACAACAATGCCTTTAAAGGTAGGGTGGTGGATTTAAATTTGAGCGGCGCTCTCATAGAATCTGAAACACCTCTCATGATCGGAGATCTCTTGAGACTCTCATTTGTATTACCAGATGGCAAACTGATAGAGAATATCGCCTGCAAAGTAAAAAATATCAGAAACACCGACAAATTTGGGGTGGTATTTGAGTCTATATCCCCTCTATCACTTAAAAGATTACAAGATTTCTTCGATGTTTACGAAAGGATCACTGGTGGTAGAGAATCATTAGCAGAAGTAAAGAAAACAGACGGTAATTTGGAAAATATTAGCCCAATGGATCTGGTGCAGGTACTTTCCATTTCAAACAAAACCTGCGTCATGGAAATCTTTGGCCTCGATAATTTCGGGAAGATCTATTTTGAAAAAGGTGCAGTGGTACATGCAGAATGTAAAGAACTAAAAGGGCTCGATGCCTTTTACAGACTCATGGAAATTGAAGAGGGTGAGTTTAGCATCACCGATATCCCCCAATCAAATATCCCGATGAAAACAATCGCAAAAGCCACCAATCAGCTCTTACTGGATGCCGCCTTCCTCATAGATACGAAAAGAAATACAAATAGACAGAAAGGGTAAAGGGGAAAGTTCAAGGTTCAATGTTAAAGGTTTACTGAACACCTAAACTAAGTGGTCTAATTTAGGTTGTTCTGCCCCTTTTTACCCAACTCCTCTAAAAATCTTTGTGCTGCGACACGAGATGCCAATTCTACCGTGGAATCAGAAGTTGCTTCAACTTCATAACTCGGCATAGATGGATTTAGAGGATTTAAAGCCAAACCTATGAAAAAATTGAGTGCCTGTAGCAAACCTCCATAAATCTTTATCGGTGAACCTTGTAATTTGGCATACGATGTTATCTCTGGCACAAATAGTCTATAATCCGAACAAGAATCCGTCAAATTAAGGTTTTTAAATGTGATATAGCTCTCCCAATAGTCCCCAGCAGATCCAAATCCCTTAA
This sequence comes from uncultured Deferribacterales bacterium, assembly GCA_964519265.1. Taxonomy (GTDB): domain Bacteria; phylum Chrysiogenota; class Deferribacteres; order Deferribacterales; family Calditerrivibrionaceae; genus Calditerrivibrio. The sequence continues at coordinate 24,129 of CAZFHX010000022.1, forward strand.
ATCCGTACCCATAGGTGTTTATAACTATCTTAGCAATATTGCCACTCAGAGTATATGAACAATTATCCACAGCATAACTATCTACCAATTTGAAACCACTTCTTACGAGCTCTTTTATAAATCCGTATTTTGCTAACTCAATAGCTGAGGATTTAATCAATTCCTTTTGGTACTCGTCTGGACCAAAGTATGATGGCTGCTCCACCTGTAGTAGTCCTTCGTGATGTTTTAGAACAATCTCTGTATTATCAATACGAAATCCAGTAAAAATCAAAGGTCTGGATAGATCTATAGATGAAGGGGCTTTCACAGCAGAACCTATAACAGTAACTGGAAGGTCTTTGGTAGAGGTTTTCATAGCACACCCAAAGGTAACCAACAAGACAAAAAGATTGATAAAAATCATTTTAGAATCTTTCTTTAAAAAAGATCTCATAAAATTGAGGATATAAATCATACACACCTTCGTAATGCCCAAATATTTTGTAATATGAATACAAAATTACCAAAGGCTAACTTAACCCCTTTCAATTTACATTTACTATTCTACCACCTTCAGTTCATATTTCCTCGTTCCTAAACCTATCTCCTCAGCATGCTTTAGTTGTATTTCGGGGGTGAGATAAGGGTAGATTTCCACAAATGGGTCTTTGCCGCCAAACTGTTTTAGCACAAGATCGTAGCTTGCCTGATCCAACGCCACAGGGTCGATAGAAGATAAGAATCCTATATCTCCACATATTGGAGCATCATTACCGGGATAGCAATCGCAGGCTGGGCTGATATTTATCAGTAGGTTTAAATATACGATTTTACCCTTGAGAGACTTGTGGACACCGTAGGCATATTCCGCCATCTTAAGTTGGGTATTCTCCACCGTCTCATCCCAATTGATCCCTATGGCACCTTCAGGGCAGACAGCAATACACCTTGCACAACCTGTACATTTCTCATTTATCGTTGCCTTAGGTTTGATTACTATGGCATCATGGGCACAGGCAGAAAGGCATCTACCACAAGCGGTGCATTTATCTTGATGCACTTTTGGTCTCGTCACCGAGTGCATCTCCAACTTCCCCTGCCTTGATGCACAACCCATCGAAAGATTTTTTATTGCTCCACCAAAACCTGATACCTCATGCCCTTTAAAATGGGATACACACACCATACCATCAGCATTAACAATATCAGAAGCAAGCTTCACAGATTTTAGATATTTCCCATCGATAGGCACATCTATACTATTTTCACCCCTCAAGCCATCAGCGATAATCGCAGGAATGCCGAGTGTGGAATAGCCAAACCCATTCATATTCACATTGTGAAGGTGATCAACACTGTTTGTCCTCATACCAACATAGAGGGTATTTGTGTCTGTAAGATATGGATTGGTCTTTAATCCCTTTAAAACCTCCACAACAGGTCTTAAGTATATCGGAGAGATAAAGGCAGTATTCCCCAATTCACCAAAATGTGTTTTTATCGCAATGAGTTCACCTTTGGAAAAAATTTTCTCAGGTTCGCAGCGATTTAAAAGCTT
>CAZFHX010000022.1:25678-27960 GCA_964519265.1 uncultured Deferribacterales bacterium
CTTAATCTTGTTTAATGGTGATGAATGTTTTTTGTTTTTCAAACTTGTAAAATATACTATAGCACTCATAATTTACTCCAAATTAAATACTATCGTTTTCATTTCAGTCATCTCTTCTACGGCAAATTTTGGACCCTCTCTACCTGTTCCTGATAGTTTCACTCCACCGTAAGGCATCTGATCCACCCTGAATGTAGGCATGTCGTTTACCATCACACCGCCCACTTCCAACTCATCTATTGCTAAAAATGCCGTTTTTATATCCTTTGTGAATATACCTGCCTGTAAACCAAACTTAGAGTTATTAGACTTTTCGATAGCTTCTTCTATGGTATTGTATTTCATGATACACACCACAGGACCAAAAATCTCCTCAGATACCACCTTCATCGTCTCATCCGTATCAGTTAGCACAGTTGGTTCCACAAGGGCACCCTTTCTATTCCCGCCGCAAAGGATTTTTGCTCCTTTACTCACTGCCTCATTGATCCATTCTTCTACCCTGATAGCCTCCTTCTCCTCTATCATCGGACCCACTACCACATTTTCATCAAGTTGTGAACCGAAGGGTGTATTTTTCACTGCTTCCACAAATTGAGCAGTAAAAGTATCATAAATATCTGCATGCACATATATCCTCTGAATACTGATACAGACCTGCCCAGAGTTTGCAAATCCACCAACAACACATTTTGGCAAGGCAGAAGCGATATCGGCATCTTTATGAATAATTACTGCAGAGTTGTTACCCAACTCCAAAGTAACCTTTTTCATTCCGGCTCTTTTCTTGATTTCAAGGCCCACTTCAGGGGAACCGGTAAAACTAATCATAGCAATCTTGTCAGACTCAACTATTCTATTACCTACTACCGAACCTGAACCCACAAGGAGGCTTATCCCCTCTTTTGGTAATCCGGCTTTTAAAAGTATCTCGATGAGTTTGACAGATGTAAGAGGGGTAGTGGAGGCTGGCTTTAGTATCACACAGTTGCCTGCAGCAATAGCCGGAGCAACCTTGTGGGACACCAAATTTAATGGGAAGTTAAATGGGGTGATGGCACCAATTACACCTAAAGGGTACCTTTTGTAATAACCGAATCTGTTTTTACCTGTGGCGGCAGCATCAAGGGGGATCAATTCTCCAGAGATTCTGCGGGCTTCGTCGGCGGCAAACTGGAATGTTTCGGCACTTCTCATCACTTCACCCTTCGCAAATCTAAGAGCTTTGCCACTCTCCTTTGCTATGGTTGTAGCCAATTCATCCAAATTTTCTAAGATCATTCTCGATGCTTTGTTTAGGATCTCGCCCCTCTCTTTAGCCGTGAGAGATGCCATTACAGATCTATTCTTATATGCATAATCGATAGCTCTATCCGTCCAATTACTGTCAGCCATAGAAATTTCTGCAATTACGGAATTGTCGTAAGGATTTGTAACGGAGATATATTTACCTGTATCGACCCAATCCCCTTCTATAAAAAGCTTTATCCTTTCCATCGCAACCTCCTAATTGTGCTATAAAATAGAATAGCATTTTAACTCTTGACTTTCAATAAAAATTTTATAATTTCTTCAATATGGAAGGATTTGGTGGTTTTGGAAAATTGTTGATAATTTTTGGTGCTTTACTGATAGTAATAGGTATTTTTATCTATTTTGGAGAAAAGGTAGGATTTGGCAAACTGCCCGGAGATATCTACTATAAAAAAGGGAATTTTAGTTTCTACTTCCCAATCGTTTCATCCATCGTAATAAGTATCATTTTAACAGTTATATTAAACATTTTTTTCAGAAAATAAAACAAAAAACCCGCCTTTCGGCGGGCTATTATTATCGTAAGTTCATATTAAGCCAAATTTACATTAGCTGCTTGTGGACCTTTTGGACCTTTTACGATATCAAATTTTACTCTGTCGCCTTCTTTAAGACTCTTAAATCCGCCCATAGTAATTGCAGAGTAATGTACAAATACATCCTCTCCCGTAGTGCTGGTAATGAAACCATAACCTTTTGTGTCGTTGAACCACTTAACTGTTCCTGTGTTACTCATAAAAATTCACCTCATTGTTAGTTGCAGAGCTTTCTGCTCTAAAGTTAATGTATCATGTTTTCAAAGTTTGTCAATGATTATTTCTAAACAAGTAAAAATATTTTGAACAATTTGTCATAACACATTAATAAAAATAATAAAAATTTTTAAAAATTTTCTTAGTCCAATCCCTTCTCCACAATATTTTTTTGTGATATAATTAATATATGGGGGCATAATACTTTAAAACAGG
>CAZFHX010000022.1:27970-37099 GCA_964519265.1 uncultured Deferribacterales bacterium
GGAGGTATGTATGAAAAGGGTCTCCATAATTTATGTGGTACTAATCCTTTTGTGTTTCATCGATGCCACTTACGCTCAAATACAGGCAACATGGAGCACCAATGCCGGCGACAAAAGGTTGAACATCGGACAAAGGTTTACCTATATCTGCCCTGCCAATGGTTCACCTTCAAATGTGTGGGGTACCGATGTTTATACCGACGACTCCTCTATTTGCACCGCAGCCGTACATGCAGGACTCATCTCTTTTCACACAGGCGGAGTGGTCACAATTGAAATTCGGCCAGGTTTACCAAGCTATAGAGGAAGCACAAGAAATGGTGTATCCTCACGAGATTACGGGCAATGGAACAACAGTTTTATCTTTGTCGGAGCATCAGGAAACATCCAACCCACCCCACAATACGATTACACCGTAATCGATTGGCGAGCCAATGCTGCCAACAAGAGAGGATTGATCGGTCAAAGATTTACCTACCTTTGCCCTGCTAATGGTACACCCTATTCCGCATGGGGTACCGATATCTATACCGATGACTCATCTATCTGCACTGCAGCAGTCCACGCTGGCCTCATCACATTTCAATCCGGAGGCTTGGTGACAATCGAGATAAGATCTGGGCAACAAAGCTACGCTGGTTCATCACGATATGGAGTAACGACAAACGGCTATGGAAAATGGGATGGTAGTTTCATCTTTGTAGGTTCACCAAATTATCAACAACCAATAACACAATACCCAGAATATAAAGACCCCATATCAAAATATGACTATATCAACGCCAATTGGGTAACAAATGCGTCAGACAAAAGGGGTATGATAGGCCAAAGATTCACCTATATCTGCCCTCCAAACGGTTCTCCATACAAGGTTTGGGGTACAGATATCTACACGGATGACTCATCGGTATGCACCGCCGCAGTTCACGCTGGACTTATATCTCTCCAAGCTGGAGGCATGGTCACCATCGAGATCAGAGCTGGGCAACCAAGTTATATTGGTACTACGAGAAATGGCATAAACTCCATGAGTTGGGGCAGTTATCATGGTAGTTTCATTTTCGTCTATAAATAATCGAAATTAACTCAAACTCAGAGGAAGGCACACCTTTGTCTTCCTCTGATATTCTTTATAACCAACTGCGAAATTGAAATTTATTGACAATCGCTATATTTTTCTATATATATCGATAAAAAATCTCGTCTGGAGGTAAAATGTTTAATAAGTTATTCAAACTTATGATATTTTCAATGCTGCTTGTTCTATCCACTATTTCAACCACACTTGCCGCTGACAGTATTATGGTGTTTGCAGGTGCGGCAAGCAAGCCACCCACAGAAGAGGCAGCAGCAGCCTTTGAAAAGAAAACAGGGATCAAAGTAAATGTGGTGTTCGGTGGATCAGGTTATGTCCTATCACAAATGATGCTGGGTAAAACCGGAGATCTATATTTTCCAGGTTCATCGGATTATATGGAATTAGCAAAGAAGAAGAATGTAGTATTCCCTGAAACAGAAAAATATATCGTATATCTTGTTCCATCTATCAATGTCCAAAAAGGGAATCCCAAGAAGATTAAGTCTTTAAAAGACCTCACCAAACCCGGCATAAAAGTAGCCATCGCAAACCCTGAAGGGGTGTGTGTGGGTGCCTATGCCGTTGAGATCATCGAAAAGTTTTTCAATAAAAAAGAGAAAGAGCAATTCAGAAAAAATCTTATAAATTATACAGAAAGTTGCGAAAAAACCGCCACTGCCATATCACTAAAAGCTGCAGATGCCGTTGTGGGGTGGAGTGTATTCGAACACTGGGACCCAGAAAGAATCGAAACGGTAAGACTCAAGAAAGAGGAAGTTTTAAGGATAGGTTATATCCCTATAGCCATATCCAAATATACTAAAAACAGGGAACTCGCCCAAAAATTCATAGACTTCTTGCTTTCTGAGGAAGGAAAGGCTATATTCAGAAAGTACAAATACTTCATGACACCCGAAGAGGCGTTTGCCTGGCTTGGAGAAAAGAGACCTGTGGGTGGAGAATATGTGGTACCTCAGGAATGGATAAAAAAATAGAGGTTTTTAGTGGGGTTTAAAAGATTAACGGTTCTTTTTAGCATATCTGTATTTATCATATATCTTTTGCTCATCCTTTCGCTGTTCTACTTTTTCAAAGGGTCTCTCTTCTGGGAGACCCTCTCATCAGATAGAACGATCTTCTCTATAAAAATCAGTATAGCAGCAGCAACAATTTCAACGATACTCTCAATTTTTCTTGCAATCCCATCTGCATACGCGTTATCGAGATATGATTTTAAAGGGAAAATGTTCATAGATACAATGCTGGAACTACCAATGGTTGTTTCCCCAGCAGCCCTTGGTGCAATGCTACTGATCTTTTTCAACAACCCCTTAGGGGAATGGATCCAAAACAACATTACCCAATTTGTGTTTACTTTCAATGGTATAGTCCTTGCCCAATTTATCACAACCCTCGGCATAGCCACAAGGCTCATTAAAACCTCCATCGACGAAATACCACAACGATATGAGAGTGTCGCATGTTCGTTGGGAGTTTCACCATTAAAAGCATTCACCACTATTACACTACCCCTCAGCAAAAAAGGTATAATAGCCGCAGGCATTCTCACATGGGCAAAGGCTATCGGTGAATTTGGTGCCACGATCACAGTTGCTGGCTCAATGGCAAATAAAACGGAAACATTACCCATCGGAATATTCATGAGACTTGCCACAGCGGATATAGAAAAAACGGTAGTTTTAATACTAATTCTACTACTGTTCGGTTTAACCACCCTTTATTTAGTGAGAATCTTTGTAAAAGATAAAGGGATGATATGATAGAAATCGAAAATATAACCATAAAAAACAGAAATTTTGAAATCAGAGATCTATCCCTTACAATTTCAACCAAGAGTTTTCACTGTCTTATCGGACCAACGGGGTGTGGAAAAACCACCCTTTTAGAAGCGATCTTAGGTTTGAGAAAGTTATCGAAAGGGAGGATCCTTCTGGAAGGTATCGATATCTCGTCAGTCCCAGTGCACAAACGAGGGTTTTCCTATGTTCCACAAGATTTAGCCATTTTCCCCCACCTCACGGTAAAGGAAAATATCTTTTACGGTATAAAATATGGAAAAAAGCACCCCAAAGCTCATCTCTACGACAATGCTATAGAGATATCGAAACAATTAGGGATTTACAATCTACTCGATAGAAGGGTAGCAGGTTTAAGCGGTGGTGAAAAACAGAGAGTAGCCCTCACAAGGGCACTTGCCACAGGCAATAGATATATCCTCCTCGATGAACCTCTTTCCTCATTACATGAGGGGATGAAAAAGGAATTATGGTATCTCCTAAAAGATATACAAAATCGTTTCTCTGCTACGATCGTCATGGTGAGCCATGACTTGGATGAAACATTTTTTCTTGGTGATTATATCAGCATTATGCTGGATGGCAAGATACAGCAAACAGGTACAAAAGATGAAATATACAACAACCCTGCAAATATCAAAACTGCAACATTCTTAGGGATAAAAAATATTTTTAAACTCGAAATGATCAAAGATGGCAGATTCTTTTCTCCCGATTTAGACACAGAGATCACAATAAAAAATATCGACCAAACAATACTAAAAAAAGAACCTCTCCATTTCGGTATCAGATCAGAGAATATCATGATCGCAAGGGCAGATCTAAAAAAACCAAACCAAGAAAATGTAATCGAATGCCAGATACACAGGGTTCATAAAAAGATGACATCATATACAGTGATCTGCAAACTACCGAATAAGGATACTCAGATAGAGATAGAAGTCCCACCATACGCCTTTCAAAAGCTGGCTTTGGAAGAGAAAGCTAAGGTAGAGATCTACCTATTATCTGAAAAAATCTTTCTTTTGTCAGAAAATTAACACAAAAATCCACGATTTTTAATAATTTTTACATCTTCACATATTTTTTATAACATTATCGTCCTAATCTCATCCCCAAGATGAGGTGTAGCGATGCAGATAATCAATTTCAACACAAACAACAAAAAAAGATTCATTAACGCAGATATCTTCACAAAAGGGGACATCACCGCTGGGATAGAAACAGAATACCAAACCGCCATTGAAGGTGAGAAAGATATAGTTGACCTACCACAATACATAAAAAGCTCTTCATACTTTGCAAACCTCATAAAAAGAACAAACAACGGAGAATACCAACCCAACAAATTGAGAGAACTCGATAAATTTCTCAACGAGAATGAGAGTAAAATATGGGAAAATAGCTTTGTAATAGTCCCAAAAAGATATATAAACTCCTACGCAGAACTCCTGATCCAATACGACATGCTAAAGGATAAATCCAATCCTGAATCTGGGATAAGGGATGATGCTCATTTCTTTGAAACAACCAACAAGAGTGGGGATAAATGCTACCGCTTCCCGGTGAGTTATTTGCTCAGAATAGCCTTAGCAGACTATTTGGGTGAGGAGAAGATACTCACAAGCCATACCGTAAAAGTGTGTAAGAAACTCCTCGACAATTTCTCCAACGACAACACCTCCCTAGAGGTTACATCATTTTACATCGCAGATGACTTTGAAACAAATATCGGAGAATCTTTGGGTAAAGAGAGTGCAAAGAGATTTTTATGCACTCAACTACTCACCGAGTACAGCAACAAAAAGTTTAAATTAGAAGAGTCAGGGCAAAGGGTGTATGTATATCACTCCCCCCTTACCCCTTTAAGACAGCAGAAACTGAATAGTTTGATACCAGATAGTCTCTACAGAGAACTCTTTATAAGCCCATGTTTGGCAGGATGGGATAAAGGTGAAGAAAAAAAGAAATACATGGAGCTTTGCCATTTAGCCCTATCCCGCAGTCATCTAAATACCATAGAAAAGCTTAAAGATGCTGGATTGATAAAAAATAATTTGATCGTATTACCAAACACTTCAAATACATCCCTCACAAACAACGGCATACACATCAGCATAGGTAGCAGAAAACTCACAGAAAAGATCAAGAGAAACAACTCTCTCTTTAACCAATCCTCTGAAAAGTATTACTCTGATCTCGTTGTTAAGATAGTGGAGCATTTTATACCACTTCTAACCGTAACCTATTCTGCATCCCCTTACCGCATCCCATTTAATAGAATCCATCCCGAAACGATCCTAGGCTTCTTGCCACATGAATTAGATTTTACACACTTAAGAATGATCTATAGAAGATGGATGAAAAAGGTGCACAACAAACGATTTGGCCACAGATTTATGCCCAAAGGGCCAAAATGGGTCGATATGATCCTCGAAAAAGGGTTGATGCTAAAAGGGGATTACATCCCAGATTTTAGAGTGCTCGACTACTTTGTATCAATCCTCAGCACCGAGACTGCTCCGGGATTGAATGGAAAACTGAACAACCAGCAGATGCTAAAAAAAGAGTTGCACGAGATGGGGGTATTCGACGAAAAACTCTCCTTTTATGCCCTCTACAGGGGGAGATTTGTAAATACAAACGGCTACAGCGGATTTGAGGGGAGGTTTTACAGCTGTTTTTACGATCTTGTGAAGGATACCGAACACTGCACAAATTTACAAACATTATTTACGGCACTTGCATACAAGTATATCGTAGAAGGTAGAATAAAGCATACCCACATACCCGATAGCCCCCATATCGAAAGTGAGAGAAGACAGATATTCTTTGCATCAGCCATAGGTATCCCAACATTTTATGTGAAAAATGACACCAACAACAAATTTTTAAGTTATATACTATCCCACTGTGAAAAGACGAGAAACAGTAGAAGATATCCGGGATATGTCAGAGTAGAGATTAAGGAATACCTAAAGGCCCTCATCAAAATAATCAAAAAAGATGGTGCAGATCTAATAGAAAACTTATCTGTCTCAAACAGCGTAAATGATCTTGAGGGCAGAATCAACGATGACACGCTCACCAATGCCCACAAGATATCATCCAATATTCTACAAAGGTTCAACAAAAAAGATCCACTTGATCTAAATAGCGACTTCTTTAATGCAAAGTTGGAAAGCTACTATAGAAACGATCTTCGCCTAAAACATATCAAAGAGGGGCTTGAAATTCTAAAAAGGGATCTTTTGCAAAAATTGAGTAAAGGGATTAGACTTGAAATCTATGTAAATCAGAAACATATCTTTGAAAACTTAGACGATTTCATAAACAGTATCTACCAGAAGTTTGAAAATAATTCTCTCACAGTAGAAGAGATAAAAAGCCTACTGACACTACTTCTCGTGGATATCAGTATAGAACAAAATAGAGGGTTTGAGGAATGCAAAAGCATTACTATGTAGACAGAAAAACAGGTTCTTCAATTGAAGAGCAACTTTTTGGAGATAAAACCATCAGATATCTATACTCCACAGTAAGGGAAAACGCCTCATTTATATTCAATCTTGCAGTATCCAAACACACCACAAAATTACTCAGTTTCTTCAATTACAATAAAAAGCTCAGTCAGGATACCTTAAAAAGATACATTTCAAAACTCAACATAAACACCGAAGAGATCTACGAGGTAGAATCGATCAAAACCCTCGAGGATCTATTCATGCGTAAAATAAGGTACTGGGAAAAAAGACCGATGGATAGTTCTGAAAATATAATAGTGTCCCCAGCAGATTCAAAAATGGTGGTGGGTAGTCTAAACGAAAACTCTCTGATACCTCTCAAAAATAAATTCTTCCATTTAGATGAGCTTTTATACAAAGAGGAATGGATAAATAAATTTTCTGATGGCGATTTTGCAATATTCAGACTTACCCCCGACGAATACCACTACAACCATCTACCCGTATCTGGAGTGGTGGAGGATATCTACGAGTTGGACGGTGCATACCATTCCTGCAATCCAGCCGCCACTGTGGCTGTGTGTTCACCTTTATCTAAGAATAGAAGAGTAGTGACAATTATAAATACAGATGTTCCCAATGGTAGCAAGATCGGTAAGGTGGCATTCATAGAAGTTGTGGCGATGATGATAGGACAGATCATGCAAGCATATTCAGAAGAAAAATACGATGATCCCCGCCCTTTAAAAGTGGGGGATTTCGCTCAAAAAGGACAACCAAAGTCGGTTTACAAACCGGGAAGTAGTACTGATATAGTAATATTTGAAAAAGGGAAGGTAAGCTTCGATGACGATATACTCTTCCACTCGAGGAGAAAGGATCTTTTTAGTCGATATACCTTAGGTTTCGGAAAAGCACTTGTGGAAATAAAGGTGCGTGTAAGAGAAAGAATAGGATGTAGAATATAGGTGAGTGTTGATATGGTTGAACTATTTTTTATAATGTTATTATCAGCAATTTTAGGGATTCTCTCTATACTTGGGATAAGGTTTTTTGCTGGTGAGAGATTTCAGTTTCTTTTCGCTATCCCATACAAAAAGATCTCAAATGGTAGTTGGCTATCTCTCAATCTCACCTTCTACGGATTGTTTAACGCCATCGCTTATAGTTTAGGATCCTTTGTGGGCGTTTTACTTCTTTTGTCTGTTGGGCTAACAAAACTTCAAGTGCTAATAATACTGATCACCATCCTAACCATCTGCATCCCTTCATCAAAACTCCTTGCCAAGATAATCGAAAAAACCAAGTCTGGGTTTACCGTTGGTGGTGCAGTGTTTGTTGGAGTTATCGTATCCCCTTTTGCGATAATGCTTGCTGGATACATCACAAACGATCCCAACCTTTTAAGATTTATAAACCCCATCTTCGCATCCCTCTCTATAGCATACCTAATAGGTGAAGGGGTAGGCAGATTGGGGTGTATCAGTTTTGGGTGCTGTTATGGTAAAAAGGTTGACGAGGTAAATAGTATTTTTCTCAGGAAGTTTTTTAAAAAATTCAACACTGTTTATGCTGGAAGGTGCAAGAAAGCATCCTACGCATCAGGTTTGTGTAATGTGGAAACCGTCCCCGTTCAGGCAATGGCAAATATTCTCTACTCGATAACGGCGATTGTTGCCATAACTCTATTTATAAAAGGGTTATTCCTCATATCGGCAATAATCTCTATTGTCATAAGCCAACTATACAGATTCTTCTCAGAATTTCTCAGGGCAGATTATAGGGGTAAAGGGGAGATCTCTGCATATCAAAAGATGTCATTACTAAACATCCTTATTTCACTGATATATCTTTATGTGGGTTATGGAAGTATTCTAACGGAAGTCTCTTTGAATGTCGCACTTAATACGATGAGCGATTTAAAGATGATCGGTATCTTTGTAGGTATCTTCTTCTTAACATTGATATATACTGGTGTAAGTTCTGCTACCTACAGTATTATAAATTTCCGAATTTCTCCAAAAGTACTTCAACCCATGAAGCCAGAATAGAAATAGTTTCCAAATCCGATAGTGTAGAGAATCGCCCCATATAGGAGATGCTCTAAATAGACAAGGGGTAGAGAGTTTGTCCTAATGTATGTGTAAGAGAAGACATACCCACCAAAGAGAGACAGAATTATCGAAATAGGATTAAGATATATAATATGCCCAGCAGCAAATGCTAAGGCACTGAGATGGATTAAGTTTCTCCTATTTTTTACCAATTTTTCATATCTGTGAAATATAAATGCTCTATATATGATCTCTTGGGGATACACAGCAAGGAATGTGTATATCAAAATAATATTCATCCACAAAAAGAGATCCTTTTTCATAAAAAAGAAGAGATACTTTGGAAAAAAGTGAGAAACATAATAGTACAGCAGCCCAGAAAAAAGTACTACCTGAATGAGGATCCTTGCATACTCCAAATTTAATGGTGGCAATCTGTAAAATGACCTCTTGTCAAAGTTTTCACTGTGGTAAAGTATATAAAATGCTACAAAACCACCCAAAAGTATGAATGGTAAAGGAGTGATCCTCATCATACTTGCAAGGAGTACAGGAGCACAGAAAAATACTACGAGATACTCCAACCACAAAAGCTGACTATTTGTATTTAAAAGTATCGCTGTTTTAATCCTGTTCATATGTTTTATATATAGGCAAATCGAAAGGTACTTGTCAATAACATATTTACCACTTTTGTTCATTATTGATTTAACATA
>CAZFHX010000023.1:0-36992 GCA_964519265.1 uncultured Deferribacterales bacterium
TACTTCACCTTTGTTAACTTTTTTCTGGTAAGTATGTCTATAGCAATCTACGAAATTGCTTTAAATTGGTCTTGACAAGTGAGGATATTTTCGTATAATACTGATGGTATTTATTATTAAATGTTTAGTGGAATAAATAGAGGAGGAGTTACCAAGAATAAGTTTAGCGCATTGGAGGAGGTTTTATAAACCCTGTCAGAAAATCCAAAAAAAGCCGTTTATTTATCAAAAGAAGGGGCTGTCTGTAAGTTTGATAAGGAAAAATAGCATGTTTTTCAGATTTATAAATGAAATCTGGTTAATAAAAAATTATAATAAGGTGAAAGGGTGATAAATTTGGGGTATAAAGTAATAAAAGCAGATGTAGTAAATTGTAAATGCGATGAAAAGAGTTTGTAGAAAAAACTAAAAAAATGACGGAGATAATTAATAAGGAGGTATAAAAACTATGAAAAAAGCTTTAAGCATTTTCTTTTTACTGCTTAGTCTTTTAGTGTTTAAAAACATAGCTTATGCTCAGAAAGAGATTGATGCATGCTTTAACTTTAAAAATGCTGGAGATTACAAAAGAGCTATAGAATCTGGCAAATTAGCAGTTAAAAAATATCCTAAGAATTTAGAAGCATATTTATGCTTGGGAAACGCCTACTATAAAGTTGGAGAACTCAAATCTGCTTATGATAACATGAAAAAAGCAGAAAGCTTAACAAATAACAAAGTAGATTTGATGTATATCTACAATCTAATCGGAATGATTTTAGACGGAATGAATCGCTTAGACGATGCATTTCTATATTATAATAGAAGTTTAAGCTTAGCAAAGGATTTAGATAATACAGATATGCAGGCTGCTACACTAAACAACATTGCTCTGATATACGATAATAAAGGAGAATTAGATAAAGCTTTAAGTTATTACGAGGAGTCTTTAAGTTTAAAAACAAATGAAAAAGATAAAGCACCTACTTATAACAATATTGCTCTTATATATTCCAAAAAAGGTGATTATCAAGAGGCTGCCCAATACTTTCAAAAAGCTATTGAAATAGATGAGAAATACGGAAATTATCATGATGTTTCTATATTTAAGTTAAACCTTGGAAACACTTATAGAAAAATGGAAGACTATGAAAACGCAAAGAAATACTTATCTGAAGGTCTTGATGGTGTTAAAAAGGTAGGTGATAAATACTGGGAAGCATCGGGTTATTGGTTTTTTGCATGGCTTTACATAGATAAAGGAGATAAAAAAACAGCAAAACAATACTATACTCGTGCATATAATCTCTTTAAATCCATCGGGGCAGAAGGAGATGCTCAGAGTGTTTTAGCAGACATTCAAGAGCTCGAAGGAGAGTGATTGTATACGTAAGAGTGTTATTGAAGGTGATAAGTTTTATGACTACTACAAACGATTATGTACGATTATAGGAAAATGATTTGTTTTTTTAAATAAAAATTACCAAGAAGTCCCCACCTTCAATAAGGTGGGGTAGTTTACAATTTTATTTTCACCTTTATTAACTTTTCTTCTGGTAAGTATGTCTATAGCAATCTACGATAGGCAAATCGAAATTTATTGCAAGTTTTTGAATTTTATTTTACAATTTTATAACAATTTAAACCGCTAACTTATTGGTATTTATCACTTTAAAACAGTCATACCATTTTAATAATTTTTTAATTATTTTTGACCTTCGTGTAAACATTACTTAACATTTTGGGTTTATTGATAAAAATCGCCAATACAGGAGGTTTCTATGAATAGAAGAGAATTTTTAAAAGTGGCAGGTTTTGCCACTGTAACAATCGCCTCAGCCAAAGAGCTTTTAGCCAAGAAGATGGAGCCTGCAAGAGGACAAGGTATCATCTTCATGGTAGGTGATGGGATGCCTTTGGGTGTAATGAAGGGGATGCAGACTGTCTTTGCCAAAGAGTTTAACTACACATCGAGTATCTATCAATTGATGAAGGATCCGAAAAGTGCCATCGCATTACAGAATACAAGTTCATTATCCAGTGTAGTTACCGATTCTGCCCCTGCCTCAGTTGCTTGGGGATGCGGCTCTAAAACTGTAAATAGGACTCTATCCGTTTTACCTGATGGGAAAAATTTAAAAACGATTTTAGAGATCGCAAAAGAGAATGGGATGTCTTGCGGTGTTGTAACCACAACAAGACTCACCCATGCAACCCCAGCAGCCTGGTACTCACACAATTCAAACAGAGACAGCGAAGATGATATAGCAGTGGATCTATTGAATTCCAATTTGGATGTTGCTTTGGGTGGTGGTGATAAACATTTCTCTTCAAATGGTAGAAAAGATAAGAAAGATCTTTATGCAGACTTCGTTGCAAAAGGTTATGACATTGTTAAAACCAAAAACGAACTAAAGGAAAAGTTCTCATCCAACAAGCCTATATTAGGAGTATTCAGCAATTCCCATATAAGTTATTATGTAGATAGAGTAAATGATGAAAAGTTAGGTTCCGTTCAACCTGAACTTTCAGAAATGACTTTGGCTGCTCTCAATAGACTTTCTAAAAATCCAAGAGGATTCGTACTTCAGATAGAGGCTGGTAGGATCGATCATGCCTCCCATGCAAATGACGCTTGGGGTGCTATGATGGATTGCTACGAATTTGATAAAACTGTAGCAGTAGTGCTTGAGTATATAAAGAAAAACCCCCGCACTCTACTCATAGTAACATCAGATCATGGAAACTCAGGATGGGGTATAAATGGCAGTGGACCTGAATACAACGACGCCACAGAGGGGTTATTTTTCTACAAGAATAATAAAGCATCTTTCGAGTACATGATAAAGTTAATGAAAAAGCAGGATGTAAAAACCGTTAAAGAGATATTTGAAAACTACACCAAGACAAATATAACAAACGAAGAGGCCGAAGCGATCTATGCCGGGTTAAACAACAAGAGAGAATTTACCATAAACGATATATGGTATGAGCCAGAGGCAACAATGGGTAGAATTTTGGCCTACAGCAAGTATCAATCACAGGGGGAAAAGCTTGCCAAACCTGCCATAGCAAGAAGAGGGAATGTAAACTGGACATCCACAAACCATACAGGAGAGGATCAGCTCGTTGTAGCATATGGACATAGGGTTCACGATTTGGGTATCAGAGGATACATCGACAACACAGAACTATTTACTGCTATGACGAGATTCTTAGGGTTCAACTTCAAGAATCCATACATGACAGAAGATCAGGCAAAATCCTTCATGAAATCGATCAGTATGAGGGAGTGGGAGGAGCATTTGAGACTTCATATAAGTTAAAATATCCTACTATTACTCTGGATTGCCACGCTACGCTCGCAATGACATATCACTGCGAGGCAGCCAAAAAAGTTGTGGCAATCCTCTATCTTTATATTTTATACCAATTTCTTTGATTAATTTGCTGGATTTTATTCAATTTGTTTGAGTATAATCTCTCTTAAACCTCTTGAAAACTCTTTCCAATCGATACTTTTGATACTCTCTTCGTTGAGGGGTTTTGAAAAGAGATACCCCTGTACAAGGGTACAACCATTTTTCCTCAAGTATGAAAACTGTTCAACAGTCTCAACCCCCTCAGCAAGGGTAATATAGTTGAAGTTTTTGGCAAGATCGATTATAGAGCCAACAAATACAGTATCCTTATCCGTTTTAAACATTTCACGGATAAATGATATATCGATCTTTATGATATCACAGGGCATCTGCTTAAGTCTTAGTAGGGAGGAATACCCCGTACCGAAATCGTCGAGGGCTATTTTTAGATTTTTGGTTGTTTTATACTCCATAAGTTTATCGCTAAACAGATCTATATTTTCGTTTGCTTCTCTCTCTGTAATCTCGATGGTGACTTTGCTCAAGTTCTTTTCAGATAGCAACTTCATCTTATTTACAAAGTTGTTATAATTTAAGTTCTTCGCAGAAATATTGATGGAGACAGGATAGTTCATCTCACCAATTATCCTATCCGTTTGTTCGATAAGCCACTCTTCAAACCTGTCGTTGTATATAGATTGCTCAAGGTGATCGATAAATGCATTAGGATAAAGCAGATTCCCCTTTCTATCGTACATTCTGATAAGTGCCTCAAACCCAGCCAACTCTAAATCAGAGGAATAAAAATAGGGTTGATAATGCAAAACAAACCTATTCTCATCCACAGCTGTGGATATCAGCGTTTCTATCTCGAGGAATTTATCAGCCTCATCCTTAAGATCCGTATCATAAAACTGTATAAGGGTCTCCTGTTTTCTAATTTTGGAAAGAGTAAGGGAACATTTATTCATAAGGTCATTGATATCTCTTCCATCATAAGGGTATAATACAACTGCAATCTTCGGTTGAATACTTACATCGATACCATCTATAGTCAATTTTTTATTGAAGAGATTCACCAATCTATCCACAATTTTAAAGATATTTTCTTTCTTCTTCATGTTTGCAATGAAAATACCGAAATCATCCCCACCTATTCTTGCCAAGATATCTCTCTGTTTTACGATACTCTTGATCTCTTCGGCTATTCTGATGAGGACGCTATCTCCGAAATGATACCCATAGCTATTGTTTATATAACTCATATTATTTATATCAAACATTATAACAGCACAGATAGAATCGGGATTATTGATTGTAAACTCCCTCGATTTTGTGGTAAACCCCAAGAAGTTATTTAATTTTGTAAGATGATCCTCATATCTAATCTTCTCCATTTCACTTTTTAGGAGCAATTCGTCGGTGATATTCTTCCCAATGAAAACGAAACCTTTTATATCACCCTTTTTGATAATCGGTAATACAGAAGCCTCCAGATAAAAGAGCGAGCCATCCTTCGATCTGTTTATGAATATGCCGTTAAATTGTTCACCTGAGTATATTTTGGAATAGAATTCGTCGTAAAAATCTTTCCCCATCTTGTCGGACTTGAAGATAGATGGTTTTTTGCCTATGATCTCCTCTTCGGAAAATTTGGATATCTCAAGGACTGCACTGTTCACATAGGTGATATTACCCAACCTATCGGTGATGAAACAGAAGTCTTTGGAAGATTTTATTGCATTGTAGAAAGATAATGCTTTGAAATCTTTGTCGATTTTATCTATTATAAAGGCTACATCCCTCTTTAACTCATCCATCAAAATAGAGATCTCATTGATATAATCCAAGTATCTGTTAGTGTGGATTTCGAGAGTTGAATCGAGCTTACCATTTACATAAATGGGAACTATAAAGATAAGTCCAACTATATCACCATTTTCATCATTTATTATCTCAATGGAGATAGTCTCATTTTCTGGCACCACATTACTTATATTTTTAAGGGGAGTGCCAAAATTGTAAAGGGATGTTTCATGACTTTTGAAATTTATAATCCTGCAATAATTAAACCCCACCTGTTCAATGATCATACTGATCAATTTTGCAAAAAGATCCTCTCTATCTTGGGAATATATGATAATGTGGTTGATCTCTTTGATGGCATAAAACATCTTTTCCAAAAATAATCTCTTCCTGATATCTATAAATATGAAAACCCCAGATGGTGAACCCTGAAAGATGATGGTAGAGGCAAACCCCATTACATCTATCTTGCTACCATCCTTGGCCTTCATTTTGATATGGTTGTATCTTACATCAAACTTCTCCCCGTTTAATCTCCTTTCGATATTCCTTGCAACATCTGAGCGAACATCATCATCAAATATCTGAATGGTTTCTAAATTCTTTAGATAATCTGAGTAACCCAACACCTTTTCTGCAAATTTATTCATATACTTCACATACTTTCCAAAGATCACCACACCTACATTCGGCACCTGATCCAGAGCGTTAAAAAAGCTCTTGAAGTTTCTAAACTCAAAGATCCTCTCACCGATGCTGTTTAGTCGATCCAGAAACTTAAATTCATACCCGATCCCCACTATCTTGTCAGAATCGAGATTTTCAAGTAATATCTTACCGTAAGGATCTTTATGCATGAAAAAAAGTACTTCAGTGATCCTCTTTTCAAAGGCAACATTATCTGATTTCACCATAAATGAATGGAAGATCCCCATACCAAATTCAAGAAGGATATTCATTTGGGAGGTAAATTCCGAAGGTAATCTTGAAAATGTATCCTTCCTCGTGATCCCTATATCTATCTCACCAGCGAGAAGGGCATCATGTATCTGTTTTAAATTGCTGTATACCTTAAATTCTATATTGTTTATATCAAAGCCATTCTTTTCCAACTCTAAAAGTGTGGAATAGATCACCCGCAAAGGAACTATACCCACTTTTATATAATTTTTAGTCTTGTTGAAATCCTTTTTGGATATATAATACACTGTATCCCATTGCTCATTAAACCTGGCAATCGGTTTATAACCCCTTTGAAGGAGGATAAACACCGTTTCGGGATTTTGAAAGATTAGATCGTAGTCCTCTTCTGTGGAGCGCTGCTGCTCTTCGTAAAAATTGGCATAAGTAACAAGTTCGACATCCTCACCAAGTTTCAACGCTAAGTAATTGGCAAATTTCCGCCATATCTCCATATCCTCGCTTGTGTGGTGGAAACATATTGCAAACTTTATCATGTGTCGATTATATTACAAAAAATGTTCTTATTCAATAATTTTATCGAGTTTAAATCTTCTTTAGTACCACTAAACTTATGGTTCATCTTAACCGCCTCACTAAATCACCAACAACTTCACTCGACTTTTTATGATTTGTCGCCAACCAATAGTTGACATCTTTGTGTAAAAAGTAGTAGTTGTCCATCTCCATACCATACACATAGTATATATCCATCGAGTTTATACTGATCCTTTTCAGATTCCTGAAAACCTTACTACTCGGCATCTTTTTATGCATCTCACTAAAAAGGTATTTTGCCTCATCGTTACTGTTTGATCTCGATGCCCAGATGATTATGAGTTGATCCCCTGTTTTGTATTCCGCTACGAAAGCATCCTTGAGGGGGAATTTGGTCCCATGTAGGTGATAAATCTCCATTAATGCTTCGGAACCTCTTTTCAGATTTGATATTTTAAATCCCAAAAGCTCTTTCGGTGGTTCAAAAGCATAAAGATAGAACGATAAAAGAGTGAAAAGAAGGATCTTTGTACACAATTTCATCATAACAGACCTCCTCTTTTGATCGGTGTGATATAAATTGCTGGTTTATCTGCAATCGGACATTTGTATTGACAGATCCCACAGCCGATACACAGATCTGGATTTACATGGGGCTGCTTTACTAAAACTTTCTCCCCTTTTTTATTGATGGTTTCTATTTCGATGAAGTATATAGCCTTTGGTGCAGTGGGGCAATGCTCTTCACACACCATACAGTTTGTATCAAAGGCGTAAGGTAGGCATCTATTTTTATCGAAATATGCAGTCCCAATTACAAACTTTTTCTTTTTGTCCAATGGTAGATTCTTTATGGCACCTGTGGGGCATACCTGACCACAGAGATTACAATTATAAAGGCAGTATCCAAAATGGGGATTGGCAACAGGTGTCCACAACCCTTCCAACCCAGCCTCTAAAAATGCAGGCTGTAAAAAGTTCTCCGGACATACCTTCATACACCCACCGCACCTGATACATTTTGATAAAAAGCTTTTCTCATCAATGGCACCGGGAGGCCTGATCAATTTCGGATTTCTAAGAGGGTCAACACTTGCCACCTTGTAAAGACTCACTGCTGAAAGGGATAAAATGACCGAATTTATAAATTCCCTTCTTGTAAAATCAACCTTAGAGGGTTTAACCTCTGAACTATATTGCAACACTGACACAGGACATCTTTTTATACAATCGAATAAAAGCATACACTCCGAACTTTTAAACTCTTTTGATGAAGGTGATGCCAGAGCGGTGCAACCATCATCACACATCTTACAGTTAATACATCCACCTTTCTGCTTGATTTTAAAAAAGGAGAATTTTGCTAAAACTCCATAAAAAGCACCCAGCGGACAAAGCCCCACACACCAAAACCTTTTCACATAGAAGTTCATTCCCAAAAGTACAATAAAGATAAGTCCTATAAATACCGATTGAGAATAATAAAAGTTTTCCCTTCCCAAAAGGTTGTAATAGATAAAATCCTTAAAATTATCTGGAACTATTTGTGCATCGTAAAAATAAGACAAAAGTGTCAACACAAACACACCCAAGCTTCTAACAAGGATCGCCAAAGGATCAAGATAACCAGACAAGTTCACCTTAAATAACGCAATTACCAACAATGACAGAAGAATGACATATTTTATTTTGTATAGATTTTTGTTGATCTCTCCATGCTTATGATAACCCAACTTCTCCGATAAAAAACTGAAAAAATGGTGAATTGTCCCAAAGGGGCACACCCAGCCACAGAAAAACCTTCCAAATATCAGTGTAAGTATGATAAATGGGATCGACCAGAGAAAAACCTTTTCTAAACTGAGATTAGACAAAAAAGTAGTAATAGCAAGGAGGGGATCCACGGCGAATATATACTTGATCCCCCCTTTCAACTTCGTCTCTTCACTGTAAAATCCACTCTCTATAATGGCAAGGGAAAATATCCATAAAAAGATTAGCAGAGATATGATCTGAGATGCTAACCTAAACCTTTTCATGCTTTATATTCATATTCGTTTTGTAGATATTCCCCAATCCATTTTTGTATGCCATTAAAATGCATTGCACTTCCGTAGGGTTAAACCCCAAAAATTCAGAAGCCACAGAGTCTGCCGCCACAGGATCGATTGATACAACAACCCTGTTTAATGTTTTCACATACCTCAGATCGCCCCCTGTGGGTCCACCTTTCAGCATAATCCTCGTGCAGTCCACGACGGTGAGGGTTGGCTTGAAAAAGTTTGCAAGTTCAAATATCGCCTGATGCAGATTCTGATGGAGAAATCCCCTATTGCCACCGATTGCCCCCATCCAATTCTTCATCCCAATGGTAACCTTTGACGACGAATGATCCTTTGCCACAGGGATATTTATCACCTTGTCAACCTTCTTAAACACCTCCAACACAGGCCAATCGGTGAGAAATTGACCACCGATATTCATATTTTTGAAATGACGACTCTGGGGGATAAAGACATTGGCATCCTCTTTCTGGGCAAAAAGTGGAATCTTCGATAGATTAAACACATTCCTCGCGTTATCACAAGGGTTGTCCGTGACAATAACCTCTTTTGCTCCCGCCTTGTAGCAGAGCCTAACCACCTCAGCCACCACTTCGGGATTGGTATTTGCCGCATACTCCGGTTCCCTTGCCCACGCCATATTGGGCTTTATAGCCACCACATCCCCCTTTTTCACAAACTTATCGATCCCACCAGCCATCTCGAGGGCAGAGAAGGCAGCTTTTCTATGATCTGTGGATTCTGCTATGTAAACATTACTCTTCTGCTGGTTTGATAATACCTGAAGTGGTGATGAAAGCACCGCCGCAGCAATAGTGCTTACTTTAATGAAATCTCGCCTATTCAACATAAACACCCCCTGTATAATTCTAAGATAATAAAAAATTGTAATAAATTCAAATCTTTTTAAAAAACTTTCCGTTCAATGGGGTATGCATATTAAAAAAATGCGATTTTCTGTAATAACGGAGATCTCTAAGCCACAATCTATAAAATTTCGGATCCCCTTTGATATTCCACACCTCTTTAAGTGGTGCACCACCAAACCCCAAAATAGGGGCAAATAGTGTGGAAGGATCCCTAAAACACTCCCAATCACACTTTACACAACTTTTTTCATATCGAGATAACCCACCTTCCGTAAACTTCCCCAAATTCTCCTCTGCCAAAAATCCGCAAGGGTATGCAAATCCTTTACTGTCCACAAAGAAATAATCCTTACCACCCCGACATCCAAACCTACCTATGTTATCTCCACTATACTGCTTCATCAGTACATATATCGAACTAAGAGGAGTAAAGATCCGCAACCTCTTCTTGTAAACTGGCAAGAGATCAAATATCACCCTAAAGAGCACCCTCTTCTCTTCATCGGTATATTTTACCATTCTATCCGATGATTCAGCCTTATACACTGCTCCTTCAAAGCTCATCGGATAACACAAATTGACAATGGTAAAGCCCAAATCTTCTGCAAAATCGAAAAATTTCGACAAGCCTTTGTAATAACTCTCATAGAACTTTTCTGGTAAAAACCTTCCATCTTTCTCATAAACTATCTCTGGAGTCTCAATGAGTCTATTGAGCCCTAAGTTTGCAGATGGATATAGTGAATATTTTTCAAAAATCCTTAGCCCCTTTTCCACCCCTTTTATTACACCTCTTAGCCCCCTATTATTCTCATGCCTCTCAACATCCCAACTATCTATACTGATCCAAAAGGTGTATAATCCAGAGTCTTTTATGCCCTCTGCCAAATTATTCACCCTCTCCTCAAAATCGTTTTTTTCACTCCCCATAAAGATAAAACCATTCGTACCTGTTCTTGTGTATTTGATACCTTTTCGAGAGGCATATTTGATATACTCAAAAAGTTCCTTTTGAAACAGAAACGGCTCTCCCCCAGTAAATGATATAGCCTTGATACCCCTCTCCACTGCTCTGTCTATTATCCTAAAAACCTCATCTCTGCCTAAACTACTCCTCTTGTATCTATTTTGATTGTTCATTCCACATTGTGGACATGTTGCATTGCAAAGGTCAGTGATCTGCACGATCAACTGCCCCGGCAATCTACCACGAAGAATAGGTTTCAACTCCGATAAGATCCCATTTTTAAACATCCAAAAACACCTCTTTTAAAATACCCTCCCAATCGTACACCCTCTTTACATTTGTATGTGCTTCATACTTCATAGAATCTATCTTTGGATCTCCACTTATTTTCCACTTTATAAAGGTGGATATCTTATCAACCCAGTCGTTTAGATCATTGCTTTTAGCCACAAACCCTGTAATACCATCGATTAAAATCTCTTTAGGACCACCCTGATCGGAAACTATTGCCGGCAAGGCACAAGCCTGTGCTTCCAAGACCACCATTCCAAAGGTATCTGTATTGCTTGGAAAAACGAAGAGGTCTCCAGCATTGTAGTATTGGGGTAGCTCTTTATTCTTCAGCTTACCTAAAAAATGGATATGTTTATGCCTGTACTTATGTTCCGCTTTATCACGGTAAGGGCCATCACCTATGATCAACAATCTCACATTCAGTTCCGAAAATCTTTTTGCAACTTCATGATAAATATCAATGAGAAAATCTATATTTTTATCCTTCGACACCCTTCCAGCGTAGATAAGATTAACAACATTTGGATCTTTAAACTTGTATATCGGTTTGAAGATCTCGGTATCAATCCCCCTTCTAAAAACCTTAGAGCAATTTACAACTCCTCTTTCTTCCAGCATATCTAAATACTGTTTGGATGTCGGCCTTACTTCACACAAGTTGTTGTAAAAAAAGTTTACATACCTTTCCACCAACGATGCCAAAGATTCATCTTTGCTGATTTCATGGATCTCTTTGGTAAAATCGGTATGATAGATACCGATGGTTTTGATGTTGAGCAATTTACCTATGATAAGCCCCAAAATACCTACAGGTCCCGGTGTGGAGATGTATATCTCATCTGGGGTTTGTTCGCTGATCGTTTTAAGTGCCTTCATCATCGATGGGATCTTTATCTTTAAATGAGAGTAGTAGGGTAGTTTGAAATCTACGATAGGTTCTAAATTAACAAAATTATCAGGCAGTTCTACAGAAAGCTCATCCTCGTTTAGTGATCCATAGATTCTCAAAGGGTAGTTTCTCTTGTATGATTGATGTCCGATGGCTTTTATCGTCACAGATACACCATTTAGATCATTTATGGTATCGGTAAACCATGCAATCTTTTTGAGATTCGTTTGTTCATCATCGAAAAAATTTCTCTTCAATGCTCTGATTATGTCATGATCCTTATAAGTTATTCTGTAAGATGAAAAAAATGGCACAGATATAAAGATACCCGGTAGAGCAGCCACTATAGATTTGTATATCGCATCGATAGAGGTTTCCTTCTTTTTCAGTTTCTTAAATATATTTTTGATCAACTCATCTGAAATATCCGCTATTTTGTCAAAGACTACTTCAAACCTTTTCTGCACATCATCTTCGTTGATACTTTTTAGCTTTTGGAGGAGATCTGTGAGCATCATGTGGATCGAGCTTTTCTTTCTCAACCGTTTCAGTTTGATCCTTTCCCAGAAGGTACTCTTCTTATTTTCTACAATATTCTCGATGAGATTACCCAATAGACTCCCAGTCATTGTTATAGCTCTGTTTTTTAAAGAATAATCGTAGGCGATCTTGTAGATATTAAACGCTAAAGTGTAGAAATTAGCCGATGAACCGTAAAATTTTACATTCCCCATCTTCAAATCGTTTATAAAACCATGCAGTTCCTCTGCATCTTCCGATACAGTGAACCCTTTACCCATCATAAGCCCCGAATGATCATCGGAACCACCTGTAAACACCTTCTTGTGGGGAGAATTACCGTGTGGAGTTATATTGTATCTGTTTGCCAATTCATCGATCCTCTCTTTTGTGAGATTCGATGCTATTTTCACAAATTCGGCATTGTAATTCTCGTTTCTTGAGGCATTTACCCCTTCGAATGTATTAAACAACACAAGAAGTTTCTCTATGTGCTCCACAGTGAGTTTACCATTTACGGAAAATACAGGATGAGCAACGGAGTGAGGAATATCTTTAGTTATGAGAAACTCCCTCAGATCGTAAATATTGTACCTCAACCTCTGTATCTCCTCAAATATCGCCTCATCAATATCGTATATCAAGATATGCACCTTGCAATCATCTTCGGGGAAATGTGCAGTGGATTCGACGCTGATGAAGGTATCATCAGGATACTTCTCTTTCAGTTTCAAAGCCCCTTTTATCGTGTTGTGATCCGTGATCGTGACAAGGTTCATCCCTCTATTTTTCAAAGTTTTATAAATATACTCAGGCTCAGTGTAAGACTCTGCCGCTCCCACCCTCTTTAAAAACCACTCCGTAGGTTTTCTGGAGTATTTCGAATGAACATGTAGATCTACTTTCATCATAAAAATACCTCACAGTATCGATGCCGCAATCTTTGATACTTCACTTCTTTCACACTTGTTTAAATAAACGGTCACCGCCAAATCACTATCAGACTTTTTAAACCTCTCGCTTGCATAGGTTAATCCATTGTCCCTCTCATCCACATAGGGGTTGTCTATCTGATGAATATCTCCCGTAAGTACTATTTTAGAGTTTTTCCCCACCCTTGTAATGATAGTTTTTACCTCGTGGGGTGTGAGATTCTGTGCCTCATCTATTATAATAAAAGAGTTGTGGAATGTCCTGCCCCTTATGTATGTAAGACCTTCCACCTCGATAAGATTAGCACTTCTCAAATAATCGAGGGTGATATCTATGCTGAGTCTGTCATCATCGTCGGGATTTTTGTTCTGAATGTTTCCTATGATGAGATCTATATTATCGTAAATAGGTTTCAGCCATGGGTCCAATTTATTTTGAATATCACCGGGAAGATACCCGATATCCCTCCCCATCGGCACAGGGGAGCGGCTGATGATCAATTTCTTGTACCTCTTGTTTAACACCTGAGTAAGCCCCGATGCAATGGATAACAAAGTCTTTCCCGTACCTGCTATCCCTATGGCAAAGATGATCTTTATATTGTTGTCAAATAGGGCATCCACAAAAAATTTCTGTTGATAATTGGTAGGGGATATCCCCAAAATAGATTCATTTCCCTCGATCCTTTTGTAGTTTGCGGTGTTGTGGTTGTATTTGATCAATACCCCCTTCTTCTCATTCTCCTCAGATTTGAGTAAAAAATACCTCTGGCTATTACCATTTTTGAGTATCAACCCAGCACTGAAAAGTTCATCCGCCGATATCTCACCATTTCTGTAGATCGCATCTATAATACCATCTGAAACTGTGTAGATATCGGTATGATTAAAACTGTTGTTCGTACTTTTGTCGTGATAGTAGTCCTCCGATTTTATACCCAAAATACTCGCCTTGATCCTGAGGTTGGTGTCCTTGCTCACCAGAATCACCTCTTCATCAAACTCCTGCATCGATTGAAGAACGATCTTGAGAATCAGATTATCCGTCTTGTTCACATCGAAGTCGTATGGCAGGTGGATGTCTTTCTTTAAATACCTAACATACACCTTACCCTTTTGGGGGAGCGTAATCCCTGTCAAAAGGTCCCCATTATCCCAGATCTTCTCAAAGTTTCTGATGAATTCCCGAGCGTAAAAACCTTTTAGATCGTAAAGGCTTTTAAATTTGTCCAGCTCCTCGATACACACGGCAGGGATGATTACATCGTTGTCCTCAAAAGTTTCCAAACAATATGGAGAATGAAGCATTACATTTGTATCTAATACAAAGATCTTTTTACCCATAGGTCCCCTTTGTTTTTTTAAATAAGTAAAATAAAGATGTTTAAGAATTGTTATCCTTCAGCAAATTTTAAGTAAAATTGTAATTTTTTAATATTTTTTACATCTCCATGAAAAAAAGTTGAAGAATTAGAGGTAAATCTCCCCTACACACAAGGAGAAATTTATGGGACATATCTTTCTTGAAAAATGGGAACCTAAACTAAAACACCTCGACTACGCATTACAGCCGATTGTTTCAACCATATCAGGTAGATTGTATGGGGTTGAACTTTTAATAAGAGGGGTGGAGCAGGCAGGATTTAAAAGTATAGAAGATCTTTTCAACGAAGCCTACAACGACAAGGTGCTGGTACCCCTCGAAAAAGCATTAAGAGAAAAGGCTGCCAAAAAGATCGTAAACATAAAAAACTACAAAAATATCATAATATTCTACAACTATGACCACAGAATCATGGAGATGCCCGACTACCATTTCGGATTCACTGAAGATATATTGAAAAAGTATGAGATACCCCTTGCAAATTGGTGCTTGGAACTCACAGAAAAGACCCATCACAACTTTACCACTGTTTATAATACAGTATTGCTCAGGGCAAGGAAATCGGGATTTAAGCTTGCCATAGACGATTTTGGATCAGGATTTTCAAACTTTGAGCTTCTATATCACTCAGAGCCCGATTTTATAAAACTCGACAAATTTTTGGTAAGGGATATAAGTAAAGACTTAAAAAAAGCATCTATAACCACAGCAATCGTAAAGGTTTCCAAAAGCTTAGGTGTCACAATAATCGCCGAAGGGGTGGAAACAGAAGCCGAATACTACTACCTCAAATCCCTTGATGTGGATCTCATTCAGGGGTACTTCATACAGAAACCGACCAAAGATGAATACGACATCAAACTCAAATATGACTACATCGAGTCTCTCTACTCTAAGGATAGGAGAAATCAAGTAGTTTTCAATAGTCATATAAAAGAGGAGATGGTATTCGTACCACCATTAAAGCATAATAGTTCGGTAATGGATATATTAAACCACTTTCAAAACTCCATCTACGATTTCGTACCTATAATAGATGGAAACAACTCCCCCGTGGGGATAATTCTGGAAAAGGATCTTAGAGAATATATCTACAGCCCCTTCGGAAGGGAACTACTCACAAGTAAACTGCACAATATCACAATTTCAGAATTTTTAAAGAAAACACCCATCGTTGACATCAGGTCCAAAGTGGAAGATGCCCTAAATCTCATCGTAAATTACAATTCTATCGGTGTATTCGTGACAAACGATATGACATACTTGGGATTCCTCACCAACATCTCCATATTGAAAATTTTAAATGACATAAGACTACAACAGGCATTCGAAACCAACCCCCTCACAGGGCTACCCGGCAATACCCTCATTTCAGAAAATATCAATAACGCCCTAAGCGACGAAAACAATTACTACTACCTCATCTACTTCGATTTCGATAATTTCAAACCCTTCAACGATAAATTCGGCTTTCGGGTGGGGGATAGAGCCATCCAAACCTTCGCATCGATACTAAAAAAGCACAGAAACGGCAGCGGACATTTCGTAGGTCATGTAGGTGGGGATGATTTCTTCATGTGTATTAAGTGTGAAGAGTCCTCTCCATACTATGTTCTCAGCATCTTAGAAAAGATCACCAAAGAGTTCAACGAGTTTACTACAAGTTTCTATACGATGGAGGAGATCCTCAATAAGTGCTATGTCTCATTGGACAGAAACGGGAATAAAACGACATTCCCCCTTTTAGGGGTAAGTGCCGCCATCATCGAGATCCCAAACATAGCATTAAATATCACAGAGATAGAGCTATCTAAATTGATCGCGGATCTCAAAAAAACGGCGAAGATTAGCAGCTTCAAATATTCTTTATCAACTATTGTACCGAAAAATGAATAATATCGACACTCTATTTCACTATTCGTAAGGGACATTCTCCTCAAAATTGCTGAGGTATTCGGATATCACTATCTTATCATGCTCATCGATCTGGGTAAATCGAAGCGCGATGTAAAAAAAGTTGCTGCTATTATCCTCTTTGTAATGCTCTTTGTCTGCCTCTATCCTCCACACAATCCCCTTTGCAAAGATCACATCTTTATCCAGATTTTTTAGCGGATGTACACTATCAATTGGGATCTCTATCTTTAAAATATATTGATCGTATATCCTCATCTCCCTATCAGTTGTCCTGATCAATATGCCCCCCACACTGATATTGATCATCTCTACATTTTTAAACTGCCCATCCCTCGCATCTTTTAATAAAACCCTTATCGGTACACCTGAATACCGTTTAAACTTCCTTCTTTCCATAATAAAACCCCCTTCTATTTCACATATTACATTAAATTCATCCGTTTGCAACTGAAATTTCATATCTATTTTCACCTAAAAACCCATCAAGTTGGGTAAATAAAGACAAACACGGTTTTACCTTCACTTTACCATTCATCTTTAGATAAACCCTGTATTTCCCTGTCTGCTCCAATATAAACCGCACAGACGAATCGCCGGGATGATTTTTCAATATATCCTTTAGTTTGCTCACCCTCTCTTCTGTGAGTCCTGTAAGATTGAGGTTTATGGTGATGGTGGTAATCAATTTCTCCATCGCTTCATTGGGGTCTAATATCTCATTTGCCGCCACAGACCATCTATCGCCGTTGCTACTGTATCTCCCCCTCACTATGATGATCCTATCCTCATCTAAGATATTCATATACTCCCTGTACAGCGATGAAAACACCACGACATCGAAGCTACCCTCCAGATCCTCCACCGTCACAAAGGCCATCTTCTCCCCTGTTTTGGTGAGGTGGGTCTTTATACTTTTTATGATACCCCCCACGATAACATCCTTTTCCTCTTCCATCATTTCCAGCTCATTTGAACCTATTGTGAGGGTGTTTAAGATGTTGCTATACGATGAAAGTGGGTGATTGGTGAGGTAGAACCCAAGGAGTTCCTTCTCCATCTTCAAGATGTCATGTTCTGTGAATTCTTCTATATCGGGATAGTATTCCTCTGTATCATCCAAGCCAAGTAGGTCTTCGATGGTGGCAATCCCCAACTCTCTGTTCTTCTGTTTTCTCTGCCCCTCTTCGATGGCACTGTCAAGCACAGTCATCAGGGATTTCCTCGTCTTGCCAAATTCATCAAAAACACCTGTTTTGATAAGGGACTCTATCACCCTTTTATTTACAACCCTTAAATCCACCCTACCGCAAAAGTCGTATATACTTTTAAATTCCCCCTCTTCTCGCGCCTTTTCGATGGATTCAATGGCAGAAAAACCGACATTCTTTATAGCCCCAAGCCCAAATCTAATCGAATTTTCATCTATGATGAAGTCTTTGCTACTCTTATTGATAGTGGGGGGAAGCACCTTGATACCCATTCTCTTACATTCCTCGATAAAGACAACGATCTTATCACCCTTGTCCAATTCTGAGGATAAAAGCTGAGACATATACTCCACAGGGTAATGTGCCTTGAGATACGCAGTTTGATACGAAATAAGTGCATAAGCTGCAGAGTGGCTCTTGTTGAATCCGTATTCGGCAAACTTCTCCATCAGGTTGAAGATCTCTTCAGCTATCTTTAGATCAAACCCCCTCTTTTCTGCCCCTTCGATATTCAGCTCTTTGCTACCGTATAGGAATATCTCCTTGTGCTTCTGCATCTCCTCTGGCTTCTTCTTACCCATTGCCCTTCGCAGAAGATCCGCACTACCCAAACTGTATCCAGCAATGATCTGCGCTATCTGCATCACCTGCTCTTGATATACTATGATCCCGTAGGTATCCTGCAACACAGGCTCAAGTTGCGGCAAGAAATAGGTCACCTTCTGCTCCCCATGCTTCCTCTTCACAAAATCATCCAGCATTCCACTACCTATTGGACCTGGTCTGTAAAGAGCCACGAGGGCTATGATATCTTCAAACTTATTGGGTCTTAGTTTTTTAAGAAGACTTTTCATCCCAGCACTTTCAAGCTGAAATACGCCGGTGGTTTCACCGTTTGAGAGTAGTTCGTAAGTTTTTTTATCATTTAAGGGGATATTGTTTATGTCAAAATTGATGTTGTGTCTCTTTCGTATCAATTTTACCGTATCATCGATAACGGTGAGGTTTTTTAGCCCCAAAAAGTCAAACTTTACAAGGCCAATCTCCTCAAGGGTATTCTTTTCATATTGGGTCAATATTTCATCGTTCTGCCCCTTGCAAAGCGGCACATACTCGATAAGGGGCTTGTCAGCGATCACGATACCAGCGGCATGCATCCCCGTTTGTCTTAAGAGCCCTTCCAATTTTCTGGCATTTGTGAGGAGTTCGTCCCCTTTGTCTATTTGCGTAATGTTTTTTTCGAGATCGGGATCCTCTTTTAAAGCCCTTTCGAGGGTCATCCCCGGGGATTCGGGGATCATCTTGGCCACCTTGTCCACCGTTTTAAGTGGGATCTCCAAGACCCTACCCACATCCCTTATCACACCACGAGCAAGCAACTGCCCAAAGGTGACGATCTGAGCCACTTTATCGTTGCCATATTTGTTGATAACATATTTGATAACATCATCCCTTCTATTCTTACAAAAATCTATATCGAAATCGGGCATACTCTTTCTTTCGGGGTTTAAAAATCTCTCAAAGAGGAGGTTAAACTTGATCGGGTCTATATCGGTAATCCCCAAAGCATAAGCCACGAGGGAACCAGCACCGGAACCTCTACCGGGTCCCACAGGGATACCGTTCTCCTTTGCATAATTTATGAAATCCCAAACGATCAGATAATACCCCGCGTAATTCTTCTCTATGATCACCTTGAGCTCAAAATTGAGCCTTTCTATATACTTCTTATGCTCCTCTACAGGGACTTTAACGAGCTTCTTGTGCAACCCACTTCTTGCCAGATGCTCAAAATACGACTCTATGGTATAACCCTCTGGGACTGTGTACTGTGGCAGGTGAAGGTTGCCGAGTTCGATACTTACATTGCACTCTTCAGCAATCTTGACGGTGTTCAGGCAGGCTTCCGGCACCTCTTCAAACTGCGCCCACATCTCCTCGGGGGATTTTACATATAGTTGGTCCGAGTGAAATTCCAATTTATCTTTGTTGGAGATCGTGGTTTGCATCTGGATACACATCAGGATCTGGTGTGCCACATGATCCCCTTTTTCCAAATAGTGGCAATCATTCGTGGCTACAAGGGGTATTGAGTGTTTCTTTGCTATTGATATCAATTCCTTGTTCACATTTCGCTGCTCGGGGATACCGTTTTCCTGTATCTCCAAGTAATAGTTCCCTTTACCCAAGATATCCTCGTACTCTTTGGCAGATCTTACCGCCGCATCCAGATCACCCCTTAAAATATGTCTCGGTGGTTCACCAGCCAAGCAGGCAGAAAGCCCTATGAGCCCTTCGGAGTATTGGGATAAAAGCTCTTTATCTATTCGAGGTTTGTAGTAAAACCCCTCGAGTTGCGCCAAAGAGACCAAATATTGAAGGTTTTTAAGCCCCTTGTTGTTCTTGGCTAGGAGTATCAGATGGTAGTTTTTATCATCCCCCTTTTCGTAATTTCTATTCCTCCTATCATCGGGGGCCACATACACCTCACAGCCTATGATCGGCTTTATCCCCTTAGTCAATGCCTTCTTATAAAAATCCACCACACCGTACATCGTCCCGTGATCCGTAAGGGCTACGGCGGTGGAGCCGAATTTGTTTAACTTATCCATCAATTTATTTATCTGAATAGCACCATCGAGAAGGGAATATTGACTGTGAAGATGCAGATGAACAAAATCCTTTCCACCCATTGACACCTACCTGATTTCCACTCTGATCTTTTCAACTTCATCAAAAAATTTCAGACCATTTAGGAGATCCCTAACCATTTTTGAGATAACCTCATCACGACAGTCAACCTCTATGCCAAGTGTGTTTAACCCGCGTTTAGACAGGATAAATTCCGCCACCTTTTCCACATCATCAAGGGCGAAGCACGGTATAGAGGATGGATCTTTACAATTCTGTTCCTTTAAGAATCTCACGATCTCCTGATAATCGTAATCGGTAATCACGCCAATGAGATATTCGCTACCAAATGCCACGGGTAGATTACCGTTTTCTCTTCTCAGAACCTCGATCTTTGGGATACTGCTCTTCTTATACCCCTCTGTGATAACAAGATCAACGCCACCCATATACTTTAAAATGATCTCATCGATGCTGGGTTCATATTCGTCATTGGACCTCACAAGGGCATGCTTTTCATGGCTTGAAATTAATGAAACAACTGCCCCAGCAGCCTTAAACCTATATGAGTCTTTACCCGGCTTATCTATCTCAAATCTGTGGGCATCGTGCTTTATGGCACCCACCTTGTACCCTTTTCCTGAGAGTAGCGTTATCAATTTCTCTATGAAAGTCGTTTTACCACTTCCAGATGCACCGACAAATGAAAATACATTACGCATATTCACACCTTTTCCAACTTAGAGAGGATAAAATAGACTTTACAACTCATCAAGTCAACTATTTTTTCTTAAATATAGTTCAGGATTTCAAGGCAAGGTGTTCACTATACTCGTGGAGATGATCCAATAGAGTGTAAAGTTTGAAAAGAATCTCCTCGAGTCTATTTGAATCGGGTAGATTACCTAAGTTTGCCATGTCATTGATGTTTTTGAGCTCCTCTGCGAGGTGTAAAAACCTCATATTCCCCAACATCCCCTTTACACAGTGAACCAGAAACCTAAATCGCTCGATATCACCATTGTAAAAACAGTTCTTAAGTTCATCCAACTTTGGAGGAAACTCCTCCAAAAAGACCTTTATCAACCTTTTTCTCAATCCTTCATCCGTAAAGGTCTCTTTAAAAAGTTTCAAGTCGGCTTCTAAAAAGTCTATAGGTTCATCAGTCAGAAACATAAATTCAACACTCCCCAGATACTTCCACCCTGTTCCTACCCCTATTTTTTGCCTGATAAAGAGCCACATCGGCATCATGGATTAGCTGATCAACATTCCTGCTCTCACAAAGGCAGGATAATCCAATGCTGGTAGTAATATTTATTAGACCTGCTGATGTCTTTATACCTGACTCTTCCAAAGAGGATCTTATCCTTTCCATCACCATAAAACCTGTCTCTTTCGTAGTTTTAGGCAGTATTACGATAAACTCCTCTCCACCGAATCTACCCACCACATCATACTTCCTTATACAATTTCTGATAAGTTGGACAAACCCCTTTAGTATCTCATCCCCCACGATATGCCCATATATATCGTTTACACTCTTGAAGTGATCAAGATCCAAGAGCCCTACACACAGCTCACTCTTCTCCCTAACAGATCTGTATATCTCCGCCGATAGGATCTCCATCAATGCCCTACGGTTGAATGCTCCTGTGAGGTAATCGGTTCTCGATATCTCCTCGATCTCCTGCTTTGCCAACTTAAGTCTTTTTATAAGATCTATGACCCTTGAACCAGCCCTGTATCTCAGGATA
This sequence comes from uncultured Deferribacterales bacterium, assembly GCA_964519265.1. GTDB lineage: Bacteria > Chrysiogenota > Deferribacteres > Deferribacterales > Calditerrivibrionaceae > Calditerrivibrio. The sequence goes on from CAZFHX010000023.1 coordinate 22,036, forward strand.
AACTCATTCTCATCTATCGGCTTAAAGATAAAATCATCAGCACCACACACCATGCTCTTGCTGAAGATCTCCTTGCCCAATTTGTGAGTGATGAGTATAAAATATGTATAATCTAAGCTTCCCTGCTCCTTCTCTCTGATCTTTTGACAGATATCAAAACCGCTAATATCCGGCAATATCAGATCACAGATCACTATATCGAATCTTTCATTTTCTAAGAGATTAAGACCATCATAACCATTTTTCGCATAGTGCAGTTCATGCTGGTAGCATTCCAAGTATGAGAATATGATCTCTCTTACAATCGGATCATCATCTATGAGCAAGACTTTCATAAGATACCTCTATTTTGGAATTATTATATATAAAATTTTCTAAAATGTAAAGAACTGTTTCAACCCCGTTTGTTAAAAATAGATTCTACTATATTATACCTGTAATCGAAGATTGCATCAAGTTTTTTTGAAATGTAGGGGTAAAGGATCTCACCAAAGATTCCATAAGGTATGATATAGTCCACCTGATCGATCATTTCTATGTATCCATCCATCTGTTTGAAAAAGTGCTTATGATGCCAGAACTTGTATGGTCCGAATCTCTGCTCATCCACGAAATAGAAAGGCTCATCCACATGGGTGATCTCCGTGATCCATTTCACCGGTATCCCCAAAATAGGTGATACTCTGTATTCGACGATCATCCCTGGATACATCTTTTTTGGCACATCGGTAATCACGACAAAATTCAGCCAATCTGGAGTTATTGTTGCCAAATTCAAAGGTGAGGAGAAAAAATCCCACACCTCTGACAACTCTGCATAGATATGCTGCTTTCTGATAAGTGTATTAAGCTTCATTTAGCCAAATTTGAGTAGAAACGGGAAGATCGTTGTAAGAAAGGATACAATTGCCGTTAATGATCCAGTGAGCATCAAAATACCGATGAGTATTAGAAGACCACCTGCGATCTTTTCAACTATAACTACATATTTCGAAGCCTTCTTTAGCCCTCCAATGACAAACCCCAACGCAACCGCAGAAAGTAAAAACGGTATCCACAAACCCAAAGAGTAAACAAAAAGCATCAGGATCCCTTGTGATACTGTGTTCTCCTTTGCCGCCAAAGACAACACACCCGCCAGAATCGGACCAACGCAGGGTGTCCAACCCAATACAAACGCCACACCCAAAAGAAACGCCTCCACGAAAAAGGGTGCATTGATCTTCTTGTAGTTCCACTTCTTTTGAATGAGAAGTTGATTGATTTTATACAACCCAATTAAATGAATTCCAAGAATGATAACGATAACCCCTGCTATCTTTTCAAAGTAAACCCGATACTCGTTGAGGATCCTACCCACACCGGTGGCAGAGGCACCCAACGCCACAAACACAAGGGTAAACCCCAAACCGAAAAATACCGCACCCAAAAACGCCTTTAATTTAGCACCCTTACAACCCTGAGTGGTAAGACAGTCGATACTCTCTCCAGAGATAAAAGAAATATACCCCGGCAAAAGGGGTAAAACACAAGGGGAAAGAAAGGTAAGTAGTCCAGCCAAAAAAACACCGTAAAATGTCAAATCATGCATAGCCATCACCAGATTTTTTTTGGTTTAATATAGTTTTTTGAATACCTATGTCAAGATACTATTGATTTTTTCACGGATGGAACATATTTTTAAGCTTATGAGCGATACTAAAAATAAATCTGAAGAGATGAGGATAAAAGCAAAATACAAGGAACTGATCCTAAAGGGTAAAATCAAACTCCCTTTGGATGCCGCAAAAAAGCTTACAGGACCTGATACAGCCTACCATTTGTACAAGACAAAGTCCAACAACAACAAATAGGACAACAAAGGATTTACTCTAACTTTTTTACATCGAAAGTTTTTGGTAATTTTGGGTACTCCTCCTGCGGTTCTAAATAGAGTTTCCAACCATTCTCAAGAATAATTACCCCACCAAAAACACCATTCTGCTTGATTTCGACAATTTTAGATTCCAAATCTTTCTTTGGAACATACGCATAAAGCCCATCATTCTTTTTATTTATCGTTACCTTCATAATCTCTCTCCATCGATTTTAAGAAAGGGGGATACACCCCCTTTTATCTAACTATATCGTAATTTGGCGAATCTTTAGTCTTTTCATCGATATCGTCGAGGATCTTATTAACGATCCATGTCAACAGATTCACTCCACCTTTATACCCTATGATGGGGTATCTGTGCAGATGGTGCCTATCAAAGATCGGAAAACCGATCCTGATGGAAGGGATCCCCGTATCCTTAGTGAGAAGCTTTGCAAAAGTATTCCCAAGGATATAATCCACAGGATTACTGAACAAGAGGGAGCGAAGATGCCACATATCCTTGCCCACATACACCTCGCATTCATCCTCCACCTGAAAAGCAGAGAAGATCTGCTTTATCTCCTTTTCAAACTTCTTAGTGGCATTAGTCACAAGCACTATCTTTGGAATACCACCGAGTTCTAAGATAAATCTCGTAAGTCCAAGAGCAAGATCCGGATCACCATTAATTGCAAATCTCTTACCATAAATATGGTAGTAAGAATCTGCAATAGCGTCCACCAATTGCCCTCTTTCAACGGCTAAACCCTCAGGGATATCCTTACCCGTTAGATCTTTTATCGCCATGATCAGTTCGTCAGAACCAGAAAGTCCGATCGGGTTTACCACTTTTGTATTCTGCCCCCACTGATTTTTAATATGCTCGATCGTCTTACTCATCGAATACTTCTGTAAAAATATCGTACCTGCTGCACCGGGGGCTTTCTTTAAAGTATTCAGATCGGTACCACCCCTATACATCTTGTAATGCCCATCTGCTGGAGAGTTTAAAACTTCTGATGGATCACTGATGATATTCAGTTTGACACCAAAAAGGTTGGCGATCCTTTTTATCTCATCGTAGTCACCTAAGTAAGTGTCGAAACCAACAAACAGATTAATAGCATCATGCCCTTTGCACCCCTCAACCCCAAATGTCCTCACAAAGGAGTAGAGCATATTGTCATACCCTGTGATATGGGAACCAACAAAAGATGGGGTATGAGCCGTCACTACGGGGAGATCCTCGGGTATATCCCCATTCTTTTTAGCATTGTTCACAAAAGCATCGATATCATCTCCAATGACCTCAGCCATGCAGGATGTGCAAACAGCAATTACACCGGGTTTGTAGAGGGTATACGCATTTTTGAGACCCTCATACATATTATTGTGTCCACCAAACACTGCCGCATCCTCTGTCATAGAATCCGATACCGCAGGGAATGGCTCTTTAAAATGTCGAGAAAAGTGCGATCTAAAGTAAGCAGCACACCCCTGAGATCCATGAAGATATGGTAGCGTATCCTTAAACCCAATAGAGGCATAAAAGGCGCCAAGGGGTTGGCATGCCTTGAGGGGGTTGATCACCAATGCTTCCCTTTTAAAATTCTTCTCCTTGTACTCCTCTGTCTTTGTATATTCTATCGTCTCTTCTATCGTCTTTTCATCGTAGGGTGCTTCATACTGCTTCTTGTTTGAGAAGAGATCCTGATAACTTTTCTCTTTAAACATGCTTATATTGCATATTTCTGCACAGCTTTTCATAGTATACCTCCAATTTAGCTCCACGGTGGGGAGATCTTTTTCCATATATACCCATTCACCGCCATATCCACATCCTTTGCAAAGATCTCAAACCCATCTATCCCGTGATATGGACCAGAGTAATCCCATGAATGCATCTGCCTAAAAGGGACACCAGCCTTCTGAATCTGATACTTCTCTTTTATACCCGATCCAAAAAGATCCGGTTTTACCTTTTCTATGATCTTCTCCAATTCATACTCAGTCATATCATCCACAATTACGGTGGTACCTTCCAAGTACTCCAGCGTTCTTTGATAGTCGTCGTTGTGGGCAAATTCGTATCCCGTTAAAACCACATCCATACCTAAGTCTTGAAATGCTGGCATGATATGTCTTGGCCTTAAACCACCCACATAGAGAACCACCTTTTTACCTTCCAATCTTCTCCTATACTTCGCCACGATACTGTCCAACTTCGGTTTGTACACCTCATTAATGAGATACTCAGTTTTCTCCTGTATCTTTTCATCGAAGTGTTCTGCTATCTTTCTCATACTTTTGAATATCTGAGTTGGACCAAAAAAGTTAAACTCTATCCAGGGTACACCAAACTTCTCCTCCAAATATCTTGCAATATAGTTCATCGAACGGTAGCAGTGCAAAAGTACAAGTTTGGAGTTTTTAATATTTGCAAGCTCACTAAGGGTGCAGTCCCCCGTTGATTGAGAGATCACATTGAGCCCCATATCTTCCAATATCTTCCTCGAACTCCACGCATCACCACCGATATTATAGTCCCCCATCAGTGCCACATTGTAGGGGGAATCTGCCACAGCAACACCCTCGACACCTTTTTCATAGATCCAGTCCCTCAAAGCATCATTGGCTATATGGTGCCCCAAAGATTGGCTAACACCCCTAAAACCTTCACACCTCACAGGCACGATCGGTTTACTGATCTCTTCAGACTTTTTCCTCGCCACAGCCTCTATATCATCACCTATTAGTCCGATTGGGCATTCAGATTGTATCGTAATACCTCTATTTAATGGGAACATCTCCTGAATCTCATCGATCAGTTTTTCAAGCTTCTTATCCCCGCCGAATACAATATCCTTCTCCTGAAAATCTGAGGTGATATGCATTACTCCGAAGCTATTGATCCCCGTTATGCCGTTGTAGTAGTTTCTTCTCGTACCCCACGAATACTGTCCACAACCCACCGGACCATGACTTATGTGCACCATATCCTTGATAGGTCCCCATACAACCCCTTTGGAACCAGCGTATGCACAACCCCTTATCGTCATCACACCCGGTACACTTTTTCTGTTCGATTTTATAGAGCAACTGGTATCATCCTTTTCCACTACGGCAATATGTTTTTCTCTCGTTTTCTTAGCCTTTTCAGGATAACCAGCAAGTATATCCTCCACAAATACCTTGAGGTTCTCTTTCGTTCTTTCCATAATAGCCTCCATTTAAAGGGGAAGAGTGCTCCTCCCCTTAAAAATTATGCACTCTTTGCTACACCGATATTGGTGGCATCCTCTTTTATAATTCCGTATTCTATAAGGAGATCTTCCAGCTCCTGCATTGTCACCGGCGTAGGTATGACAAACAGTTTGTTGTTGATGATCTTATTTGCCAGCGTTCTGTATTCGTCTGCCTGTTTGCAACTTGGGTCATATTCTACCACCGTCATCCTTCTCAACTCTGCATGCTGAACTATGTTGTCCCTCGGTACAAAATGTATCATCTGAGAGGAAAGCCTCTTTGCAAGCTCGGTAACGAGTTCTCTTTCCCTATCGGTTTTCCTCTCGTTGCATATAAGTCCGCCCAACCTTACACCACCGGAGTTGGCATACTTCAATATCCCCCTCGAGATATTGTTTGCCGCATACATTGCCATCATTTCTCCAGATGTTACGATATATATCTCCTGAGCCTTGCCCTCTCTGATAGGCATCGCAAAACCACCACACACAACATCACCCAAAACATCGTAGGATACGAAATCTAAATCATCCTCGTATGCACCTTCCTCTTCAAGGAAGTTTATAGCGGTAATAACACCCCTACCAGCACACCCAACACCGGGCTCAGGACCGCCAGCTTCCACACATTTTATCCCCAAAAAACCTGTTTTCAACACATCATCAAGCTCCAAGTCCTCCACAGATCCAGCCTCAGCAGCAAGCTCCATAATAGTTGCCTGTGCCTTTGTGTGTAGTATCAACCTTGTAGAGTCAGCCTTTGGGTCGCATCCCACTATCATCACCTTCTTACCCATCTCTGCCATTGCAGCTATGGTATTCTGACTTGTGGTGGACTTACCTATTCCACCTTTTCCATAAAATGCTATCTGTCTTAGTTTTCCCATAAAAACCTCCTTTCTTATGAAATAAAAGAAATCAATTTGTATGCCAGAAAATGAAAGCAATATTTATCAGATAGTTATAAATTGTATCTTTTTGTGACGAGTATTTGTCAATCTGTTTGGTAAACTATTTTACAATTTGTAATAAAAAGAATATCTAATAGTAGGTGATCTTGGTATCGTAAATGCCACCTAAAACGATTATCTCCATCTCCCCAGAAAACTTGATGGTGGGTAGTACATTGTGGAAAAAGACGATCTTTGTGAAAGGTACCTTTATCTCCATTATGTAATCTCCAAATGTATCAGACACTTCTCTATCCAAAGAGAAGGAGGATACATTGTTTAGTAGAATGGTGACTTTCTTTTTGCTTTTTTCTAAGACATTGTACTCCTCTATGCTATTTACTCCACGATAAAGTGTAATATAGGGGATGAAATTTCTAAAAAACCTTTTAATAACAAATTGTGTATAGGTATATAGGAGATCCAGTTGATACTCTATAAGATTTGAAGAGGCACTTGTATTCATCCTATCTTTGAGGTATTCGTAGTAAGCATTCGACTCTATGGAGTCTATCTTCTGCTTATGAAAGGTTGGGACAATGCCAAACCTCGACTCAACCCACCCTTTCAGCACAGCCCCCTCAGGTCTATTGGAATCGAAGAGCCACCCTCTTAGGATCTTGCTATAACTATTGACATATTTATTCTTTATCTTTTCATTCAGATGAAAAAGCTCCACCATGTACCTATCGAAAATCTCGGCAGCCTCTTCTATATTTTCGCATTCAAGAACCCTATTAAAAAGATCCTTATGATACTCCAACACCCCATCGATAGTCAGTTCTGAAGACTCATCGACGAAATTGTTGTATTCTTTACAGGCGATAATAAAGGACGGCAGATTGGCTTTATTTTTTGGATGGCAATAATTTTGCAATATCTCCATAGAGATATCATAACAAAAAACCAGGATGAGTCAATGGAAAATAGATTTTACGATAGATCGTTAGCAGCATATATAGGTTTTGCCATCGGAGATGCCTTTGGTGCCACCACCGAATTTATGACACCAAACGAAATAAAAGCTAAATATGGCACATTAAAGGATATCGTAGGTGGAGGGTGGTTAAATCTCAAAGCAGGTGAGGTTACAGATGACACGGAACTATGCTTAGCAATAGGAAAGGCAATGATAAAAAAAGGTCATTACGATACAAAGGAGATAGCAGAATCCTTCGTAGAATGGATGAAAAGCAAACCTGTGGATATAGGAAACACCACACGATTGGGTATCTTAAGATATTTGAAAAAAGGTGAACTCTACGCAAAACATGATGAATACTCTGCAGGAAACGGTGGGCTGATGCGGGTGATCCCCATCGTTATCCACGGCAAAAGTGATATTGACGGGATCATCGAAAGATCGATAGATCAGTCCAAGATTACCCACAACAATCCACTGTCTGACCTGAGTATCGAGATATATTGTAAAGTTTTAAACTTACTGCTAAACTCTGGGAAAAAATTGGATGCATTGGATGTAGTATCCCATTTTATAAGAAAAAATCCGATCTTTAGCTTTAGCCGATATAGAGGGGAAAATAGTGGTTATGTGGTAGACACAATAAAATCAATCTTCCATTTCTACTTCGATGGAGACTCCTTCGAGGACACTATCATAAATGTGGTAAACAACGGTGGAGATGCAGACACCATTGCCGCACTCACAGGGGCATTGGCAGGAACCACCTACGGACTTGAATCTATCCCTAAAAAGTGGATCAAAAAGATGAACAAAAATGTATTAGATGACATTCACAAACAAACAAGGTTTTTGGTTGACCTAAGCCCTTAAACTATCATACCCCATCTGCTCCAATAACCCCTTCTTTTATGATCTTATCCATATAATCTTCCAATTGCTCTATTTCTGTGAATCCAAAGTTTTGTAGGGTTCTGAGATGCTTTAAAATCAATATCCTATTACCACTGTATACCGCAACTTTACCAAAACCTTCTCTGCTTATGTCAACAATACAGTTTACCTCTTTGTTGAGTTTCTCTTCAATTATCTGAGCTACGGTTTCAAAAATCAATCTCACTGAAAAGATCACCCGATCATCCAAATCCTTGAAGGTTTCCTCAAAACTCTTTTTAGTTTTAAAAAAATACTTCGAGATCACCTCTTCATCGGTGAGATTTTTCAGAGTACCGAAACTATCAAAGGATCTCAACTTTTCCACAAGTTTTGCACAATTAGGCTTCATCATAGAGGATTTTTTTCAACCACAAAGGTGGATTTTTAAACTTTTCCTGCATAGAACCGATGATACTCTCTATGGTGTTGTCCTCACTCACCTTAACGGGAAAGATCTTATTCTTTATAACCTTTGCCGCTGCAGGACCACCAATCTGAGTAAAATATACAATTTTACAGTCGGATATCTGCTCAATCTTCCTATCGATGGTATCGAGATGTTCAGATTTTGGATCGGTTTTGAAGGACTGTCTTGTTTCTAAATATTTGTAGTCATTCTGATCCACATCGTAGATATATATCGTTTCAGCCTGACCGAAATGGTCATTTACGAAAACTCCATCACTACTGCAAAATGCAATCTTCATATTTGACTCCTTTATAGTTTTTATAAACATAGCTTCTCTCTTCTGTGTGCTTCAAAGCAAAATTTGCGATATCTATCAGAAAATTTAATGTTCCCTCATACCCAACAAATTTTTTGAGAGGATACCCTATCTGATTTTTCACAGGGAACCCTATCTGGTAAAGGTATTTATCGTATTTTTCGGATATAAGCTCTCCGTGTGTATTGGTGATTAGAATATCAATATCTTTGGCTCTCTTTTCAAAATCGTAGAGATCCCCAACATAGTAGTCTGGTATCAACTCATCTAAATCTTTTCTCTTATAGGTCGTCGCACAATTTACAACATTTATCCCCAACTCCTCTTTTAAAAAATAATAAATGGCATAGAGAAGGTCTGGCTCCGACGCTACCCCTACCTTTACATGGCTGAAGTAAAAATGGGCATCTAATATCGTATCGATCAACCTGTTTCTGAAATTCAATACCCTTTTGTTGGGTTTCCTCCCCGATATAGTGTAAAGGAGATCAAAAAATTCATCCGTCCATTTAAGACCCATAAGTGAGGGGATCAATGTGGTACTGATATTTTTATCCTCAAAGTTCTTCAAAATCTCCAAAGTAGAATACCCAATACCCAAAGTGACAAGAGGTTTCTTCATTTTTTTCTGATACTTTGTTCCTCCCGTGGGCAATTTATAATAGAAGTTATTTATTCCCCCCAAGGTTTCAGATATATCTGGCATAAAAACAGCATCAAGGCCAAAACCTTCCACCAAATACTTTATCTCATCGATATCTCCGAGGGTCAGCGAAAAATTCCCAATGATCAGTACATAATTATCGGTATCATCCTCAAACTCTATCGATTTGACAATGGTACTCAATGCCTTTGAAAACCCCTTCTCTGCATCGTTGTCAAAATCCTCCGTGGGTATTACAAAGATCTCCATTTCGTTGTGTTCAGGGTATCTATTCCTAAATTCAGAAATGGCTATACCCAGTTCATCACCTCTTAACTGTGTCATCGATGTTGTCAAAAGTGCAACCCCTTTAGGATGAGAGGAATCCACAACATTCTTGATGGCATCCACCACTTCCGAGTATGAACCCATGATGGCAGATATATTGTAAACCGCTGTAGTCTGCATCGGAATTACCTCTTTGAAATGCTGAGTAAGAATATTCTTTATAAATGCAGTACACCCTTGGGAACCATGGTGGAGAGGTAAAAATCCATCAAACCCCAACACTGCCACTGTAGCACCTAACAACTCACTTTTCTTCAATGGATTTATCGACATTTTCATATATCCTCCAGAAAAAGAGGTTTTCTATTCACCGTTTTCCATACAGGGGAATAGAGTGTGCTGTAGATATCCTCGGCAAGATCGAGCATCCCCTCATACCCAGCATAAGCTCTCAACCTCTCCTGATTCACATCCACATAAGGGTATCTGGCTTTCATAGAAACAAACATATTCCTACTACCAGCAATGAAAAGATCCGCATCATTCTTCTTCAATAGGTCTATGATCTTGCCACCTTCACCCTTTTCCAATAGTATCTTCTGTTTTCCTTCAAAATGTATCTTAAGCTTTTCTATGTCCAATTTTGAGGACTTCCTGATACCGCTGCCTATGACATCAAAGCCAAGTTCCTCAAGTTGCAATACCATAGACCAGCTTTTCACCCCTCCAGAATAGATGAATACCTTTTTACCTTCAAAGAGTTCTTTATATCTTTTTATCCTTTCAACGGTTTCCTCCTCTTTTCTCCTTATAAACTCATCTATCCTCTGCTTTAAGATATCATCGTTTAGCAACTCACCGATAGTTCTAAGGGTTTTAGATGTCTCTCTTATCCCGTAAAATGACCCCTCTGCATATGGTATCCCGTATTTTACCTTCATCTTTTCCGCAAGATCCATCAAAGCCCTACTACAGATAACTACTGAGCATTTGGCCCTGTGTGCATAGGCAACCTCATCATAGGTGGCATCCCCTGTGATCTTGCTTAAAACATTTACCCCCAACTCTTCAAAGTATGGCAAAACCCTCCACAACTCTCCTGCTATGTTGTAATCTGCTATTATCGAGATATCGTAGAGGGTGGTCCTTTCCGGTTCCATTGTTCCGATGACATACCTAAAAAGTGTCTCCCCAGCTGCCTTATTCCCATAGTTCTTGTTGCCGATAAATCCAGGGCTCTCCACAGGAACTACAGGTATACCTATCTCTTTTGCTGCTCTTTCACACACCTTTGTCAAATCCTCCCCAATCATATTTGTGGCACATGTGGAGTAAACAAAGATCGCTTTCGGATTAAATACCTGTTTCGACTGCAAAATAGTACCGTATAGTTTATCTTCCGTTCCCATTATTATATCCATCTCTGTTAAATCCGTTGTCACACCATATCTATACAAAGCCCCCACCGTTGATCTTGTGCCTCTGTTATTCCAACTACAGGTGATGCATGTAGATGTAGAATGAACTACATGTACAGCATCCGCTATCTGTATCAGTGTAATCATTGCTCCATCGAAAGCACATCCACCCACAGCGGCCCCGGGAGTTGGCTTTGCACAATCCCTCTTTATCTTACCTTTTTTGTTTAGTTGGCAATTGGTATTCACCTTAATATCCACTACGCCCATAACTCACCTCTTAAAATACACAATCGCAAGATTTATGCCTTAAAATTTTATTACAGATTGTCCAAAATCTGATCTTTTTTTGACACTTTTAAACAATTTGTCATCTTTTTCACCATTTTAAGATTGGCATCCTCTTTGTTTTAGATGTTTTTAGGAGGTGCTACTATGGGATTTAGGACATATAAAACAAAAGGTGGGTATGAGTACACACCACTGTATGTAATGAAACTTGATAGTGAAAAATGTATCGGATGTGGTCGTTGCTACAAAGCTTGCCCTCAGGGTGTGTTGGCATTGGAAGAGGATGAGGATAGTGGAAAATCTTACATGACTATAGCAGATGACGCCAAATGTATCGGTTGTCAGGCTTGCAAGAAGGCATGTCCAAAAGGGTGCTTTACTCTACAGGCACTGACAGAGTAAGATTAGATCTTCTTTACTTCGATGTTAAGTTTTGAAATTCTGTAGTTGAGTTGGCGAAGAGTCATGCCTAAATACCTCGCAGCCTTTGCCTGTACCCAACCACACTTTTCAAGAGCCTCGATGATCATCTCCTTTTCAGATGTAAAGACCCTCTTATGCTCCCGTATCATCCTGTCTGATTTTTCTTCTTCCTCTTCGATCTGTTTTACTTCTTCTACCTCAAAACTGCTCTCTTTAACCCCGTATGACTGTTCGTTTAATGTACCACACAATGAGCAGTGTAGCGCTTCTTCCGAAATTATGTTGGATTGAGTATTAAAGTATGCCCTTTCTATACAATTTTCCAACTCTCTAATATTACCCGGGAAATTACACCTCATAAGACCCTCAATAAATTGTGGAGTCAACTTCTTGTTGAGTTTATATTCTCTGTTTAGTTTAGATACTATAAAGTTTGCCAAATCGGGTATATCCTCTTTTCGCTGTCTTAGAGGTGGAAGATATATAGTAAAAACATTAAGTCTATAATAAAGATCCAATCTAAAATTCCCTTTATTTACCTCTTCGAGCAAGTTCTTATTTGTAGCCGCAATGATCCTCACATCCGCCTTTATAGTAGAGGTACCCCCCACTCTTTCAAACTCCTTCTCCTGTATCATCCTCAAAAGTTTACTCTGGAGACTTAAAGGCATATCCCCTATCTCATCGAGAAACAGCGTCCCACCATTGGCCATCTCAAATTTACCCTTCTTCTGTGAAATTGCCCCGGTGAAAGCACCTTTTTCGTATCCAAAAATTTCACTCTCCATCAGTTCCGATGGTATTGCAGCACAGTTTATCGCTATGAATGGACCCTTAGCCCGATTGCTATTGTAATGAATAGTTTTCGCTACCACCTCTTTACCTGTTCCACTCTCACCGATCAGTAAAACAGGAGACTTAGACTTCGTCACCACAGTGATCTGTTCTAAAACAGACCGCATCGCCTTGCTTTTACCGATAAGCCCTTTGAAATTATATTTTTCCATCACCTGCATCATCAGTCTGTCATGGGATTCCTGTAAGTTTGATATCTCCTTGTTGATCTTGTTCATCTTGCTGATATAATTCCCTAACATATTGGAGATTATACTCAAAAGATCAAATTCGGTCTTTATATTTATCAACTCAGATAGATTTTTATCTACGGCCAACACTCCATATTTTCTATTATGATTATCCTTAATGATAACCGCATAAAACGCAGTCTCTTCATAGAGAAAATCCCTATTTATCTTGTTCAAAAAAGTGGGCTCCTGACTGATATCTGGGATCATCATCGAAATCCCGAGTTTGAAAACTCTCCCCACTACCCCTTCACCAGGCTTATAATGAATCATTTTCAGTGTTTGCGGATCTAATCCGATGGCTCCCTTTACAAAAAGGAGATCCGATGTATCATCATAGATCAAAATCATCCCCCTTTTCAGATTCATGTAATCGGCGAAGATATCCATCACCTTTTGAAACGGATTGGAGATCCTCTCTTCGTCCAGCAGTATCTTACTGATATTATAGAGGGTTTCAAATGCCAATTTGTAAAATCTTATCTTTTCATTGTGAATCATAATACAGAAAATTCAGTAATAGGATTATTATTGTTTATTACATTCAACACATATCTGATATCTCTAAATACCAGAATATCCTTTCCCTTCATCAAACAGTAAGCATCCTTTCCCGTTTCTAAATCACCTTTAATCACATCACAGGTAGGCATTAAAACTGAAAATACTCTTTTTCCACTCCTCAAAGTGATCCCCGACATCAACTCACCCATGTCTATCTCCACAACAGTTGCCTTAAAAAGAGCATAGTTTTTCATAGTTCCCTCCATTTCTTAAATAACCGTTTTCTCATGTAACATACCAACGGCATCTGCCCTACACTGCTTGCAATGCTTCATCACCTTTGAGGTTCCTCCCATCTTGAGAGCCGACTCGACCCTTGCAAGCATCAGGTCTGCTTCAGAGGGAGGCTTTATACCAGATCTACTAAAAAATGTAGATCTATCTTCGGGGTGGATCAGGGGGATTATGTTATGTATAAAGCCTCCATACCTCTTTATTATCCTTGCTATTGAAGATATCTCAGCAGAATTTATGCCAGGTATAAGAACGGTATTCACCTTTACAATTACACCCTCATTTACAAGCAGGCTCAGTGCTTCGATCTGTCTTTCTATCAATATCTTAGCACCTTCTTCCCCCTTGTATGTCCTATTGTCCGTCTTTACATACTTATAAATATTACTGCCTATTTTTTCATCAACGGCATTTATCGTGATTGTAATATGTTCAATTTTCAGAAATTTTATCTCTTTTATATACTTGGAAAGTTCTAATCCATTCGTACTCAAGCATAGATTGATACCATCATCTATATTTCTAATCATCTCAAAGGTTTTTAGTGTTTCATAAGGGTTTGCCATCGGATCCCCGGGACCAGCAATACCTACCACTGAAAGATTTTTCAAAATAACCTTGTACTTAAGAAAAATTTCAACGGCTTCATCTGGAGTAATAACTTTACTTGTCACACCGGGTCTTGACTCATTCACACAATCAAACTTTCTATTACAATAGTTACACTGAATATTGCACTTCGGAGCAACAGGAAGATGTAATCTCGCATATTTCTTATGGGCTTTTTCGCAATAGCATGGATGATTCTTTATCTTTTCTCTGATAGGATCCAAAGTTTTCATATCACACTCCACAAATTTTTATTCGACCAATCAACAAATTAGATGCCAGCAGTTTTGTAAACCTTTTTACAATTTATTTGGCATAGAAAATGTACTGATCGAAATTACAAAAGGAGGTTGATATGACCCGTATATTTATCGATGATACCACCTTGAGAGATGGAGAACAGACACCAGGTCTTTTGATGACAAAAAAAGAGAAGATAAGAATAGCAAAACTCTTGGATCAACTTGGTGTTGATGAAATAGAAGCTGGATTTCCAGCATCGGGAAAACAAGCATTGGAGACTTTCTCCGCAATAAAGTCCTTAGGGCTCAGAGCAAAGATTCTTGCATGGAATAGGGCAACCATCGATGATGTAAAAAAATCGATATCTGCAGGGGCAGATAGAGTGGAGATCTCCCTCCCTGTTTCGGACATCCAAATAGGTAAAAAATTAAACAAAAATCGATCTTGGGTGTTAGAACAATTGAAAAGGGTATTAGACTTCTGTAAAACCAACAATCTTTACATATCAGTGGGCGGTGAGGAC
>CAZFHX010000024.1:0-36335 GCA_964519265.1 uncultured Deferribacterales bacterium
CCTTAGATGTTCCTACCTTACTGTTTCAGACAGGATATATAACGATCAAAGATTATAATCCAGAGATAGATTTATATACCTTGTCTTATCCAAACCTTGAAGTGAGAAATTCATTTTTAGATTTCTTACTTAATGATTTTACCAAGAAACAATCGGATAATCTTTATCCTAAGTTGTATTTTGCTTTGTCTGATGGTGATATAGATGGGTTTATGTCTATATGTGAGTCTATCTTTGCCTCAATACCTTACGATGAAGGTAGTAAACTCAACGAAGCAAATTTCCATACATTATTTTACCTCATGGTCTCAGCGGGTGGATTACCTGCACAAAGTCAGGTATTAAATTATATGGGTAGAATAGATATGGTTGTTGAACTAAAGAATAAGGTATATATCTTTGAATTCAAATGCAATCAGAGTGCTGAAGAGGCGATAAATCAGATTATCAAGAAGGATTATCCGAAAAGATATATCAATTCTGGTAAAGAGATATATATTGTAGGAATCAATTTTGATCCCCAAAAAAGAAATATCCAAGATTACAAATACGAAAAATTGTAACATTCACCGATTGTTCTTGAAAATCATTCTGAATAGTTTTACAAAATTGGGAATCAGCATCGGTACCTGTTTTTGATACTCTTTATAGGCTGTACCGTATTTGTTTAGAAGTTTTCTCTCTTCATTTATTGCACCAATGATGAAATAGATGGTGAAAATGATGCTTATAATGAAATCTTTTACCTTTAGTGGTCTTGCCCACAATATCAGAAAACCTGAAAAATAGTAGGGGTGCCTTACAACTCCTAATATACCATCTGTTTTTAGGGGGTATATCTCATCGTGGTTTTGAATCCTACCTGAGAAAAAGTCTTTTACCTGCTTAATGCCTAAAAATGTGGAATTATCGTATTCTTTGGATGCAAGAAAACCGAAGTAAAGTCCAAAAAGAAAAATCATCCCCAAAATGATCTTACCAAAAATGGGTGGGTTGAATATATACCTGTCATCTATTTTGGCATACACATACCAAATGGGGATTAAAAGAACAATCGATATAAACACATAAAATCCCCTGTACCACCACTTGTAATAAAATTTTTCCATCAGTTTGTCATCTGCCAAAATGCTATGCAGTAAACAGTAAAAGAGAAGGTAGGCTATTAAAAGATAATACATTTATACAAAAATTGATGCTGGTATGTTTAGCACCTTTGCAAGTTTTTCGGATTTATTGGACATCTCAATGGAATATTCATTTACAAAATATGTTATATGATTTTCCAAAACTTTGTCATCCAATTCCTGCGAATACTTTTTACAAAACTCTTTTGATTCTTCAAAATGGTCGAAAGAGTATTTGATGGAATCTCTTATGATGTCTTTGATCAAAACATATCTATCTCTTAGTTCATTCTTTACTGCTATAGCACCGAGAGGGATGGGCAGATTGTGTTTACTTTCCCACAATTCTCCCAAGTCGGCAAGAAGATTAAATCCGAATTTTTCATACACAAATCTCCCTTCATGGATAATTACCCCAGCATCAACAATTCCTGCAGCAATAGCAGAAAAGATCCTATCAAATCTTAACTCCATAAACTCGAAATCTTCACCAAAAAAATTTTTAAATAATAAGAATGCGGTGGTATTTTCTCCAGGTATTGCTATCTTTTTCCCTCTTAGATCATTTATGGATGTGATATTTTTTGAGATAAGAATCGGTCCATTTTTGTGTCCTAAGGCCCCACCGCAGGTGAGTATCTTATAATTATCAATTATTTTAGGCACCACACCGTAAGAAACCTTGATTACATCGTATAATCCATTAATCGCCCATCTGTTAAGATTTTCCACATCTTCAAGGAGAAAATCGAAATTTAATTTGCCACCGATCAAGCCCCTCATTATGGGACCAAAGATAAAAATATCATTGGGGCATGGTGAGATGGCTACTTTTAGCATACCATTAATTGCTTGGGATAGATGGTATCTTGCCCAACAGATATTTTAGGTCATCATCAAGGAAGATAATACCACCACCTACAAATGTCGAACGAGTACTCTTATTGAGAAAATCGTCATAACCAGCATTGATGTAAAGATTTTTTGTAAAGTTGTACTGACCTTTGATCTTAAGGTGTGGATCTCTCGGAGATGATTTTGTGCTAAAGTCGTAGGCATCGAAGGACACAACGAACTTGTCTTTATATTTTTCTGCATTCTTACCCTTGTTGAATGGGAAATAGTCGGCACCCACACCAAACTCAGATTCCATAAGACCTATTCTCAAATCGACCATATCCAGAAATCTTTTTGCATATTGTGCTATGAAAGTGATAGAGTTCTCTTTTCTCTTTGTTTCAACATAACTTTTTGTAGTACCACCACTTGTGGCTCCGTATGGAGAATCTCCACTCCAGGTTGTGTATGTTGTTGATGATTTACCGTCAGGACTTGATGCAAGACCCAGCAGGTAGTATTTGTCCGGTCTTGGCTGGATCTTGAGTTTGAAATACCCTTTTGTCTCCCCTGTGTCGAGCATCTTTTCCCCTTCAAAATTGAGATAAAACTTGAACTCATCCATCTTTGTGAAAAGGTTTCTTACACCTTTGAGGGTTTCGTTGAGGTTTTCCACTGTTTGATTGTCGTTTATCAGCTTACCAACAGTTCCTTCACCTTTATTGATCTTGTCTGTGATGCTGTTTATATTGTCAACTGTTTTCTCCAATTTTGCGGTGACGGTCTTGATATTCTTGATGGAGTCTTCCAGATTCCCCTTTGAGCCGGATACGAGTTCGTCGATGTTTCCAGTGATATTATTAACTTTTCCGGCTATTTGTGGAGTTTGCTCTTTGAGTGTTTGGGAAACATCTTTTAGATTTGCCAAAAGTTGATTTATATTGTCCTGATTATTTGTGGCCATATTTTTTACAACCACGGTGATCGCTTCGATATTTTTTATCACTGCATTGATTCTTGCTTCGTTGTAAGCCATTATGTTTCTAAGGGAATCTGTGGTTTGTCTTATATTGTCGAGGGTAACCTTCATATTCTCTTTACCTTCAGCAGTGGCAAGCACTTCTCTGAGGGATGATGTGATAGCTTTTATATCATCGGCGATATCGCCCAATTTATTCCCGAGTTGATCAAAATCTGTGGTATCTTTTGTGTCCTTTATCACAGAACCAGCGGCAAGGTATTCAGAAGTCTGTGCAGGGATCTCTTCCAATTCTGCGTACTTTTCACCTAAAAATCCAGCAGATCTCACCACAATACGCACATTTGAGGGGATTTTATACTTATCTTCGATTAGAAGTTCGGCCATAACTTTACCATTCTCAAGGGCAATGCTTTTTACCTTTCCAACATTTACACCCTTAAATTTCACAGGAGCATCTGTGTTTAGCCCTGCGGCATTGTTTAGCATCGCTTTTATAATATACCCTTTGTCCTTTCCAAAACTAAAATCTCCCACTTTTGTAGTCATGTAGCCTAAAATGATCATTGAGATTATCACAAAAAATCCAACTTTTGCTTCGAGACCTAACTTCATAAATCCCCCTAAAACATCTTTATCGGTCCATCTTTTGAACCATTTATAAACTGCTGGACATAAGGATTGTCGGAATTTTTAAAATTCTCTTTGGTATCATTGAGAATAGTTTTACCATCGTAGATCATTGCCATATAATCTGCTATCTTGAAAGCACTATCGATATCGTGGGATATGACAACGGATGTTATATTTAGTTTTTTCTGTGTGGAATAGATCAGATCATCCACCACATCCCTCATTATAGGATCAAGACCGGTTGTGGGTTCGTCGTAAAGGATAATTTTTGGTTCCAATACGATTGCCCGAGCAAGACCAACCCTTTTTCTCATACCTCCGGATAGCTCGGAAGGCATCTTGTTTTCCACATCCTTTAATCCCACAAGGCGCAGTTTTTCTATCACAAGCTCTTTTATCTGCTTCTCTTTTAGTTTTGTGTGCTCCCGCAAAGGGAAAGCAACATTTTCGTAAACTGTCATTGAGTCGAAAAGTGCGGCATTTTGAAAGAGCATGCCAAACTTTTTCCTTATATTTACAAGTTCTACCTTTGATGCCTTTGTAATATCCACTCCATCAACGATCACTTCACCCTTGTCGGGCATCAGTAGCCCCATCATCTCTTTTAACAATACAGATTTACCTGTTCCCGAAGGGCCTAATATTACCGTTATTCCACCTTGGGGCACTTTTATATTGATCCCTTTGTGGACTTGGTGTTTGCCAAAACTTTTGTGGACATCCTTTAATTCTATTATAATATTTTCCATAGCTCTTCTAAAACATAAATGCGGTAAGGATATAGTCGAATACAAGTATCAGTACACAGGACAACACAACCGATTCCGTTGTAGCCCTACCAACCCCTTCTGCTCCACCAGATACAGCCATCCCTTTATAACATCCTACAAGTGTCAAAAGTAATCCGAAAACGACAGATTTCACCATACCATTGTAGAGATCACTTAGGTCAACATATTGATACATGTATTGTAAATATAGTGTTTTATTTATATCAAGAATTTTTACTCCTACGAAATACCCACCAACCACACCACAAAAAACTGCAATACTATTTAAAAGTGGCATTACGATGAGCCCTGCCAAGATTCTCGGTGTGACAAGGTATTGAACGGGATCAACGGCCAAAGAATGTAGTGCATCGATCTGCTCTGTAACTTTCATTGTACCAATTTCAGCTGTGATTGCAGAACCAGCCCTTGCAGCCACCATGATGGCACTTAGTACCGGTCCTAATTCCCGTGCCATACCAAGACCAACAACCGTACCCACCATATACTCTGCACCAAATTTGTGAAACCCTATGTAGCTCTGGAATGCAAAGACCATTCCTGTGAATGTTCCCGTGAGGATTATTACTGATATGGAATTTGCACCGATGAATTCCATCTGTTTTATCAGCAACTTCCATCTGAAAGGTGGACGAAATGCCCATATAATAGATTCAATGAGGAGTAAAAAGATTCTTCCTGATCCCATAGCCATGTTTAGGATGGGAGCTCCGATGAGAGAGAGTATTCTATCCATCAATCTTCCTTGTAGATCCTTGGAATTCTGTTTGATATACTTGTAAGGATTTCGTAGGATATTGTATTACAGATTTGAGCCATTTCATCAGCCCTCACATTATCACCCAAAATCTCCACTTCACTTCCCCACAACCCTTCTGGCAACTCTGTAATATCCACCATAGTCATATCCATACAGACCCTTCCCACTATTGGACATCTAAAACCATTGATATACACAAATCCTCTGTTAGATAAAAGTCTGTTGTATCCGTCGGCATATCCGATCGGTAGTACTCCCAGCACAGTCTTTCTGTCTGTGATCTTCGTCCTATTATACCCGATGGATTCATTTTTATCAAGATACTTTATGTGAATTATTTTTGAAAAGATACTCATGACAGGTTTAAGTCCGATATCTTTATCAGATTTTAGATACCCATAGCTCATTATACCGGGTCTTGAATAGTCGAATCGATTTTCAAAATAGAGTAGAGCAGGGGAGTTAAAAAGTGAGGTTTTTATGTTTGGCAAAAATTTTTTTACATTTTCTGCCACATCCGTGAATCTATTTATCTGTAGTTTTGTATATTCTAAGTCGCTATCGGGGCTTGATAAATGGCTCATCAATAGTTTGGGTTTTAAATGTGGGTATTTTTCGATAAATCTCTCGGTATCGAATGTGGTGTCAAAACCAAGTCTGTTCATTCCGGTATCTATCTTAATGCTGATATGGTAGTCTAAATTTCTGTTTTTAAGGTAAGTGTTGAATTTTTCTGCCACTTGATCGTCATAAATATTTATGAGTAAGTTGTTTTTCAAAATCTCATCGAAGAAATGCTCATCTACAAAACCTAAAACGATTATCTCAGCGCTGTTGCCTATCCCTTCTCGAAGTTTTATCCCCTCTTCGAGGGTTGCGACACAGAATATCCTTATATTGGAGTGTTTCATTGTGTATTCTGCAAGTTTCACGGCACCATGTCCGTATCCATCGGCTTTTATTACGGGGGTAATTTCTGATTTTGAGAGATTTTGTGCTATCAAGAGGTTATTCAGATATCTTTTTAGATCTATCTGGGCGTATGTCCCCCTGATATATTTCATTGTTCCTCTTCTCCACTACTATTCATTCCTGCTTTGTAGAAGAGATAACTTCTTATAAAATCATCCAATTCTCCATCGAGGACGGCATCTGGGTTGCCACTTTCATGCCTTGTTCTGAGATCTTTTACCATTTTGTATGGATGTAAAACATACGACCTTATTTGACTACCAAAATTTATCTCCGTTTTAGAGCTTTCCAACTCATTTTTTTCCTTGTTTTTCTTTTCCATCTCCAATTCGTAGAGTTTCGATTTCAAAATCTTGAGAGCATGGGCTTTGTTTTTATGTTGGCTTCTCTCATTCTGACAGGAAACAACTATGCCAGTAGGGATATGGGTGATTCTTACAGCAGAATCGGTGGTATTTACATGCTGACCACCCGCACCGCCTGCCCTAAAAGTATCTATCTTTAGTTCAGATTCATTTATCACGATATCTACATCGTCGTCTATTTCAGGTAGTACGAACACCGATGCAAAAGATGTATGCCTTTTATTATTGGCATCAAAGGGTGAGAGTCTCACAAGTCTGTGAACGCCTGTTTCCCCTTTCAAATACCCATAGGCATAGGGGCCAATGATATTGAGTGTGGCAGATTTGATTCCTGCCTCATCACCCGGCTGATAATCGAGCATCTCATACTTGAATTTTCTGTTTTCCACCCATCTGATATACATCCGAAGAAGCATACTCGCCCAGTCGTTTGCTTCTGTGCCACCTGCCCCTGAATGTATCGTAAGAATGGCATTGTTTACATCGTTTTCGCCGTTTAGTACCAATTTTAGTTCGAAATCGTTTACGATCTGTTTTAACTCTTTGAAACTTTCGTTCAACTCTGATAAGACATCTTCCCCTTCTGCATTGAGTTCAATCAATACATCCATATCCTCAAACTTTTTTAATAAGAAATACCAATCATCTAAGAATTTCTTTATATTTGCCTGCTCTTTTAGGATATGTTTTGACTCTTTGTTGCTCCAGAAATCTGGATCTTCAGTTTTTTTTTCGATCTGTTTTAGTTTTTCCTTTAAGGTTGTTTCGTTTACGATTCTTTTAAAATGTTCTAACTTCTCTTTTAAGCCTTCGTACTCCTGTATAATCTCTTCTACCGTCATAACCCCTCTATAATGTTATAATCATCCCTATCTCATCGCAATCTGGAAATTTTGGGCATTTTATGCAATCTGACCAGATCTTTCTGGGAAAACTCTCCTTTTTTACCACTTTGAAACCCAATTTTTCAAAAAACTTCTGCTTGTAGGTGAGGGCAAACACCTGTTCGAACCCCATTTCCCGTGCCAATTTTAGACACTCCTCTACAAGTAGTCTTCCAATCCCTTTTCCATGGGCAGATTCATCCACAGCCAGAGACCTGACCTCTGCTAAATTACCCAGTGTGGGATGCAGTGCACAGCACCCCAAAACTTTTCCATTCTCTTCGTAAACCACGAATTCAAAGATCCTTTCATAGATCTGCTCCAGACTGAGGTGGAGCATATCTCCTCTATCGGCAAAGTGATTTACGAGATCCTGTATTGCTTTAGCGTCCTTTATATTAGCCTTTCTGATCATTACAAACTCTTTTTAAAGAGGTTGTAAATCCTTATAGATTCCTCTTTGTCGGGGATAGTGTTGTAACCTTTTCTTGCTCTGATGGTGAATTTTGTTATCTTTTCATTTATTTCTTTCACATCAAAATAGTATTTGTAAGAACCTTTTTCTGCTCTTACACTACCCTCAGAAATGCTCGAATATATGACAAGGGCTCCATCATTTTTTATTGTTTTGATAAAGTTTTCTATTAGTATCTCTTTTGGTTTGTCTATAGAATCAGTCACAGCATCAGCTGTCACACTGTATGTAACTCCAGCACCAGCAACGACTGCCACTGGGACGCATCCATAAGTGCTTAATAATCCGATAATGAGTAATGATATAGATATCAAATACTTTTTCATAGTAATCCTCCTGAAAGTTTTACAATTTAGATACCACATCGGCATTTTAGTTCACAAATGAAAAATTATCAAGAATTTTATTGACAGGGATGAAAATAAGGATTATTATTTAAAAGTTGTGAAAAAGTGGAGAAAAATATGCTCAAAAAGGGATTTAAAAAATAAAACGATGCCTTCCAGAGTTTTCTGGGAGGCTTTTTTTTTGGAGGTTTTTATGATGGAAAAGGAGATTTTGAATAAGCACGAGATCGATAATACTCTGATAAGGCTCAGCTTTCAAATCATCGAAAAGATCAAGGATGATACAAATTTTGCTTTAGTGGGGATCAAGAGAAGGGGGGCGATATTAGCCGACAGAATTGCTGCTGCAATAGAGAAGTTTAAATCGATCAAACCTTTGGTTGGTTATCTCGACATTACGCTTTATAGAGACGATCTCACTGAGATCTCAGAGTTCCCACAGTTGTTAGGATCCGATTTCGATTTTGATGTGAAAGGTAAAACGATAATCTTGATCGATGATGTGATCTTCACTGGTAGAACGGTGAGGGCAGCCCTTGATGCGATTATAGATTACGGTAGGCCTAAGAGGATCATCTTTGTGGCACTGATAGATAGGGGGCATAGGGAGCTACCTATTCAGCCCGACTTTGTGGGGAAGTATGTGCCGACAAACATAGAGGAAAAGATCAATGTCAGACTACAGGAATTAGACGGTCTTGACTCTGTAACTATAGAAAAAAGGGGGTAATATGTCGCTTAGAAGAAAAGACCTCACTGGATTAATCGATTTATCAAAGGAGGAGATCCTTACGATCCTTGATACAGCGGAGAAATTCAAAGAGATCAACTCGAGGGAGATCAAAAAAGTTCCTGCTCTTAAGGGTAAAACTATTGCAAACCTCTTTTTTGAACCTTCCACAAGGACAAGGACCTCTTTTGAGATAGCAGGTAAAAGACTTTCTGCTGATGTTATAAATTTTACCGCCTCAGCAAGTAGTACCACAAAGGGCGAAACACTCATAGATACGGTAAAAAATATCGAGGCTATGGGTGTGGACATGTTTGTGGTGAGGCACTACTATTCAGGTTCTGTGAGGTTTATAGCCCAAAATACAAAGGCAAATGTGATAAATGCTGGGGATGGTACCAATGAGCATCCTACCCAATCCCTTCTCGACCTCTATACCATAAGGGAGAATAAGGGGCGATTGGAAGGGCTCAATGTGGCTATTATAGGTGATATAACCCACAGCCGTGTTGCCAGATCCAATGCGTGGGCTATGAAGAAATTGGGTATCAATCTCAGACTTTACGGACCAAATACCATGATCCCAAAGGATTATGAACCTTTTGGATGCAAAATCTGCAAGTCTATTGAAGAGGCTGTAGAAGATTGCGATGTAATAATGATGCTGAGGATTCAGCTTGAAAGGCAGGGGATCGCTCTTTTACCATCATTAAAGGAATATTCTAAACTCTTTGGTTTGAACAAACAGAGGCTTGCAAATGCAAAAAAAGATGCGATTATAATGCATCCAGGCCCCATCAATAGAGGGGTAGAATTGCCATCGTATCTGGCAGATTGCGATAGATCCGTCATTTTGACTCAGGTGGAAAACGGAGTTGCCGTAAGGATGGCCGTGATGTATCTTTTAGCTATGCAACAAAATGTAAAATTGGAGGATTAGTATGTCGTTGTTGTTAAAAAATTGTGAGATTGTAAATTTCGATAAAACAATAAAAGGGGATATTCTTATCGAGGGTGATAGAATAAAAAAGATCGGAAATCTCTCAGATAAGGCTGACAGGGTGATCGATTGCTCTGGGAAGATAGTTGTTCCCGGATTGATCGACATGCATGTCCATTTTAGAGATCCAGGATTGGAGTATAAAGAGGATATAGAGAGCGGTAGTAGGGCTGCCGTTGCAGGTGGGGTTACCACTTGTTTGGCTATGGCGAATACGAAGCCTGTAAATGATAATGCCTACATCACAACATATATGATCGACAAGGCTAAGAAGATAGGACTTATCGATCTGTATCCCGTTGGTGCAATTACCAAAGGGTTGGAAGGTCAGGAGCTTGCTGAAATAGGTGAAATGAAGGCTGCTGGTGCTATTGCCTTTTCCGATGATGGCAAGCCTGTAATGAATTCTGAAGTGATGAGAAGGGCCGCTGAGTATATCAAAGGAGTGGGTGGTATAGTGCTATCTCATCCTGAAGATGCAAATTTGGCGGCAAAGGGTGCTATAAATGATGGAAAGGTTGCTACCCTTACAGGATTAAAAGGGATTCCAGATGAGGCAGAAGAGATAATTATAGCAAGGGATATCCTTATATCAAAACTTACGGGGACACATTTCCATTTCTGTCATGTGAGTACAAAGGGTTCCCTCGATCTTATCAGATTTGCAAAAGAGAAGGGGTTAAATATCACATGTGAAGTTGCTCCTCACCATTTTTCCCTCACTGAGGATGAGCTTTTATCCTACGATACGAATTACAAAATGAATCCACCTCTCAGGACGAAAGAGGATGTGGAGGCTTTAAAACAGGCTCTCAAAGAGGGTCTTGTAGATTGTATTGCCACGGATCATGCACCTCATCATAGAGATGAAAAGTTTGTGGAGTTTGATCTCGCCGCTTTTGGGATTACCGGTTTACAAACCCTTGTACCCCTTACGCTCAAACTTGTTGAAGAGGGGGTCATATCGATTAATGACTTTGTAAAATACACTTCTTACAACCCTTCAAAGGTTTTAGGTTTCATTGATAAAGGTAGCATTGAAGAAGGGAAATTGGCTGATATCGCTGTGATCGATAGGGATAAGGAATATGTGTTTGACGAACATTTCAACAAATCTAAATCCACCAACACACCATTTTGGGGTAAAAGATTAAAGGGTATAAATTGTCTTACGATAAAATCGGGTAGAATAGTTTACGAATTACAATAAAAAAGGGGCTTAACGCCCCTTTTAATTTATTCGTTGCACTTGATTTCAGCAAGCTGTTTGTAGATACTGTATTTCCTTTTTGCTGCTCTGTTGGCAAACTCTGCAAGCTCTTTTGCCCTCTCTGGGAATGTCTGCATAACTGTTTTGAATCTTGTCTCAGTTTTCATGTACTCTTCCACAGTCATTGAAGGCTCTTTGCTGTCTATAATGAGAGGATTCTTTCCTTCTTTTGCAAGATCTGGGTTGAATCTGTAAAGATTCCAGTATCCTGACTGAACTGCAAGTTTCTGTTGCTCGATACCTTTTGACATATCGATACCATGAGCGATACAATGTGAGTAAGCGATGATTACTGATGGTCCATCGTAAGCCTCTGCCTCTACAAATGCCTTGATGCACTGTGCGGGATTTGCAAGGGATACTTTTGCCACATATACATTTCCATAAGTCATAGCAATCATTCCTAAATCTTTCTTATCACCATCCTTACCAGCAAAGGCAAATTTTGCAAATGAACCTGTGGATGTAGCTTTTGAAGCCTGACCACCAGTGTTTGAGTAAACCTCTGTGTCAAGAACGAGAAGGTTTACATTCTGAGACTGAGCTATGACATGGTCAAGTCCGCCGTAACCTATGTCGTATGCCCAACCATCACCACCAACAATCCATACAGATTTCTTGACGAGGTAATCTGCGATCTCATCAAGTTTTTTAGCCTCAGTACTGTTGATACCTTTGAGTATCTCCCTCAGTTTTGCAACTCTGTCTCTTTGAGCTTCTATCTCTACCTGATTGGTTTGTGGTGCAGATATTATTTCATTAACAAAGTCAGCACCTATTTTATCTTTTAAGAGTTCAAGGTACTCTTTTGCCATCTGGTTGAATTTATCGATGGCAAGTCTCATACCGAAGCCGAATTCTGCGTTGTCTTCAAAGAGTGAGTTTGCCCATGCTGGTCCTCTACCATCGAATCTTGTGGTGTAAGGTGTCGTTGGAAGGTTACCACCGTAGATAGAAGAGCAACCTGTAGCATTAGCTATTACTGTTCTATCCCCAAAAAGCTGGCAGAGAAGCTTGATGTATGGTGTTTCACCGCAACCTGCACAAGCACCTGAAAATTCAAACATGTGTGGTGCAAGCTGGCTACCTTTGAGTGAAGTCTTATCGTATTTCTTAATATCGAGTTCAGGGATAGATAGGAAGAAATTGAAGTTTTCTCTTTCCTGCTCTCTCAATGGGAATTGAGGTACCATATTGATGGCCTTCTTTGTTGGATCTGCCTTGCTCTTTGCTGGGCAGTTGAATACGCATGCTCCACATCCCGTACAATCTTCAACTGCTACCTGAATTGTGCATTTCATACCTGTGAATTCTTTGCCTCTTGCATCGGCAGACTTGAATGTCTTAGGAGCATTCTTAAGCTCTGCTGGATCGTAGATCTTCATTCTGATTGTTGCATGTGGGCATACGAAAGAGCAGATACCGCACTGGATACAGATCTCTGGGTCCCACTCGGGAACGAAGTTTGCGATGTTTCTTTTTTCATACTTGCTTGTACCTGTTGGGTATACACCGTCATCTGGAAGCCATGATACAGGTACATCGTCACCTTCGAATGCCACCATCTTGCTGATAGCTTTTCTAACGATCTCTGGTGCAGTAGGATCGGTGATATACTTGTGCATCTTGATAGTGCTATTAGCAGTCTTTGGATAATTTACCTCGTAGAGTTCGTTTATCCCTGCATCAACAGCAGCTATGTTCATATTTACAACCTTGTCTCCGTATCTACCGTATGTCTTCTTGATGGCATCTTTGATAGCTTCAACAGCTTTTTCAAAAGGTATAATGTTTGATATCTTGAAGAAGGCTGTTTGAAGGATAGTATTTGTTCTACCACCAAGACCTATTTTTTCTGCGATTTCATCTGCGTTGATGATGTAGAATTTTGCCTCTTTTTCGATGATCTCTTTCTGAACTTCGATAGGCAATTTATCCCATACCTCATCCTTAGAGAATGGTGAGTTTAACAGGAATACTCCACCTTTTTTCAGAGGCTTTAAAATATCGTAGAGTTCGAGGAAAGAGAATTTATGGCAACCGATAAAGTCCGCCTTTTGAATGAGATATGAGCTTCTAATCTCTCTGCTTCCAAAACGAACATGGGATATAGTCATAGAACCAGATTTTTTGGAATCGTAAACAAAGTAAGCTTGTACCTTGTTGCCTGTGAGATCACCTATGATCTTAGCAGAGTTTTTATTTGCTCCAACGGTACCATCTGCACCTAAACCGTAGAACATGCCGTTGAATACATCATCTTGTGGAACGATCCAATTCTTATCATACTTAAGGCTCTTGAAGGTGACATCATCTTCGATCCCAACGGTGAATCCATTGATAGGCTCTGCAGCATCCAAGTTGTCATAAACAGCTTTTACCATAGCAGGAGTGAAATCTTTTGATCCTAAACCGTATCTTCCACCTACTATCATTGGGTATTTTGCGTAGGATACCATCTTTTTCTGCATAGCTTCACCGATGGCAGTTCTAACATCTAAGTACATCGGTTCACCTAAAGAGCCTGGCTCTTTGGTTCTATCAAGGACTGCGATCTTAAGGGCAGTTTTAGGCAACGCTTTTATAAAAGATTCAAGTGGGAATGGTCTGTAAAGTCTGATTACAACTACACCAACCTTTTCCCCTAAAGAGTTCATATATTCTACTGTTTCTTTTACAACATCGGCACCAGAGCCCATTATAACGATTACCTTTTCGGCTTCTGGATGACCAAAATACTCCACAAGGTCGTATCTTCTACCTGTTATCTCGAAGAATTTATCCATGTATTTCTTAGTAATTGCTGGGACTTTTTCGTAATACTTGTTGCAAGCCTCTTTACTCTGGAAGAATACATCAGGGTTTTGTGCGGTACCTTTAATTGTTGGATTTTCTGGGTTTAGAGATCTTTTTCTATGGGCAGAGATCAGTTCATCATCCAGCATTGCTCTCATTTCATCAAATGAGAGTTCCTCTGTTGTTCTGATTTCGTGGGATGTTCTAAATCCATCAAAAAAGTGTAAAAATGGCACTCTCGATTCGAGTGTGGCAGCTTGAGCGATAAGGGCAAAGTCCATTACCTCTTGTGGGTTGTTGGAGCAGAGCATAGCCCAGCCTGTTTG
This sequence comes from uncultured Deferribacterales bacterium, assembly GCA_964519265.1. Lineage (GTDB taxonomy): Bacteria > Chrysiogenota > Deferribacteres > Deferribacterales > Calditerrivibrionaceae > Calditerrivibrio. The sequence continues at coordinate 14,293 of CAZFHX010000024.1, forward strand.
CCTACAAGCCATTACATCTGAATGGTCTCCAAAAATAGAAAGAGCATGGGTAGCCACAGCCCTCGCGCTCACATGGAAAACTGTGGGTGTGAGTTCACCAGCTATCTTAAACATGTTTGGTATCATCAATAAAAGCCCTTGAGAGGCAGTAAATGTCGTAGTTAAAGCTCCAGAAGCAAGTGCACCATGAACAGCACCGGCAGCACCGCCCTCAGATTGCATTTCAACAACTTTTGGAACTGTACCCCAGATATTCTTTTCACCTTTTGCCGATTTTTCATCCGCCAATTCACCCATTACAGAGGATGGTGTGATGGGGTAAATCGCAATTACTTCATTGGTAGCGTGTGCTACATATGCAGCTGCGGTGTTGCCATCGATTTGAACAAACCTTTTCTTCATGTTGCCTCCTTTTTCTATGTTAAGCAAGACTTAAATTTCTTCAATTTAATTATACACTTTTTATTTTATCCAATTAAACAGAATTAGTCAATTAAAATATATCTGATAAGAAATTAAAACAATGCTACCATAATATTACTCACAAAGAAACTCAGCATGACAAGTAGGGAGCTACCGAAGTACCTGATACCTGTAATTCGGCTGTAAATGAATACTGAAAGTGCCAAATACCAAGAGAGTAGAAAAATTCCAAAATACTGGATGTAATCTTTTTCAAGGAGAAATGTAATAGGGGCAAATATGTTGATAACCTCGAGGGGTAAAAATAGTTTTATGAAGAATAGAAGGGAGACCTTTTTTCTCGGTATCAGCAGATATAAAAACAGGATGAAAAAAAGTGTCATGAAGATGCCACTCATGATATTTTCAAAGTCGTAGATCTGTTCAGAGTTAGCCGATTTGTAAGGTATAAGTAGTGTGAGGAGGAAGATCGTTATCAGATTGTAGTTTAATCTGCTGTCGATATATATCCTAAAAAAAGCTTTTTCCGAAAAAAATACCAATCTTATACAGCATAAGAATGTCTCTATTATACCAGGGTATCTTATTTCACCACTGTTTTGACCCATTTTCCCAGTCATTCCTCATGTTGTACCACCAATTGTAATACCTGCCGTTTTCGATCTCAACGCAGAGTTCTTTTGCTGTTTCTGTGATCAACCGTTTTCTTGCCGAGTTTATCCAATTCTGGGCTTGGGGGTTACCTTTATCGAGTTGCTCCTTGAGAAAAAGGATGAGTTCCAATGAGTCTGCATCTTTGGCTATCTTTGCCTCAAGAGTTTCCAATTTGGCGTACTCTTTGAGTATGGTTTCTATTTCATCTTTTATCGGTAAGCCGTTTAAAAGGTCCTTTAGGGCTCTTTCATCATCGGATTTTATATACATCTGCTGTAGATAGTTCAAGTCTCCAGTTCTCGTTTCCTCTATATCGTGAAAAAGACACATCAGAATAACCTTGTAAGAATCTGCATTCATGATCTTCGACATGACATATCCGATAATTACGACTCTGAAGATATGGGATGCAACGGTCTGTTCCCCTGAACCCAAGAATATATTACCACTTCTCTTTAGATTCTGTAATATGCCGGTTTCAAAAAAGAAGTTGGCCAATCTGCTTAGATCATTCATTTCTGAGATCTATTACTCTCTTTGCTTTCCCTTCGAATCTTTCGATAGTTTTAGGTTCCACAAATTTTATTGCTGGTTTGATACCCAACACATTAAACATCCTTTCGGTTATCTGTTCGAGAAGTGCCTTCTGCTTTTTCATCTCATCGAAGAATAGAGCCTCCGTCATCTCTATGTCGATCTCGAGCATATCGAGTCTACCTTTTTTCTTGATGAAGATCATATAATGTGGTGTAGTCTGGTCAAACTCTTTTAAAACCTCTTCTACCTGAGATGGGAAGATATTTACTCCGTTTACTATTACCATATCATCTGTTCTACCGGATGGTTTTTCCATCTTTATCAGCGTTCTTCCACATGGGCATTTATCCCTGTATAGTCTTGTGATATCTCTTGTTCTATACCTTATGAGGGGCATGGCTTCCCTTGTAAGAGTGGTGATGACCAGTTCACCTTTTTCACCTTCTGGCAAAGGTTCACCTGTTTCAGGATCGATGATCTCCACATAGAAATGATCCTCGTTTACATGTAGGCCATTTTTATAGAGGCATTCTCCGGAAACGCCGGGTCCCATTACCTCGGATAATCCATAATTATCTGTGGCGATGACGCCCAACCTTCTTTCTATCTCCTCCCTGATCTTTTCACCCCAAGGCTCGCTGCCAAGTAGGGCATATTTTAGATGTATGTCGTTTTTAGTGAGGTTTAATTTTTCTAAGGTTTCTGCGATATGAAGGGCGTAAGATGGGGTGCATACCAATACGGAACTGCGGTAATCCTGCATGATCATGATCTGTCTTTTCGTGTTTCCGCTGGATACAGGTATCACGCTTGCTCCGATATGTTCTGCCGCATAGTGAAGACCGAATCCACCAGTGAAAAGTCCATAGGTAAAAGCGATATGAACGATGTCATTAGCCGAAACTCCACCAGCCACCATTATCCTTGCCACGAGGTTTTTCCAATTTTCCAAATCGTTTCTTGTATATCCTACGACGGTTGGCTTTCCAGTGGTTCCGCTTGAGGAGTGAATTCTGACAATATCCCTTAATGGTACTGCAAACATACCATAGGGGTAGTTATCCCTGAGGTCGCTTTTGTATGTGAAGGGGAACTTTGCAATATCTTCCAAATTTTTTAAAGAATCTGGCTCTACACCATGCTCTTTGAACTTCTTTTTATAGAATAAAACATTTTCATCTACCCTGTTTAGTACTGCCTGAAGCCTCTCAAGCTGAATCTGCTTGATCTCATCTACGGCTAATGTTTCCTCTTCTCTTTGCCAGAAATTCATCTTACCTCTCCCATTTTTCTTTGTATTCTTTTCCGAGATAGGCCCTTTTTATTTCGTTATCATTTATCAATTCGCTACTTTTACCTTGAAGTACGATCTTTCCATTTTCCAACACATATCCTCGATCAGCATATTTTAAAGCTGCCATGGCATTTTGCTCCACGAGGAAAATGGTAAGTCCATTGTTTTTTAGTAATGATAATTTTTCGTATACCTCTTTTATCACCATAGGTGCAAGCCCCATAGAAGGCTCATCCATCAATAAAAGTTCAGGTCCAGATATGAGAGCCCTACCGATGGCAAGCATCTGTTGTTCGCCTCCTGAGAGCATCCCTGCGAGTTGTTTAAATCTTTCCTTTAAAACAGGGAAGATCTCCACAACCTCTTCGATCTTTTTATTTACAGAGTTTTTATCGGAACTATAACCACCCAACTCTAAGTTTTCGAGTACCGTCATATTTGGAAATACCCTTCTACCTTCGGGGACAAGGGATAATCCCAATTTACTTCTTTTATGAGATGGTATTTTGGAGAGGTTTTGATCCTTAAAAACTACTTCCCCCTGGGATGGGATTAAACCAAAGATAGAGTTTAAAAGTGTAGTTTTCCCGGCACCATTGGAACCGATGAGAGCTACGAATTCACCTTTTTTTATATGTACGGAGACATTTTTTATAGCAGTTATAGAACCATAGTTTACAGTGAGGGAGGTTACCTTAAGCATCTGTATCCCCTAAGTAGGCTTTGATGACATCCTCATTCTGTCTTATTTCAGAGTATGTGCCTGTGGCTATCACCTTACCAAAGTTTAGGCATACCACATACTTTGCCAAGTTTGACACGAAAGACATATCATGCTCCACCATGAGGATCTTGATCCCCATTGAGGCTATCTTATCTATGATCAATGCTAAGTTCTCCTTTTCAGTGTTGTTTAATCCTGCGGCAGGCTCATCCAAAAGTAGGAGAGATGGTTTGGAGATGAGGGCTCGAGCGAGTTCAAAGTTTTTCAATACACCATAAGGTGCCGAATCAGGTTTTAGATCCTGCCATTTGGAAACATTGGTAAGCTCCATGATTTCATCGATCTGTTTGTCGATCTTCTTCCAAAAATCTCTGTTTAATCTGAAGATATCTTTGAAAATGGATGGTTTCTCCTTTTCAAATACACCTAAATATAGATTTTCTCTCAGTGTAGCATCTTTTATCAGATTAATGTTTTGGAATGTTCGGGAGATCCCTTTGGCAAAGATTTCGTAGGGCTCCATACCTGTGATATCTTCATCGTTGAAATGAACATTACCATTGTTTGGTTTTAAAAAACCAGAAACTACATTAAAAAGTGTAGTCTTACCTGCTCCGTTGGGACCGATGAGGGCATTTATTCCATCTTTTAGGGAGAAGGTAACATCAGTGAGAGCCTTTAATCCACCAAAACTTATTGAGATATTATTTAGCGTTAACATACTTTCCAAAAAACCTCTTGAAAATTCCAGCAAGCCCTTGTGGGAAGAACATTACAATAACAAGAAGTAGAGTTCCATATACGATCATTTCGTAATCTTCAAAGTTTGAGATCAGTTCGGGGAAAAAGGTGAGAAGTGCTGCACCAAGTGTTCCCCCAGATATGCTACCCAAACCACCAACTGTAGCCATTACGAATACATCTATGGAGTATTTAAGACTAAAGGACACGGGGCTTATAAAGCCTGAGTAAAATGCAAAGATGCTACCTGTAACAGATGTGAGAGCAGCCACAAAGATGAAAACTGTAAGTTTAACCTTTGCCACATTTACTCCAAAAGATTTTGAAGCAAACTCCGATTCCTTTATGAATTTTAATTTATACGATAGATGAGATTTATCAAAAAGCTCCATGAATATTGAAAAGATCACAAAATATATAGAAATAAAGATATAAAACTTATCTTCATTATCCAGCGATATACCAAAAAAAGACAATTTCGGTATCCCCACAAGCCCCGAAGGACCACCAGTGTATTGGCTAAACTCATTGAAAAATATGTATATGATCATTCCAAATCCCAGAGTGGCCATTGCTAAATAATGACCATGTAGCTTGAGAGCAGGATACCCCACGATGAAAGCCACAATCACTGAAATAGCCAAACCGATAAAAATGGTTAAGAATGGATTTATGCCGAAATGCACTGTCAGTATTCCTGTGGTGTAGGCTCCTATGCCGTAAAATGCCGCCTGACCGAGGGAGATTACCCCGGTATATCCGAAAAGTATATTAAGAAGTGATGCGTTTATGGCATTGATTAGAATATAGACTACAATACTTTTGTAAAACTGGTTTTCCACCAAAAAATGAAAGACTGTAAGACCAACAATCAAAAATGTTATGTAAAAGAGATTTACCTTTTTCATACTCTGATTGCCTTTTTCTTACCGAAGAATCCTGATGGTTTTACAAAGAGAATAAGTAGAAGAATTACAAAAGCAAAGGCGTCTTTAAACCCGGAAGGGAAGATGAAAGCAAAGAAACCTTCTATTACGCCAAGTAAAAATCCTCCAAAAAGCCCACCCCAGAAACTGCCAAGCCCGCCTAATATTGCTGCTGCAAAACCCTTTAGCCCAGCCATTACACCATCGGTATAGGTGACGAAGGTGATAGGTGCAATTATAGCACCAGCCAATGCTCCCAAGAAACTGGCTATTGCAAAGGAGAGCATCCTTATCATGTTGACATTTATACCGCAGATCGTGGAAGCAATCTGGTCATCATAGCATGCTCTAAAGGCTTTTCCATATTTTGTATATTTAAAAAATGAAGACAAGAGAACAGCAGTGATAAAGCATGCTACAATGACAAGAATACTTTGACTCGTAATACTACCACCCACAAGGGGGATCGTTTTCTCCTCCACATAAGATGGCACGGCCAATGAGTCTCTTCCCCATATCACCATTACGATGCCTCTAATAATGATGGCAAGGGCGATGGTGACTGTGATGAGGTTGGTTTCTGTTTTTAATCTTACATATCTTAGGAATACCCTTTCAAAAATGATACCGATGAAAAACATCGATACAAAGGTGATGATAAAGGAATAAAACATATTAAATCCAAGCATGGAAAGGGTGGTATACATCAGCATACCACCCAGCACCACAAATTCCCCTTGAGCAAAATTTATAAGTCCAGTTGTGTTGTATATTATGTTATAACCGATAGCCACAAGTGCATATATGCTACCACTTGTAAGCCCTGAATACAAAAACTGCATTATTCAGCGATCTCCCAGTCACCATTTTTTATCTTAACCATCAAAAACGACTCTTTCCCAAGTCCGTTGTGGTCATCTTTAGACATATTAAATATACCTGTGATCCCCATAAAACCTTTTATATTTTCCAAAGCTTCGGCGATCTTATCCCTATCTTTTCCACCTTTTTCTACAGCCATTCTGAAAAGGTGGAAAGCATCATAAGCGTATCCACCGAAAGGTGAAACAGGTGAGTTAAACTTTGCTTCAAATTCTTTCTTATACTCCATCAAAAGAGGTTTAAATTTATCATTATTTGGCAATTTGTCAACAACAACTAATCTACCAGCAGGTAAAAAGATTCCATCTGCTGCAGTACCTGCTAATTCTATGAATTTCTTAGAGGCAACCCCATGGGACATGAAAAGTGGTGCAGATATGTTTAATTGTTTGTAATTTTTTGCGATGATAGCAGGAGCTGGTCCTACGCCCCAGCAAACAACGGCATCGGGATTTTTGGATGCTATTTTTGAAAGCTGGGAAGTCATATCCTTATCTGTATCTTTAAATCTTTCGTCCGCAACGATCTCTATCCCATACCCTTTTGCCTCAGTCATAAGGGCTGTTCTACCCGTATCACCAAAACCATCTTGAGATGTGATGATGGCTACCTTTTTCTTCCCCTGCTTCTTCAAAAAGTCGTATATCTTTTCCACTGCCTGTTCATCTGACTGAGGTGTTTTAAAGATATATTTATTGACAGGATGGACTATCGTTTTACTTGCTGCAACAGAAATAAGTGGGATCTTCATGTTTTGGGCGAGTTCTTTGATTGCTAATGATGTTCCTGTTCTCGTGGGGCCAATTACAGCTATCACACCATCATTTTGAACAAGTCTTAGAAACTTCTTTCTTGCTTCAGCATCTTCACCTTTATCATCATAGATTATCACCTCTATCTTTTCCCCTTTTATACCACCCTTTTTATTTGTTTCCTCTACGAGCATCTCAAGGGTTTGTTTTTCTGGTAGTCCCAAATAAGACGCTGGTCCGGTTATCGAAAATATGGCACCCAACTTTATATCGGCAAATACGGTTGTAGTTAGGGATAAAACGATCAATGCACCCACTAATATTTTTTTCATATTCAACCCCGCTTAGATTTTATTTTAAAAGTTTCCACTTTTTGTTTTCTATTCTTACCATGACAAAGGCATCTCTTGATAGCCCATTGTGATCCTCAGGGGAAAAGTTGAATGTGCCGTAAGTGCCAACATAACCTTTGATGTTTTCGATATTTTTTACAAGGTCATTTCCACCCATTTTTACGGCAGAAACAACAACATTTATAGCATCATAAGCATGTCCACCAAAGGTGGATACGGGTGTTTTGAATCTACCTTCAAAATCTTTTACATAGTTGAGTAGAAGGTTTTTGTATTTATCGTTGTCGGGGAGCTGCTCTGCTACGATCATCCTACCAGCGGGAAGAATTATACCATTTGCTGCATCCTGAGCAAGTTCGATGAATTTTGCTGAAGCTACACCGTGGCTCATTACAAGTTGAGCATTTATATTTAACTGTTTGAAATTTTTAGCAATAATTGCTGGTGCAGGTCCCACACCCCAGCAAATAACTGCATCTGGCTTTTTGGCAGCAATCTTGGAAAGCTGAGAGGTCATATCTTTATCTGTGTCAAGATATTTTTCATCTGCTACAATTTCGATACCGAAATTCTTTGCCTCTTTTAGGAGGGCAGCTCTTCCAGAATCACCATACCCATTTTGAACTGTGAGAAGGGCAACCTTCTGCTTTTTATTTGCAGCAAGGTATTCGTATATCTTTTGAACGGCATGATCATCTGAGGGAGCCACTTTGAAGACAAACTTGTTTAATGGGTTTACTATTCTATCACTGGAAGCCATGCTGATCACAGGTACTTTATATTGGGAAGCCAAGTCTTTGATGGCCAATGTTTCCCCTGATGTGGTGGGACCAAGTACAATATGCACTTCATCTTTTTGAACCAGTCTGATGAATTTTTTTCTTGCTTCATCATCGACACTCTGGGTATCGTAGATTGTAAGTGAGATATTTTGACCGTTTATTCCACCTTTCTTGTTGATCTCCTCAACCATCATTTCAAGGGTTTGCTTTTCAGGTAGACCCAAGATAGAGGCTGGTCCTGTCAAAGCAAGTAGAGCACCTACCTTCACCTCAGCAAATACTGAAATGGCAAAAAGAAAGAAAAAAGCACTAAAAATTCTCTTCATAACTCGCTCCTATAATCCGTATATTTTAACACCTTCAATGGTTTTGATACCAGCTTTTTCGAGGGTCTCTAATGCCTTATCAACCTCATCAAATCTGAAGATCATCACTGCAAAATCTGAACTTTTCTCCACAAATGCATACATATATTCCACATTTACATCGTTTGCACTCAACACCCTCAAAACCGATGCAAGCCCACCGGGTACATCGGGTACCTCTACGGCTATAACTTCCGTTTTTCCTACTGTGAAGCCATTTTGCTTCAAAAGAGTATAGGCTCTTTCGGGGTCATTGACGATGAGTCTTAAAATTCCGAAATCGGATGTATCCGCAAGTGATAGTGCTCTGATATTTAGATTATTTTTCCCAAGGAGATCGCATATTTCGTAGAGTCTTCCCGACTTATTTTCTATAAATACCGAAATCTGAGTAATTTTCATAAATACCCCCTATTTTAGCTTTCTTTTATCGATTACCCTTTTTGCTTTCCCTTCACTTCTTTCAATTGTTTTAGGTTCAACGAGCCTTACCTTGCAAGAAATACCGATGAGATCTTTGATATTTTTCTCGATACCTTGTTCTAAGTTTTGTAGTACCTTTATCTCGTCTGAGAAGAACTCTTCGTTTACCTCTACTAATACCTCAAGCTGATCCAGATTGTTTACCCTATCAACGATTATCTGATAATGAGGTAGTACACCTTTAGTTTCGATGAGAATGGACTCGATCTGAGATGGGAAGAGGTTTACTCCCCTTATGATCAGCATATCATCGGTTCTTCCGGTTACTTTTTCCATCCTTACAAAAGTTCTTCCACAGATGCAGGGTTCTTTTATGAGTCTTGAGATATCCCTTGTTCTGTATCTTATGACTGGTAATGCCTCTTTTGTTAGACTTGTGAACACTATCTCTCCCTTTTCTCCGTATGGTAGTGGTTCTTCGGTCTCTGGGTCTATGATCTCAACTAAGAAATGATCTTCATTGATATGCATGCCCGATTTTGCCTCGATACATTCAAAAGATACCCCGGGCCCAATCACCTCACTAAGTCCGTAAATGTCTATGGCATCGATCCCCCATTTCTCCTCGATCTCTCTTCTCATCTCGTTGGTCCATGGTTCTGCACCGAAGATTCCTACCCTCAGAGGGAGTTCTTTTACATTTATCCCTTCCTCAAGGGCGGCCTCATAGAGGTTTAGGGCGTAAGATGGGGTGCAAGATATTGCATTGGAACCGAAGTCTTTCATCAGCATGATCTGTCTTTTAGAATTTCCACCTGAGATGGGTACAACTGTGGCACCTATCAGTTCGGCACCGTAATGGGCACCCAATCCACCGGTGAAAAGCCCATACCCGTAGGCATTTTGTAATACATCACCCTTTTTTACTCCGGCTGCGGTAAAGGTTCTTGCCATCAGTTCAGCCCACATCGAGATATCTCGTCTTGTGTAGCCCACAACTGTTGGCTTACCAGTGGTGCCGCTTGAGGCGTGTACCCTCACCACCTGATCTTTTGGAACTGCGAAAAGTCCAAAGGGGTAGTTGTCTCTGAGATCCTGTTTGGTAGTGAATGGGACATATTTTATATCGGAAAGTTTCTTTAATTTATCGGGATGAAAACCAGCCTCGTCAAACTTTTTTCTATAGAAAGGAACGGTAGCGTAAACCTTTTCTAAAGTAGCTTTCAGTCTTTTTAACTGTAGAGCTTCCAATGCCTCCCGTGGCAATGTTTCAAACTCTTCGTTCCACAACATATCACAACCCCACTTAAAAAATTTTAATTTTTCTTAACAAGAAATCGGGGAAATGTCAAATATAATTTAACTTGAATGAGATTCATCAGAGAATTCTTCAAGTTCTTCCAGAAGTTTTTTCTGACAGTCGTTACAGATACCGTGACTGAATCGAGGTAGAAAATTGTGTTCGAAGATCTTCATCTTGTTTACTGCTTCATCGAGTTCGATATATCTATCGTTGTAGAATATCTTATCACACCATGCGCACATTCTGTATATGAGATCCGATCTCTGAGTGAAGTCCAAAGAGTGAGGTCTTGGCTCTTTTTTAAATAGTTTATGTGTTAGTTTCAGAATATTTTTGCCTAAGGGTTCGATAACAAGTTCGAAGATCCTAATGTTTTCCTCATCATCGCATCTGTATGTAGTTTTGAATGTTTTATTAAATTTTCTTACTCTATCAAAAATCTTTGAGAGAAGTTGTCTCAACATTTCATCGTTGCTAAATTCGAAATAACCTCGCCCTATCAAGCCTAAGGGGTCGATATTTTCTACTCTGATAATAACATTGTTTCCATCTAAGTAATATACGATATCCAGATCACCCAATGCCATAGAACCCTCTGATTAAGAGGTAATGTATTACCCCTTTGAAAAACAGAGCGCAAAGTGCTCCAAATAATGCAGGTTTTAAGACTCTTCTAGTAGTTTCCCCAGCGGAACACAAAACCATAACGCCAACGATATCTACAGGATTTATCAAAAATCCAGCTATCAGGTTTAGATCCTTTGCCGTCATTAGTCCCGACTTGATCAATTCTACCGATACTGCCATCATAGCCGTACCACCGGCTAAGAATTTGGTTACAATAGGTAGTGTTACCGATGGGTTTATCCCGAAGAATCCTATGACAGGTTTAAAGATGGTTTCGATAAAGGTTATGGCTTGGATTGCTTTTAGTAGATTTACGAGAAATATTGCCAAAACTATCAAAGGGATAGATTTTAGAATTAGATTAACTGCCTCATTGCCGCCATCGAGCATGATACTTAATACAGATCTGTTAGATTCCTTCTTTAAAATATCTGTATGTCTTTGGTTATCGTAATTAAGATTCTTACCAAAAATATAAAATGTAAGGGAGGATGCTATTATTCCCCCAAGTATTGATGTGAGCAAAATTACCTTAAAGTCGAGTCCATATACTATTAATGGAAAAACTGCGTTTGCCTGAGACATGGCAAAGATCATGGCAAGGGAAGCGGCGATCTCCCGGTCGGATATCTTCTCTTTTTCCATTATTGATAGCGTGGCAATCGGAGCGGCAAAACTTACGAGAAGGATCTGCAGTGCCGCAAAAATACCTAATCCCGGCATACCAAATACTCTAAGAATTGGATAGAAAAGTTTGGATATAAAGCTTAAAACCCTTTTCTCCTCCAATAACCTCATAAAAGCCATCATAACAACCATGATGGGTAGTAAAACATAAAGACATAGATCCACGGCACTTTTACCTGATTTTAAAATCAGTTCGACAAACATTGCTTATCCCCACATGGCATTTGAAAATATTATACAAACAAACCATCCAAAAGACAACAAAAACTTGTTTTGCGTCTTAACATATTGGTATACAATAATAAATAGTTTTGTGTTATCGGGTTGAAAATTTTTGTTGACATCTCTGTAAAATATTGCTATATACTCCATCCGCAGTTGATGATCCCCGATAGCTCAATCGGCAGAGCGGGTGGCTGTTAACCACTAGGTTGGCGGTTCGAGTCCGTCTCGGGGAGTTTCTTAGGCCGCCTGAAAAGGCGGCTTTTTTAATTTGTTTAATTGGTGAATTATGAGAAAAACCACCTTTAGAATATCAAAAATGGATTGCCCGTCTGAAGAACATATGATAAGGATGAAACTTTCATCACTATCGGAGATATTCTCCCTTGAGTTTGATATTTCAAACAGAAAACTTGTTGTTATCCATAATCATAAAACAGAAGATATCTTTAAAACTTTGGATGAACTAAACTTTGATACATCTTTAATCGAAGATACTATAATCGATGATTTTCATTTATTATCAGATAATTCTGTGAAAGAGGAAAAACTACTCTGGAATGTCTTGATCATAAACTTCTTTTTCTTTTTGTTGGAGGTTTTCACTGGGTTGTATGCAGAGTCGCTGGGTTTGATCGCCGATGGATTAGATATGCTTGCTGATAGTGTTGTTTACGGTTTGGCTCTCTATGCTGTAAGGGGGACAGTGGAGAGAAAGAAGAATGTTGCCAAGTTATCGGGGTATTTTCAGATCTGTTTGGCCTTTTTTGGATTTTTCGAAGTGGTGAGAAGATTTATTGCACCAAACATAGATCCAGATTATAAGATGATGATAATCATCTCGATTTTTGCCCTTATCGGCAATGCCTTGTCTTTGTACCTACTTCAAAAAAGTAGAAACAAAGAGGCACACATACAGGCAAGTATGATCTTTACATCCAATGATGTGATTGTCAATTTGGGTGTAATCTTAGCTGGAATACTGGTATATTTCACAAACTCAAAATACCCCGACCTTGTCATTGGTGGAATAGTGCTGGTGCTCGTGTTGCAGGGTGCCGTTAGAATACTAAAATTGGCAAAGTAGTTTTCAACTTATTCTACTGAGATAATCCAGATACCCGAATCTTCTTACAACATCTACACTACCTTTTTTGAGACTAAAAAGGATGAGTGATGGTAGATGAATACCATTAAACATCGTATTTTTTACAAATGAGTAAAGAGCCATGTCTGTAAATACAAGTCGATCACCTATTTTGAGAGGATCTCTAAATGAGTAATCCCCAATTACATCTCCGGCCAAGCATGTGACTCCGCCCAATCGATAGGTGTATTCATATTCACCGGGTAGCCCAGCACCAAATATCTCAGGGCGATAAGGCATTGCAAGGACATCGGGCATATGATTTTCCGCTGAGGTATCGAGAATTGCTATCTCCATTCCGTTTCTAACGATGTCAAGGACAGTTGAAACCAGCACCCCAGCATTGAATACCACAGCCTCACCGGGTTCTAAATAGATCTCTTTTATATTTGGATAATTTTGGTAAAATTTTTTAAGGATTTTTATTAATTTTTCTCTATTGTATCCATCCCTCGTTATATGGTGTCCACCACCAAAGTTTACCCATTTCACCTTTTTTATGTATGGGGCATACTTTGCTTTAAAAGATTCCACAATCTTTTCCAATACATCTGAATTCTGCTGACACATTGCATGAAAATGTAACCCATCAAGCCCATCTAAATCTGCACCATCTAAATATTCACTGAGTACTCCGAATCTTGAACCCACTTGGCAAGGATCATACAATGGAACATCCACCTCAGAATACCCAGGATTTACCCTGATACCTATTTGCTTACCTGCTTTTTTAACAATCTCCCTGTATTTATAAAATTGATTAAGTGAGTTAAATACCACATGGTCACTTGTGGAGATTACATCTAAGATATTTTCGTCGGTATAGGCTGGGGAAAAGGTATGAACCTCTTTACCAAACTCTTCCCTTCCCAATCTTGCCTCATAGGGTCCGCTGGCACATACGCCATCTAAGTATTTAGCAATGGTTGGAAACACTTTTGGTAAGGCAAAGGCTTTGAGGGCCAAAAGGATCTTGGCCCCGGAAGCATCTTTTATATCTTTTAGTATCTTGCAGTTTTCCTCGATGAGATCCTCGCTGATTAGGTAGCATGGTGTTTCAACCTTATCGGTGATCTCTTTTGGAAATTGCTTTTCTAAAAAGGGGAGGTATTCTTTAGCGTTTTTCACTCTGGTAGCTCCCCGTTAAAGTCTTCGATTACCCATGGTAGCCCTTGCTTGTTTAGTTGATTCATGAACTCATCGGGATCGAGTTCCTCCACATTGTAAACACCGGGTTTTGCCCAGATACCTTTTACCATCATCATTGCACCGATCATTGCTGGAACGCCGGTTGTGTAAGATATCGCCTGAGATTGTACCTCTCTGTAGCAAGCTGCGTGATCACAAACATTGTAGATATATTTCTTGAATCTTTTTCCATCTTTTACGCCATCAAAGATATTACCGATGTTTGTTAGTCCTGTATAATTTTCTGCGAGGGATGCTGGATCGGGAAGAAGGCATTTTAAGAATTCCATAGGTATTACCTTGCATCCTTTGTAATCCACCTCATCGATCCTTGTCATCCCTACATTTCTCAATACCTTTAGATGGGTGAGGTAATTTTCTGAGAATGTCATCCAGAACCTGATCTTTTTTATCCCTTTTACATTCTTTGCTAAGGACTCTAATTCTTCATGATATAATAGGTAGCTTTCCCTCGGTCCTATCTGAGGGTAGTTGAATGTAAAGTGAACGGAACCCTCTTCTATGATTGGAGGAGTTTCCACCCATTTTCCGTTATCCCAATGACGAACCACTTGGGTAACTTCTCTGATATTTATCTCTGGATTGAAATTGGTTGCAAAAGGGTGTCCGTGATTACCTGCATTGCAATCAAGAATATCTATCTGATAGATTTCATCGTAAATATGTTTAAGGGCATAAGCGGTGAACACACCTGTAACGCCGGGATCAAAACCGCACCCCAATACAGCCATCAGTCCTGCTTCCTTAAACTTGTCTTGGTATGCCCACTGCCATTTGTATTCAAATTTTGCAGTATCTTTTGGTTCGTAATTAGCAGTGTCAAGGTAGTTTACCTTTGCTTCAAGGCAGGCATCCATGATCGTGAGATCCTGATAGGGTAGGGCAACATTGATGACAACCTCAGGTTTAAATTGGTTAAACAGATTAACAAGCTCAGATACATTATCTGCATCCACCTGGGCTGTTTTAATATCTACACCGATATTCTTTTTGATTTCATCTCTTATTTTGTTGCACTTTTCTATAGTTCTACTGGCAAGCATGATATCTGTAAAAACATCTGAGTTCATAGCACATTTTTTGGCAACCACATTGCCCACACCACCAGCACCAATGATCAAAACCTTGGACATCTCTTCACCTCTAAAGATTATTTTGTGTTTTGTTTATACTTAATAAATTCGATTTAGTCAAGGAAGTTGAATGTTACTGAGTAAAATTTTGCAAGTTTCATACAATGAGATATCTTAGAAAAGAAAAGGGGGCTTTCGCCCCCTCAAAGTTATTGACCAAGTGCTATTTTCAGTTTATCAACAAGTGAAGTGAGGATACCGTAGAATGTATTTTTCATAATATGGCTTGAGGCGTTTTGAGACTTATGGCAGCTCTTACATGTCGCAGCGTTTGGTCCTATTACTGTGTCGTCGGAGTCAGTAGTTAAGCTTGAACCTTGACCAACAGTGAATGCAACAGCTTTCTTACTATCTACAAATCCAGGAGTAGAAATATGGCACTTAGTACAATTCTTAGCGGAGCTTGGGTATTCTATAGGAGTAGCGATAAATCTTGAGTCGTTATCCCACCATCCAACAGGTTTCTTGCTACCGAATAGATAAATACCACTACCACCTGTTGTTCCTGTTCCTCTGTAAAGGATATATGGTGTTCCATCAGGGTTAATAGCAGTATCAGAAACAGCGTGTATAGAGTGGATCATGTACTGAAGATTATAGCTTTCTTCATCTTTACCATCCAATTTACCAACACCAAGTGCAAACCAATCATTTCTTCTATTCTTTTCTGTAGCGCTTGGGTTATGGCATGTTGCACAAAGATCAATGTTGTTATTTCTGTAATGACCATGGAATACTATATTTCCATGACAAGAATTACATTTGTTAATATCTACGATCTGTCTTCTATCATTAGCTGTTCCTGTTAGAGCAAAAGATTTAGTTATACTGTTGACTCTTGCATACTCCATTCCTTTACTTCCTTGTACGACAGGTATACCCTGAACTGCAACTGTTCCTTGTGTGGCAGTTACATTTGCTGGTACAGTATAAGTGGTTGTAAATACAAGATCTCCATCTGGATCTTTAGTGTTGTTATCTGATATTGTAACAGAGGCAGGTTGAGCGGAATTGGAACCTATACCTTGGTTAGTGTAGTCATCAGCAGTCTTAAATGCAAATAACAGAGCCACAGAGTATGATAATCCACCTCTGTTTACATTCACAAATATTGGACCTTTTGATGGATCAGTGTTTAGTAAATTAAGTTTAGTTCCGTTCTTCTCTACATGCCAATTTACTGTTAGTTTTCTTGAACCACTGTCGTATGTAATGTTATCAATTACATAAGATATTCCTTTTCCATTTTCACCTTCAATGTCTTTATGAGCTTCTTTAATATCTGGGACCATAGAACCATTATGGCATATACCACAAGTATTTTCACTGAAAGCCCATTTCCAAGTTGTGTTATTAACATATGCGGTGAAGTTGTCATAAGATATGTTTGATGGTGGGGTTACATGTATTACGCTTAAAGTATGTCCATCTTTGAATGTGTTTTTATTTCTGAAAATATTTTGATGGCAAGATCCACACGCTACACTTGCATTACTTGTTGTACCGCCAAACTGATATATTTTATCTTTATCGTTTCCATCATGACAAACTGCACAATCGGCGAGTCTATTAGGATATCCTATTTCTGATTCTCTATAAGTCGTACCAGAGTTTAAGAACATTTTTGATTTACCACCAGGTATCATTTTCCCTGCATGATATCCATGAGCATAAACTGTTAAATTGGACTGTGCTCCGGTATTTGGATTATGGCACTGAACACAATTGTCCAAACCATTTCTTGCGGTATAGTGAATATTGGTGGAAGGATCAGAAAAGTTGTCAGATTTATTCAAGTGTGCTTTGTGTACAGAAAATCCAATGCTGTCATGACATCTCATACAAGCATTTTGAGTTGATAAATTTCTCTTATAAGCTGCATTACCTACTTCTTTTGTTAAGCCTACTTCATTTTGGTTTTTAGTTATGAAAGATACTCCAACTTTATAAAGTTTATTAGTGAAATCTAACTTGTTGTAATCACAGGTTGTTGTAGTTGCAAATGAATAACTGAAAGAACCACTACTACTTGAGATTTTACTTGAATTATCAACCTGTGTACCGCTTTCATAACAGATTCTTTTCCATTGTCCGTTATCAAGTTCTGATATCATAATGAAAAATGCTGGATTTCCTCTGTAGAACAGCAAATTTCCACTATTTAATACAAAAGATGATAATTCTGAAGGTAATGTTACATTTACAGTTGGTCTACCAGAATTATTTGTGACTGTTATGTTAGCATCTGCGTTAAAGTAAGATGCAGGTACCGCATGTGAAGAAGATACTGATAGATTAAATTTTGTTTGGTGACAGGTACTACATGCCTCATTTGTTAAATCTGTGGAGGTTAGAAGAGTTGATGAACCAGGTAAGGATGTATCTATTTTACCCCTAACTTCTATATTTCCACTGAAATATCCTAAGAAACTACCTCCTGCATCAACCCATGTGGTTTTGATTTCGTCGAATGTTTTGCCTTCAAGTTTGAAACCATCCCCTAATATCTGTTGGGAAATTTGTGTTGTAGTGCTATTCAAAACAACGCTTGCATTGTTAGATCCAACAAAACTATTTGGCATTGATGATAGATCGATTGGAAGTATAGTTCTGTATCCTGTCCCATTAAAATTAGCCGCAATTGTAAGGGATATCTTTTTTTCAGATGGTAAATCAACCTTTACAGAAAACTTGCCACTACTATCAATGGAACCTGAGGCAACTTCAGCACCAGTTTGAGTGTTGTAAATCTTTACCGTGTTGTTGGCTGGAAGGGTAAATGCAGCTACTGATAATCCTGATGCAGATGCTGTTTGGATTTGACCTTCCACTGTGATGCTGGAACTTTGCACTATAATGTACTACTTTCCTCTTGACTGTTCAATTTTTTGAACATATAATTGGATTACAAAACATTGAACAAAGGGGTGTAGTATGAATTACAATAATTCGGTAGTTTCAGTACCTTTTCCGCAGAATGAACCACAGTTCTCCTATGCACCAGGGACAAAGGAGAGGGAACTCCTCAAAAAAGCTCTCAAAGATCTTAAATCTCAGGTTATCGATATCCCTCTTATCATAGGTGGCAAGGAGATCAGGACGGGAAATAAAGGTAAGGTTGTATGCCCTCACGATCATAATCATGTACTTGCTGAATATCACAAGGCTGGGGAAAAAGAGGTCTTGCTTGCCATAGAGGAATCTCAAAAGGCCTGGAAAGAATGGCAAAAGATGAGGTATGAGGAGAGGATCTCCATCTTTTTAAAAGCGGCAGATTTATTGTCTACTAAATATAGATACACATTAAATGCTGCGACCATGCTTTCCATCAGTAAAAATGCTTATCAGGCTGAGATAGATTCTGCGTGTGAGTTGATAGATTTCTGGAGGTTCAACAGCTATTACGCTCAGCAGATCTACAAAGAGCAACCACTTCACAGCCCAAAAGGGACATGGAACTACACTCAGCAGAGACCTCTTGAGGGATTTATATTTGCCGTTACTCCATTCAATTTCACAGCCATAGGTGGAAACCTTCCAACATCTCCTGCGATTATGGGGAATGTTGTTTTGTGGAAGCCTGCTTCATCTGCCATTTATGCTCCTTACTTTATCATGAAGATCCTTCAGGAGGCTGGACTACCTGATGGTGTGATCAACTTCATACCTGGTTCTGCTTCTGTTGTGGGTGATATCTGTATTAAGCATCCATTGATGGCTGGTATACATTTCACAGGTAGTACAGCTGTATTTCAGAAGATGTGGAAGGATGTAGGTGAAAACATTTCTAAGTATAAAAACTACCCAAGGATAGTTGGTGAGACTGGAGGTAAAGATTTCGTATTTGCTCACTCATCTGCCGATATCAGAAAACTTGTGGTTGCTCTTGTAAGGGGTGCCTTTGAGTATCAGGGTCAGAAGTGTTCCGCTGCTTCAAGGGCTTATATCCCTAAATCGATCTGGAAACAGACATGGGAGGTTATGGAGGCAGAGCTTAAAAAACTTAAGATGGGTGATGTAGAAGACTTTACAAACCTCATCAATGCTGTTATCGATGAATCAGCCTTTGAAAGTATAACTGAATATATCGACTATGCTAAAGAATCTAAAGATGCAGAGATAATCTTTGGTGGAAAATACGATAAGTCTGTTGGATACTTTATCGAGCCGACGGTGATCTTGGCAAAAGATCCATATTTTAGAACAATGGAGGAAGAGATCTTTGGACCTGTGCTTACCATATATGTTTATGATGATGAACGGTTTGAAGAGACTCTTGAAATTTGTGACAAGACTTCACCTTACGCTCTTACAGGTGCTATATTTGCAAATGATAGAAAGGTAATCTCTCTGATGATGGAAAAATTAGAGTTTGCGGCTGGAAACTTCTATATCAACGATAAACCTACAGGTGCAGTTGTAGGGCAGCAGCCTTTCGGTGGTGGTAGGGCATCAGGTACCAATGACAAGGCTGGTAGCGTATTGAATCTTTATAGATGGGTATCCACAAGAGCAGTAAAAGAGAACTTCATTGCTCCTGATGAAGTAGAATACCCATTTATGCTTGATAAATAGGAGATAGAGATGTCTATCTTAAACTTTTTAATATCTAAAAGTATAATGCACATCCCCGGTCCATTGGTTGGACTTTTTGCAAAAAGCTATATCGCTGGTCCAGAGCTTTCAGATGCCGTAAGGGTCACAAAAGAGCTAAACCGTCAGGGGATAATGACCACGATAGATATATTGGGGGAATTCATCAAATCCCTTGATGAGGCGGAGTATTATAGAGAAAGATGTATTGAGATACTTGATACAATAAAAAAAGAGGGGTTGGATGCCAACCTCTCTTTGAAACCAACTCAGATGGGTTTAAACTTAAATAAGGATATAGCATTCAACAACATCCTCAAGATCGTTTCCCATGCCAAGGAGATCGGTAATTTTGTGAGAATCGATATGGAGGATGTTACATGCACTGATGCCACCATCGAGTTTTTTAGAAAATTGAGAGTGAATTATCAGGGTCATGTGGGTGTTGTGTTGCAGGCATATCTTAGAAGGACTCCAAAGGATGTGGATATGTTATCAGATGGTCCTATGAATTTCAGATTATGTAAAGGGATCTACAACGAGAAGAGGATACATGCCTATAAAGACCCTTACATAATAAATCAGAGTTTCATCTATATCTTGGAAAAGATGTTCCAGAAAGGGGCTTATGTGGGTATTGCTACCCATGATGAAAAGTTGGTATTTGAAGCCACAAGACTCATCGAAAAGTATGGACTAAACAGAAATCAGTACGAATTCCAAATGCTTTTGGGTGTGGATGAGGAACTTAGAAAAATTATACTCAATGCTGGGCACAGATTAAGGGTATATGTACCATTTGGTAAAGATTGGCTACCTTATTCCAGAAGGAGATTAAAAGAGAACCCAAATATCGCCCGCCATGCCTTGAGACAGCTTTTTGGTATTCACGGAAACAATTAAAGTTAGAGGAGTGTTTAAAAGCCTATTGAAAGGTTTTTAAACACTCTTTTTTGTTATATCAATTTTGCCAATTCGTCTCCAAACTCATCGGTGGAAACTTTATAAGTACCTTCATCATTGTAGAATATATCTGCAGTTCTTACACCCTTTGCAATGAGCTTTTCTAAAGCATTTTCTATGTCTTTTGCGGCTTCATCCATTTTAAAGCTATATCTAAGCATAAGAGCAGCAGAGAGGATCTGGGCTGTGGGGTTAGCTATATTCTGTCCTGCAATGTCTGGTGCTGTACCACCGATTGGCTCGTATAAGCCAAACCCTTTTTCGTTGAGGGATGCAGATGGTAGCATGCCCAAAGAGCCTGTGAGCATTGCTGCTTCATCGCTCAAGATATCTCCAAACATGTTCTCTGTGAGGATCACATCGAATTGGGATGGGTTTCTCACCAATTGCATTGCAGCATTATCCACATACATATGGTTGAGGGTTATATCGCTGTACTCTTTTTTCCAAAGATCTGTGACCACTTCTCTCCAAAGTACAGATGTCATAAGAACATTCGCCTTATCCACGCTTGTGACGATCTTTCTTCTTAATCGGGCTGTTTCAAAGGCTACTTTAGCTATCCTTTTTATCTCTTCCACTGTGTATTTCATCGTATCCACTGCATAGCTTCTGTCTTCTGCAATATATTTGGGTTGTCCGAAATAGATGCCACCGGTAAGCTCCCTCATAATCACGATATCGAGACCATGCTGAATAAATTTATCCTTCAAAGAACAGGACTCTTTTAGGGCAGAGTAAACTTTTACCGGTCTGATATTCACAAAAAGGTTAAAATGTTTTCTCAATGGTAGTAGAGCACCCCTTTCAGGCTGTTTTTCGGGAGGAAGATTTTCCCATTTTGGACCTCCGACGGATCCAAAAAGGATGGCGTCTGACTCTTCGCATAGTTTTAATGTATGGGCTGGAAGTGGTTCACCGTAGTTGTCAATTGCTATGCCACCTACATCAGAGAATTGAAAATCGAACGATACGCCATATTTTTTCTCAATCTTGTTCAAAACCTTTATAGCCTGAGCCATCACCTCAGGTCCTATGCCATCACCGGGCAACACTGCTACTTTGTACATACCATCACCTCAATTTTTTTAGATACTGTATAGTAAAAATAAAAAAAATTCAAGTAAATTAAAAAGAGCGTGGTCAATACGGTGGGTTAATTTGTGGAGTATTGCTGGATGATCTCTCTTATCAGTGTTGTTTTGCCATCGATCTTATTTAGGTAAGCGGTGGCTTTTATGAAGATGAATTTAGTCAACCCTGAAAAACTCTAAAACAAGAAAATTACAACTCATAATCTGTT
>CAZFHX010000025.1:0-35270 GCA_964519265.1 uncultured Deferribacterales bacterium
CCTTTAACATTTTTTCATCCAAAAAATCCAGTATCATTTTCTGGGGGCATTATATTTCACTGCGGATCAATCTGTTGATATCATCAACCAAGCAGCTACTCAACTTTCAAACTCTGGCATCCCTTCCACTTATGTTGCCGATGCGGTAAAATTGCTTGGTGATTCTGTAAGTGCATCTACATCTGGTAAGACTATTGATAAAAATACAAGCTCCATCGATGTAAATGGTATTGCGTTATTAGAAGTGCCAATTACTTATGGGCATCCCATAAATGATTCTTTCTCCATAGGTGCAAACCTTAAATTGATAAAAGGTAGAGTATACCAAAGTAGTATCACTGTATTCAACAACGATTCCAAAGATGTAGTAAAAGATATAAGGGATAAATACGAAGAGAGCAACAATTTTGCGGTGGATGTGGGGGCTCTTTGGATGCCAAACAATTGGCTAAAAGTAGGTGCCGTAGCAAAATATCTAAACTCTCCAAAGTTTGATAAACCGAATGGTGGTGAATACAAGGTAAAACCCCAGGGTAGAATAGGAGTTGCTTGGAACCCATTTGAGACCCTCACAATTGCAGCCGATGCTGATATAACTAAAAATGATACCTCTGTGGATGGATATAAGAGTCAGAATGTTGGTGTAGGTGTGGAATGGGATGTATTGAAGTTTTTAGCTCTAAGGGCAGGGGCGTATAAAAACTTTGCAGAGTCCGACATCGGTATGATGTATACCGCTGGTTTAGGATTAAACCTTTACCTCATAAGGGCTGACATAGGTGTGGCATTCTCTGGCAAAAAGTCCCAATATGATGATAAAGACTACCCAAACGAAGCAAGACTACAGGCTAACTTGTCTATAGAATTTTGATAAATGGGGGGATCTCCCCCATTTTTTTTTATTGATGTTATTTGCTTCATCATGTATGGTAACTCATTGATGAATTATATTTTTAATAAACAGAATTAGTGATTCTTTTAAAACATAAAGATTATATCAGATATTATTATTTTGCGACTAAACTGAGAGTAAACTTAACCTTCCGGCAGGTTTAATTTTTATGTGCACTGACCCATTGAAAAAATCATTAAAATTGTTATTATATGTTTTGGCAACAATAAAGTGGAGGTGCTAACAGTATGGAGAGATTCGAATTTAAGGCTGAAGTAAAAGAACTTCTAAATCTTGTCATCAATTCGCTCTATTCTCATAAGGAGATTTTTTTAAGGGAACTTATATCCAATGCATCCGATGCCATTGACAAAGCAAGATATCTTAGTCTTACAAACAGCGATTTAAACCTCACTGGTACTCAGTGGAAAATAAAAATAGTGCCAGATAAAGAGGCAAAAACTTTGAGCATCATTGACAACGGTATAGGGATGAATAAAGAGGAAGCGATAAACAATTTGGGTACCATTGCAAAATCTGGTACAAAAGAGTTCCTCGAAACACTTAAAAAAGTTAAAGAGACTGGTGATATAAATCTAATTGGTCAGTTTGGTGTTGGTTTTTATTCTGCTTTTATGGTGGCACATAAGATAGAAGTTATTACAAAAAAGATTGGTGAAAATAATGGTATCAAATGGCAATCCACTGCTGATGGAAGCTTTGAAGTGGAGGATGCTGAAAGGGATGGTTTCGGTACAACCATTATTCTTCATTTAAAAGATGAGGATAAAGAGTTTTTGGATGAGTGGAGAATAAGACAGATAGTAAAGAAATATTCTGATTACATCGAATACCCGATCGTACTCGAAAGCAAAAAAGATGGTAAGATAGAAGAGGAAACCCTCAATTCGATGCAGGCTATCTGGCTCAAATCTAAGAATGATGTCAAACCTGAGGAGTACAACGAGTTTTATAAACATATATCCCACGATTTCAACGACCCTCTTGAAACAATCCATTATAGAGCAGAAGGCACAAATGAGTTTACCGCACTGCTTTTCATCCCTTCCAAGAGACCTTTTGATATATATTACAAAAGTGCCAAGATAGGTCCAGCATTGTATGTCAAGAAAGTTCAAATCATGGATGCCTGCGAAGATCTGATCCAACCTTACCTTAGATTTGTAAAAGGTGTGGTGGATTCTTCGGATCTGCCTCTGAATGTTTCAAGGGAGATGCTTCAAAACAACAAGCAGGTAAATAGTATCAATAAAAATATTACCAAAAAAGTCATTGATACGCTTAAGAGTATGAAAAAGAACGATCCTGAAAAGTATGAAAAGTTTTTTGATGAGTTTGGAAGTGTGTTAAAAGAGGGGATCCATGTTGATTTTGAGAGAAGGGAAGAGATTGCGGGTCTTATGATTTTTAATACCTTAAAACACAGAGATAAAAAGATCGATATGGATACTTATATTGAGGAATTCAAAGAAGGGCAGGAGGAGGTATACTACATCGTTGGTAAGTCGATGGATGAAATTATCAGTTCACCACAGTTGGAGTATTTTAAAAACAAAGATATAGATGTCATCTTTTTCACTGGGGAGTTTGATGAGATAATTATTGGTGGGCTTTACGAGTATAAGGGTAAAAAATTAAAATCTATTACGAAGGGTGATATAAAGTTAAAAGATGACGATGTAAAGGATGTAAAGGAGAAGGAGAAGCAGTTTAAGTCGCTTTTGGAGAAGATAAAGGATGAATTGAAGGATGATGTGCAAGATGTAAAGGGTAGTGTGAGGCTTACAGACTCTCTTTGTTGTCTTGTGGGGGATGAGAATGCTATGGATGATTCCATGCGAAGGTTGCTTGAATCTATGGGGCAGCAGGTGCCAAAATCTAAGAAGATATTGGAAATAAATTTAGATCATCCTGTGGTAAAAAAGATCAAGGATCTTTACGATCTCGATCCTAAAAGTTCTAAGATAGGTGAGATAGCAAGGTTGATACTTGACATAGCCTTGATTTCAGACGGAGAAAAACCAAAGGATTCG
Source organism: uncultured Deferribacterales bacterium (assembly GCA_964519265.1). Classification (GTDB taxonomy): domain Bacteria; phylum Chrysiogenota; class Deferribacteres; order Deferribacterales; family Calditerrivibrionaceae; genus Calditerrivibrio. The sequence continues at coordinate 2,947 of CAZFHX010000025.1, forward strand.
GCAGCTTTTTCCAAAAAGATAGCAGATTTAATGATGAACATGATCTAATGTAAAGATTTACTTAGGTGGGTAGATACGCCCACCTATTTTTTATTGTCTTATAGATTTATTCTATAGCAAATATCAAGACTTTTCATAGGAAAAAATCCTATGGAAATATTTTAATTAAAGTTGTATTCATAAAACATGCTAAACGATATATTGCTATTTTATGTTGGAAAATCTATTGATGATAAGAAGGTGTTGTACAACATACCTCCCCTTTTGTCTCAAGATAACTCAAAAGAGGCAGAGGAGAAGGTAAAGTCTCTTATTGCCAAATATTACACTGCCTCGGGAAATGGTAAAAAATTTATAGACAATCCACCACTCTCACTTTTTGAATATGATGATATTACTGTAAATCCAGAGAAAATCAAGGGTAGATGTTTTGTTACTCTGGAAAATGATAATATCGTGGAGATATCTCTTATTAAAGCGGTTAAGGGATATAGATATAGTGAAGTTGTTGAATATATAGATTTGTTGAAGCATCTTTTGAAAGATTTACCGAAAACTAAGTTTTATATTCTAATTGTAAGGGATCGTAGTACCAAAGAGATTGATGAAGGTTTTGATATATTCCATAAATATGTGGCGGATGAGTTTTTGAAGGTATCTACTATTATAGATATCACTGAAACTTTCAGATTAGAGTTGTACGAAATAAAACATATAGACACATTATTTTCGTGATTGCAGTATATTTTAAGGTAGGGGGAGGTTCCTGGGGGGTTATTGCTAAGAAAAGAAATTTATTTACTTTTTTCTCCGATTAATTTATTTATTATTCATGAAAAACCTAAATTTTTTAATAGTCGATGATCATCCCTTGTTTAGAAAGGGTATAATTTCTGTTGTTTCTGATGCAAAAATATTTTCAAATATATACGAATCTTCTACAATCAAAGAAACCTTTGAAATCTTAGAACAGCAGAAGATCGATTTTATTACACTGGACTTAAATCTTTCCGATGGAGATGGGGTTTGTATAATCGATAAGATTTTAAACGAGAGGGAGATACCAATACTGGTAATTACCACATACAACTCGAGTCTTCTTGCCAGAGATGTGATCAGAAGAGGTGCAAAAGGGTATATTGCCAAAGAGAATATCTCCGATAATCTAATAGATGCGATAAATGCTATTTTGCATGGTGGAAACTATTTAGATGTTTCGGGTGAGATGTCTGAAGTCGATTCTTATGATGATAAAAATAATCTTTTTTTTACATTGACAGCTGCTGAGAGGCAAATATTTAGATTACTTGCAGAAGGGAAAACTCCAAAAGAGATAGCCTATGAAACTGGGAGGAGTCTAAAGACCATTGAGAATCAGCGAATATCGATTATGAACAAAATGAAACTCAAAAATATGAATGAACTCATAAAGTTGGCTCTCAAACTCGATCTTATAGATATATGATATCTATATTTAGGTTGTTTAGAAGGTATTTCTTTACTCTTACAATCCTTATTATTTCAATACAGGTTATCATTTCCGGATTCATACTTTTGTCAACATACAAGATTATACAGAAAAATACTGAGGCTTTATCGTATATATCCTCTATGACTCTTTCGAATTTTGAAAGGGAAGTGATGATAAAGATGAATAGATTCAATCTGCTTTTCAGTGAAATTTCAAGAGATATTGTGAGAACTAAATATTATGATATCAATTACATTCTTGACAAGTTGAGTAAAACAGAAAATATAGACGACTTTTCTGTTGCATTTGTTGCGGAAAATGGCGTGATCTTTGAAACAAACTTACCTGAAGAGAAAGGTTTTGATCTATTTGCATTACCGGATGCTCGGGCAAGATTACTCGAGGCTAAAGAGACACGATTACAATATTTAGATTTTCCAGTGTACAACGAACAGGTGAAAAAATTTTTCGCTTACATACTAAAGTATATTCCTGAAGAAAATGTCTATTTACAGATGGGGTATAAAATCGATCTGCTCAATGAACTTTTGCAAATGATGAGTATGTTTGATAGAGTAAGGGATTATAGATATAATATTTCCATATATTCTGTAACTATTCTCGACAATAAATCTAACTATGTATTAATTCAGGGTGAAGATAGGAAGGAATATATTCATATTTTGAATAGGATGCTGAAAGATAGGGTGTTTCAAAGTCAGGAGCATTCAATGTCTAAAATTAGAATAGCAAATTATTTAACATTGAAAAATTGGTCTTCACCTTATGGGGTTTTTTATGTTTTTGAACTAAAACCAGATTTCTATTATGCTATGAAACAGATCATCATATTCAATCTACTTTTTGGTCTTATTTATATGATATTTTATCTATACTACAGATTTTACATCAAGAAGAGATTTATATCACCACTATACAATATCACAGAATCTATTGCAGAGTCTCTCCCTCTCGTTGAAGATGAGCCATCCGAAGTAAGAGAGATTGAGATATTGAAAAATTCCTATAAAACACACTTAGAAAATATAAAGATGAGGGATCTTTTAAGAGAGGTGTTCGTTGCTCAGGAAAAGGAAAGAGAAAAGATTGCAAGGGAGATACATGATACTATTTTGCAGGACTTGAATTATCTGTTGTTGGAGCTGTCGAGGAAGGATATGAAGGAGTTAGCAGATATTTTGAAAGAAGATAATAAGGGTTTAAGAACCCTTATTATCGAAAGCGATATGCAGAAGTTGAAAAGATTTGGAATAAAGGTTTTTTTAGATGATTTTATTGAAGAGATGAGGGGAAAATTTCCAGATATATCATTTAATACGAAAATAACTACCAAAGAGATACCTTTGGATGAGGAAATGAGATTGCTTGTGGCAAGGATCACTAAAGAGCTGGTACTCAATGCTGCGAAACATTCAAAGGGTACTGAGGTGGAGCTTTGTCTTGAGTTGGATGATGGATTTATCTTGTTGAAGGTGAAAGATAATGGTATAGGTTTTAGGGTTGAGGAAGGATTTGAAAAGAAGGGGCATTTGGGTCTAAAGCTGTTGAAGGAGAGAGTATTTATTTTAAAAGGGGAATTATTGGTTAGGGTAGAGAATGGAACAGAAATTGTGGTTAGGATACCTCTTAATTAGAAAAAGATTATAAATAATCTGATTTTCATTATTATGTTATAAAATAGACTACTTTTGTGTCATGTCTATTAGTTTGTTATCGTTCGATTAAGTGATATTCTGTTTTATATTCTTGTGGTTTTGTTTATTTTGTTGACTTTAATTGGGAAAGTTTGATTATATTATTCTCTTTCAAAAAATAGATAGTTAATCGGGAGATATTTATGAGCATGGAGTATTTTCGAGAGTTTAAACCAAAGCTGTGGACTATCCTTAAAAGAGGGTATGACAAGAAAAGTCTAACTTCTGACCTTATAAGCGGCTTGATTGTAGCTATCGTTGCTCTTCCTCTATCTATGGCTTTTGCAATTGCCAGTGGTGCTTCACCAGAAAAGGGTCTATATGCTGCTATTGTTGGTGGGTTTATCATTTCCTTTTTGGGTGGTAGTAGGTATCAGATTGGAGGACCTGCTGGGGCATTTATAGTGATTGTGTATGGGATTATATATCGTCACGGGTATGATGGACTTCTTTTGGCGACGGTTATAGCTGGATTGATGCTTATATTGATGGGAATGCTAAAGTTGGGTTCTGTGATAAAGTTTATCCCTTATCCTGTTACCAAGGGGTTCAGTGCTGGGATAGCGATGATAATCTTTATCACACAACTCAACGACTTTTTTGGGATGGGTATAAAAAAGGTGCCGTCGGAGTTTTTTGAGAAGTTAATTGCATATGCTGAGCATATTAGGGGTGTAGATCTTACTACAACATTGATAGGAGTATTATCGATTCTTATCATTGTGTACTCTAAAAAAATTACTACAAAGATACCAGGACCTTTTCTTGCTGTTGTCTTTGGGGTAATTATCATTTATATTTTCAAATTGCCCATTGAGACGATTCAGGATAGATTTGGGTCGATACCCAACACATTGCCGCATCCACAATTACCACAATTTTCATTTGCCAAACTAAAAGCTGTGATGCCGGATGCGGTTACAATTGCTATACTTGGTGCGATTGAGTCTTTGTTGAGTGCAGTAGTGTCAGATGGTATGACGGGTGGTAAGCATAGATCTAACATGGAATTGGTGGCTCAAGGGGTTGCAAATATTGCTTCACCTTTATTTACAGGTTTGCCCGTCACTGGAACTATTGCAAGGACTGCCACTAATATAAAAAATGGAGCATATTCGCCACTTAGCGGTGTTTTTCACTCCCTTTGGGTGTTGATTTTTATGTTGGTACTTTCTCCTATTATCATAAAGATACCTTTTGCCACCCTTGCGGCAATATTAATCGTTGTGGCATACAATATGAGTGAAATAGACCACATGAAAGAGCTTTTTAAAGCACCTAAAAGCGATATCGCAGTATTTCTAACAACATTTCTGCTCACGGTAATAATTGACCTTAATGTCGCCATACAGGTTGGAATGCTTTTGGCTGTTCTACTATTCATGCGAAGGATGATTACTCTGACGGAGATCAAGGATTTAAAATTGACCCTTGATAAGTCGGAAGAGGTGCTTGATGATGATATATTTGATCCAGATGCCACATACAATAAATCTATTCCAGAGGGTGTAGGTTTGTATGAGTTGAGCGGACCTTTCTTCTTTGGTGTAGCCGATAAGGTGAAAAATACGCTTACATCTATCGATAAATATCCAAAAGTGTTTATCTTAAGAATGCGCAATGTCCCTATGATTGATGCCACGGGTATGCATGCCTTGAAGGAGATCTGTAGAGATTATATTAAAAATGGGACGAAGGTAGTATTGTCTGGGGTTAACCCTTATGTAAGAAGTCTACTCCTCAAAGCTGAATTGGACAAAATAATAGGTGAAGAAAACATCACGGATCATATAGACAAGGCTCTTGAAGTAGCTAAAAAGTATCTTTAGAAAAGAACTAAAAATTACTCTAACCTTTTACCCTTATTTTACTTGACTTATGTTAAGTTATAATATATATACCTTCAATTTTTATGAAACTAAAGGTTGTTTTGGCTGGAAAAGTCAGAGATATCAATTATCAAGAGATTTTAAATGAGTATGCCAAACGGGTTTCAGGGTTTGTGGATTTTGAATTTGTAGAATTTAAAGTTGCAGAAGATGCCCCTTTGAAGGATAAGGATATTTTAAAATTGTTGGATGCCGGTAAGGATAGTTATAAAGTTGCCCTTGATGTAAAAGGGGAGATGTTTGGATCGGAAGAGTTTGCAGATTTTTTGAATGTGACATTGAATAATAAGAAAAATATGGTATTCTATATAGGTGGGGCTTTTGGACTTGGTAGAGAGTTTGGTGCGAAGTGCGATAGGTTGTTATCGCTGGGAAGGATTACAATGGCTCATAAAGTTGCTCTAATAGTGCTGATGGAGCAGATTTATAGAGCATTTACAATAATTGGTGGTCATCCCTACCACAAGTGAAACTATTTAAAAATAGTTTCTAAATAGGAGGAATTATGGATGAGAAGTTTTTAGAAGCACAAAAAGAAGTTCTTTTGAAGATGAGAGAGGAGTTGAAGCAGAAACTGAAAGAGAAATATGATGAGGCGATGTCTTTTGGTATGGAAGATGGCCAGGACTCTGCTGATGAAGCATACAACTTATACAATAAGAATATCATGCTTGGAAGGGTGGAGACGGATGCGTTAAAACTTACACTCGTTGAGCAGGCTCTCAAAAGGATAGAAGAAGGTACCTACGGTGTTTGTATCGAGTGTGGTTGTGATATCGAGGAGAAGAGACTGAAGTATGTACCTTTTGCAAGATACTGTGTTGATTGCAAAACTGAGCTTGAGAAAAAAGGTCTCATTAAGATGTGAACTATGAAAAAAGTTGTATTGCTCATACTCGATGGCTGGGGCTATAGGGAAGAGAGGGAGCATAATGCTGTTTTCCTATCAAATCCCGAAAATTTTTTAAACCTGTGGAACAATGCACCAAAAAGGCTTATCAATGCGAGTGAAGAGTTTGTTGGTCTTCCCTCTGGGCAGATGGGAAACTCTGAAGTGGGGCATACCAATATTGGTGCTGGTAGAATAGTTTATCAAGACCTTGTAAGAATTCAAAAGTCTATAGATAATAAAGAGATAAATAGTAATCCCAACCTGCAGGATTTTTTTAGAAAGGTTTTGTCGAGTAATGGAGCGGTCCATTTTTTCGGGCTTTTAAGCGATGGTGGAGTTCACAGTCATATAAACCACCTAAAGGGTCTGCTCAAGATTGCAAAAGAGTTTGGTGTGAAAAAGGCGTTCATTCATGCTTTTATGGATGGTAGGGATACCCCGCCAACCAGCGGAAAAGGTTTTTTAGAGGATCTTTCAAACTTTATCAAGGAGATAGATTTCGGTTCTATTGCCACTGTAATTGGTAGATACTATGCGATGGACAGAGATAAGAGGTGGGATAGGGTGGAGAAGGCTTATAGGGCAATTGTGTTTGCTGAAGGTGAAAAGTTTTCTTCTCCTATAGATGCCTGTGAGACATCTTATAAAAACAGTATAACTGATGAATTTATCCTGCCAAAAGTAATTGGAGATTATACTGGCATCAAGGATGGAGATGGGGTTCTTTTCTTCAATTTTAGGGCTGACAGAGCGAGAGAAATTACCAGAGCATTTATAGAAAATGACTTCAATTTCTTTGATACAATAAAGTTTAACAATCTACCATTTCTTACAATGACGGAGTATGATTCAAAATTTGCTCTTCCATACCTTTTTGCACCTGAGGATCTAAAGAATACTTTAGGTGAGTATCTGAGCAGTTTGGGTTTGACGCAGCTTAGGATTGCTGAAACGGAAAAGTATGCCCATGTGACATTCTTTTTCAATGGTGGAAGAGAGGTGGAGTTTCCTGGAGAGACCCGTATACTTGTTCCATCCCCAAAGGATGTTCCCACATACGATTTAAAACCTGAGATGAGTGTGGAAGGTGTGGTGGATAATTTTATCGAGTCGTGGAGTAAGAATAGGTTCGATTTTACAGTGATGAATTTTGCCAATCCCGATATGGTGGGGCATACTGGTGTGGAAGATGCGGCGATAAAGGCTTGCAAAAAAGTAGATGAGCAGCTTGGTAGGGTTGTAAAATTTGCAAAAGAAAATGATATCGTTTTAATAGTTACTGCAGATCATGGAAATAGTGAAGAGATGTGGGATTATAAAACAAACCAGCCACACACTGCCCATACGACAAACTTGGTCCCTTTTATTGTGTATAATTATAGTTGTGGAATGGATGAAAGTATAAAGGATGGTAAATTAGCAGACATTGCACCGACAATACTCAGGATAATGGAGATCCCTATCCCTAAAGAGATGACAGGAGAGGTGTTGATCAATTAATGATGGGTTGAGGTAATGAAGTTATGAAGTAATGAAGTAATGATGGAATGATGGAATGATGGGGTGATGGGATGATGGGGTGAGTGGGTAAAAGGGTTAAAAGGGTTAAAAGGTGTAGAGGTGGTAGATGTTGTAGAGGATGTAGAGGGGGGTAGATGGTCAAGTGGCTATTTGGGTTAATTTTGAGTTTTAGAATATGAAATTTGTAAGAGAAAGTAAATACGGGTCATATATGGTTGGGTGCTTGATTATTAGTAATTCGATGTAATATATCATAAATGTATGTTTCCTATACGAGATATTATACCGAGCAGAACAGTCCCTTTTGTGAACTATGCGTTGATTATATGTAATGTAATTGTCTTTTTATATCAGGTTTTTCTTCCGCACTACATTCTGAATGATTTTTTCTACTACTATGGTATGGTTCCACTGAGATTCACAGACCCTAAGTGGGTATTTTTGATAGATGCTCCTGTTGGAGGATACTGGACATTTTTCACCAATATGTTTCTTCATGGGAGTTGGTTTCATATCATCAGCAATATGTGGACGCTGTTTATTTTCGGGGATAATGTTGAGGATAGATTAGGGCATTTTAGATATTTCTTATTCTACATTGCATCTGGGCTTGCGGCAAACTTTACACATTTCTTTTTCAATTTGGATTCACCTATACCTGTAATCGGTGCCTCTGGGGCTATCGCAGGGGTGATGGGGGCTTATTTTATACTTTTTCCCCACTCAAAGATAGTCACGCTTGTTATCTTAATAGTGTTTCCGCTGTTTTTAGAGATACCTGCAATAATATACTTAGGAATATGGTTTTACACCCAGATCATCTCGGGGACCTTTTCTCTTGTTGCCCATCAAAATGCCTCTGGTATTGCTTGGTGGGCACATATAGGTGGATTTCTTTTTGGTGTCTTTTTTCATCGATTATTCAAAACCAGGCGTTATTACTAATATTTCTTGTACACTATAAGGGAATTTTCATCTTGTTTTTTTTCAAAAATCATAGTAGATATTAAATAATAATCGATTTCAAGGTGCTATGAGTTCAAATAGAAAGCCTCTCAATGACAAGATCAATGACTTGATAAGTGAAAGCTACACGAATCTCTATCTTGCTGTTGTGGATGAAGACAATTTAGATGACGAGACTCTTTTAGAACCAGAGGAGTTTGTTGATTCCGAAGATATAAATGAGAATGTAGAAAAGGATGATGCAAAAGGGGGATCATCAGAGCTCTTAAATATCTATCTAAAAGAGTTGTCCAAATGCCCTATATTGACGAGAGAAGAGGAATGTAGACTTGCAGAGTTGATCGAACAAGGGGATGAGAAGGCAAAGGAGATGATGATCAACTGTAATCTTAGACTCGTTGTCTCTATTGCCAAAAAATATTCCAATAAGGGTGTCCCTCTTGAAGATCTCATATCGGAAGGTAATATTGGATTGATCAAGGCTGTTGAAAAATTCGACTACAGAAAAGGGTTTAAATTTAGCACCTATGCTACTTGGTGGATAAGGCAGGCTATTGAAAGGGCTGTTATCTCCAATACGAAGATCGTCAGGGTGCCTGTTCATATCCTTGAGTATGTCAAAAAGATCTTAAAAGCCACCGCAGAACTAAAGGAGACTTTAGGCAGAAACCCCACCTATATGGAGATCTCCACCTATACAGGGATTACGATTGCCAATATATATAAAGCAGTTGAAGCTATGCGACATGATGTATCGTTGGATGCACCAATATCCGAAGATGAGCAGGAAAATCTTCACAATTTGATTCCCGATGATATTCAGAGAGACCCTTTCAAACATGCCTTTGAACTTAATATCCAAAAATTGGTCAGTAAATGGATGAGCTATCTCAACGAGACGGAGAATCTAATCATCACACTGAGATATGGATTGGATGGGAAGAAACCGCGCACTCTCGATGAGGTGGGAAAGGAGCTAAATCTTACAAGGGAAAGGATCAGACAGATAGAAAAGAGAGTGCTAAACAAACTTAGAAGCTTTTTCCACAACAAAAAAATCAAAAAGGAGTCGATTATATGATTACGAACAGTGAGTTATTGAATCGTATAGAGAGATTTAAGAAGAATTTGTCAAATTTAGAAAAAGATTGGGAAGTTGCCGCTATTTTTGGTAAGGTCAATACTTTCTACTTTACAAATACCATGCAAAATGGTGTATTGATCATCAAAAGAGATGGTGGGAACTATTTTTTTGTCAGGAAAAGCTTTGAAAGGGCCAAGGTAGAATCACCTCTTGATTTTATATATCCCATAAAGAGTTTTAAAGATATACTTGCCGTTACAGATCTAAAAGGTGAAACGATCCATATCGAAAAGGATGTTGTCCCTTATGGATTTTTTGAAAGGTTTAACAAAAATTTTGGGTTCAACAAGATAGGGTCCGCTGACCTTGCCATTGCAAAGACAAGGGCTGTAAAGTCCGATTATGAAATCGCTTTGATGAAGCAGAGCGGTAAAATACACGAATATGTACTGCAGGAATATGTTCCCCTTGTACTAAGAGAGGGTCTTACAGAGGCTCAGCTTGGTGCAGAGATTTTAAGAGAGATCATTGTGAGAGGTGGACAAGGGCTCACAAGGATGGGTACTTTCAATGCCGAACTCTTTTTGGGGAATGTCTGTTTTGCCGATAGCGGTAATTATTACAACTCTTTTGACGGACCAGCAGGGATTTTGGGGGTTTCACCGGCAGTTCCTCTAATGGGTAATCACAGAAAGGCCTTACAGAAAAATACCGTTGTAATGCTGGATGTTGGCTGTGGTTTTGAGGGGTATCATACCGATAAAACTACAGTTTATGCTTTTGGTAAGATCCCCAAGGAGGCGTATGATTACCATAAGAGATGCGTAGAGATACAGAATATGGTGGCAGAAAGGCTTAAACCAGGTGAGATACCCTCTAAGATCTATGAGGATATAATTTCTAAGATAGATAAGGATTTCGATGTACACTTTATGGGGTTTGGCCCCAACAAGGTGAAATTTTTAGGTCATGGTATAGGGCTTGTGATTGATGAATACCCCGTAATAGCGAAGGGTTTCGATGATCCTCTCGAGGAGAACATGGTTATGGCTATAGAGCCAAAAAAGGGGATAGATGGTATCGGTATGGTGGGTATTGAAAATACCTTTATTATCACCAAAAATGGAGGGATTAGTATTACAGGCAACGATTTTGATATCATAAAAGTCCGTTAGGAGGTTTTATGGGTAAGCTTTTTAGAGCAATTGTTGTCGAGGAGAAAGATAATAGATTCGAGATAACCTTGAAAGATAGAGAGTTAGACAGCCTTCCATCAGGTGATCTGCTCATCAGGGTTTTATATTCATCTATAAACTACAAAGATGCTCTATCATGTTCTGGCAACAGAGGTGTTACAAGAAACTATCCCCATACACCCGGGATTGATGCCGCTGGAATTGTGGAAGAATCTAATTGTGATGAGTTTAAAAAAGGTGATGAAGTAATAGTGATAGGGTTTGATCTGGGGATGAATACATCTGGAGGGTTTGCGGAGTACATTAGAGTTCCCAAAGGATGGGTTGTAAAAAAACCGGAAAATTTGACACTCAGAGAGTCGATGATTTACGGTACGGCAGGGGTTACCGCTGCTTTATCCGTGGATAAACTTATCAATTACGGTATTAAAAATGGTGATGGTAAGGTTGCTGTTAGTGGTGCCACAGGGGGCGTGGGGCTTTTTTCTGTGGCAATTTTGCATAAGTTGGGGTTTACCGTATCAGCAATAACCGGGAAAATGTCGGAATCTGAATTTTTGAAATCTTTCGGTGCCGATGAGGTATTGGAGAGGTCTCAGTTCGAACAAGTATCTTCTAAGGCATTATTAAAACCGCAATTTAATGCTGCCGTTGATACGGTAGGAGGGGAGATTCTTGTAAATATTATAAAGTCTTTAAATTATGGTGGGGCAGTTGCTGCTTGTGGTATGGCTTTTTCTCCAAATATAAATCTTACGGTGTTTCCATTTATTTTAAGGGGCGTATCACTTTTGGGTATCGACTCTGTAGAGATATCTAAGTATGACATAATAAATAAAATTGCCACCATTTATAAGTTGGACAATTTGGATAGGTTTGTCACTGAGATAGGGCTTGAAGATGTCGCTGATGCTGTAAAAAATATGTTGTCAGGTAGAATAAAAGGTCGCTATCTCGTGAAAATATAGTAAAATGTATTTATGAGATCTAAAGGTTTGTGGATATGGATGACTTTTTTCTGTTGTGGATTTATTTTTATTAATTACCCTTTTATCAAAATATTTGATAAATCAGTTTTTTTTATGAAAATACCGCTTTTGTATATCTACTTTTTTTTAGGATGGGTTGGTTCGATCGTTGTGGTGTACATATTTAAAAAGATATTTTTGAGAAATGAAGATTGATACTATCTTTATTATAAGTTTTTTGTATATAGTCCTCCTGTTTATTGTAGCGATGTTGTCGGGGTATTTAGGGAAAAAACATCGGAATATCATCTATAATCCCTATATGTATGCCCTTACATTGGGGGTATACTGTACGGCATGGACATATTATGGTTCTGTGGGTAGGGCGAGTACTAATGGCATAGAATTCCTTGCCATCTATATCGGTCCTACACTGATGGTATTTTCGTGGTGGTTTCTGCTAAGGAAGATCGTGAATATTGTAGAAAGACACAATATCAACAATTTGGCAGATTTTGCAAGTTTCCGTTTTGGTAGATCCAAAAGAATTGGGATGATAGTGGCTCTGACATCTCTTATTGGAATTATTCCGTATATTTCATTACAATTGAAATCGATAAATGAAACGATATCGATAATTACGGGGGAGTATGGTAATTTTTCTCCTAATATTTACGAGGATACAGCATTTTATGTTTCTCTATTTATAGGACTTTTGGCATCTATCTTTGGTGTGAGGCATGTAGGGGAGAGTAGGAAGCATCCTGCCCTTGTGGGTGTGATCGCTTTTGAGTCGATTGTAAAACTTGTGATTCTATTGGTGGCGGGTGGTTATGTGCTTTATATGGTGGGTGGGATCGATGATGTACTAAATTTTCTGATATCAAATGCGAAAAGGGAAGATATCGCGAGACTACTAACTTTGGGCAGTGAAGAAAATGGCTATGGAAAATGGTTTTCCATGATCGTTATGAGTATGTTTGCCGTGATGTTTTTACCACGCCAATTTCAGATGGCTGTGGTAGAGATCGATTCCCAAAAACATATCAAAGAGGCGATGTATCTATTTCCACTTTATCTATTCCTGATCAATCTTTTTGTGATCCCTATTGCTATATCTGGAAAGATACTGCTAAGTGGAGGTTATAACCCTGATTATACAATTATCTATCTTCTCAAGATGAAAGGTGCCGATTTTCTACTGATACTCGTGTATTTGGGTGGATTGGCAGCAGCTACAGGTATGATAATTGTGGCATCCATAAGTCTTTCTAATATGTTTATAAACAATGTTTTGGTGCAGGTATTTATAAAGATATTGATGTTACACCAATTTGGTAGATACATCACTCTAATCAAAAGGGTGAGTGTAGTTTTTATAATACTTGTAGCGTATTTCTTTTATCATTATGTTGGGGAATCTTTTAATCTTGTGGATTTAGGCCTCGTATCCTTTGCGGCTATATCTCAGATTGCTCCGAGCCTCATATTGGGGCTTTTTGTGAGGAGGATCAATCGAAGTGGAGCATTTTTTGGGATTCTCGCCGGTGTGATTGTTTGGTTTTGGACATTGCTTGTTCCCTATTTTGCAAAAGGTGGTATATTGCCACAATCTTTAATCTTAGATGGCCCCTTTGGTATATCTATTTTAAAACCCACAGAGCTTTTCGGATTATCTGGGCTAAATCAGTGGAGTCACACTTTATTTTGGAGCATGTTTTTCAATATTTTGATCATGGTAGCAGTTTCGATGTATCGTGAACAGGATGAGGAGGAGAAGGAGACGGCATCGTTGTGTGTGGAAAGTTTGAAGTTTCACTTCCTGCTTGGGAAAGATGATGTGGCGAGGAAACTTAGTTTGGTGGATGTGAGCAATATTTTGGGCAATTTTTTTGGAACAGATTATTCAAATCGTTTTGTAAACGACTATCTCAGATCGATAGGTAAGGATAAGAGGGATCTAACAAATGATGATATCGAAAATATGGTAAAAGAGGCAAAAAAACAGCTTTCATTGGCGGTGGGGCCGAGTGCTTCTGAGTTGATATTGGGTTCTTATTTAGAGATGTCGGGTAAGAGTGGGAGGAATGTGATCAATATTTTTAAAGATCTTGTCAGTTTGGGTGTGGGGGAATCAAGGGATACATTGGTGCACAGGATTACAGAGTTGAACATCCTTTTAGAGATATCTCGACAATTCACATCCACAACGGATCTGATAAAAAAACTGCAATACACGATAAATATAATCAAAAACAATCTAAGGTTTGATCTTGTAGTTATCAGGAAAAAGGTTGATGAGGGGTTGGAAACAATTGTTTACTCCGGTGATATAAATTCTTTCAAGATGATATCGAATATACGGAAGATCGATCCGGAAAATACCTATATCGGCAGATCGATACGACTTGCAAAGCCTATATACATCGATGATATAGATCAGGCAGAGCCGTTTGAAAATATCATAGAGTTGAGGAATAGAGGTGTAAAATCGTTTTGTCATATTCCGCTTATCATCGATAACAATATAGAGGGTGTTTTATCGATGTTTTCTAAGACCTACAAAAATATATTTAGTAATGAATTTATAAATATCTTGGAGAGTATCGCGAATCAGTTAGCTTTTTTAATCAATAATCATAAAAAAACGGAGGAATTGATAAAGATAAAAGAGGTATCCAAAGAGTTGGAGATTGCTAAAATTATTCAGTCTTCCCTTGTATCAGTTGATACCAAAAACTTGAAGGGGTTAGAGGTGGTTTCTGCGTATTCACCATCTGAATATGTTGGTGGTGATTATTACGATATCATCAAAGTGGATGATGAAAATTTGGATATTGTTATCTCAGATGTTTCAGGGCACAGTGTTTCCTCTGCGCTTATAATGTCACAGATAAGAAGCATTATACATACGACAATTCAGATAGACAAGACTATCACTCCCGGTTGCATGATAAATATAATTTCGCGTCAGATCTTCGATCAGATCAATAGGCATAATTTCATCATTACGATGCTTTATATGAGGCTCAATCTTTCAACGGGGGGTATCACTTTTGCAAATGCAGGTCATTATAGCCCCGTGCTTTTGAGGGATGGTGAGGTTTTGGAATTGGAGGGTAGCGATCTCCTATTGGGTGTGGTAGATGATTACAATTATTCAGAAAGGACAAGTAGTATTTTAAAAAACGATGTTCTTGTGCTGTACACGGATGGTGTCATAGAGGCCGAAAATGAGAATGGGGAATTTTATGGTAAGCAGAGATTTTTAAAGATTTTAAAAGAGCATGCCTACATGAGCCCAGAAAAGATCAAGAATGCGGTTCTAACATCGGTATCAGATTTCACAAAAAGTTATACTCAAACTGATGACATAAGTTTACTGGTGATCAGAAAGGTTGAGTAGATTTCAGAGTAAATTTGAGAGATTTGGAAATTCGATGAAAAATGTTGTGCCGTGTTCCATCGTCGATATAAAGTATACTTTGCCTCCCAAATACCTTTCCGTGAGAAGTTTCATACAGTATGTACCCAGTCCATTACCATCTTTCTTTGTGGTAAATGTCTCTTTGAAGATCTTAGACTGTATCTCTTCGGGGATATACTCAGGGTTGTGTACTGATATCTTGTAGGTTTTTTCATCTCCAGAAAATCTGATTTTGACTGTTTTCTCCTGATTTCCAGCTTCAATGGCATTTTTTACCATATTTATGACGATTCTGTTTAAAAGAATCTTGTCTGAAAAGATATTTTCTATGTCGCTTTTAAATTCGAATCTTACATGTTCTATCATTGAGAAGATATTTTTGATGTTTTTTTGAATAAAACTTACAGGAAATTCTTCAAAATGTGTGTGTATGCTATTTTGTTGGGCTAAGGATAGGAATCTTTGGGATTCTATCTCCTGATAGATCAAACTGATATTGCTACTTAAAATGTCGAGCAGATCGGAATTTATCTTTAATAGACCTTTTTTGTATGCATCGAGCAATGAGTAAGTGGTACCTACCACATTGATGATATCATGATAGAAGATCTTGTCCATTAAATTCTTATTTTGCTCATCTATATCTTTTAAGATAAATAATACGAAATCCCCTTTGTCTGTTTTTATGGGAACTGTCGAGATGTTGAACTGTACATATTCATGATTCTGCTTCTCTATTTTACATTGGTCGATTGTGAAAACTCCCTTCATAGCTTGTTTTATAGCACTATTGCCAGAACAGTTTTTACAAAATTGTGTGGTACCGCATCGGTCTTCAGAACCATTTATGCAATCGAAAAGTTCACCAGGTTTTTTGTTTAAGATACTTTCGAGGGGCTTATTAAAAAAGTTTAAAACCTTTTTATTTGCATAAACTATTTTTCTTTCTCCATTTAGTATAAGCACAAGATCATCAATATTATTGATAATTTCTTCAAAGTGGATTATGTTTAAAACTTCACCTATATTCTCTTTTAGTTGGCTATAAGTCATAAAGTTTTCGGTAGATTCACTGTCGTATCTTATGTTGTTTATTAGAAGAATATTTTTAAACTCCTGATATTTTTGAGAAACTACGAGTTGACTCAACTTTCTTGTGTTTTCAATCTCTTCGAAATTTTTAATTACAATATTAACAATCTCAGGATCTATCTTCCCTAATTTTACCATACTTTGAAGTGTTTCTATGGTCTTTGTTCTCTCCATCCCTTTGCGGTATGGTCTGTCTTCCGATAGTGCAGTGTAAATATCTGCAACAGTCATAATTCTACAACCGAGATCGAGGCGATCAGCAGTGAGGTGGAATGGGTATCCACTGCCATCTAAAAACTCGTGATGAAAGGCTGCCCATTCTTTTATATTTTCGAATATATCCATAGAATTAAGTGCATAAAATGTGTAGTAGGTGTGTTTTTTTATCTCCGTTCGTTCATCGATGGATAATTGACCATTTTTATTAATTATGTATGGATTTATTGCCAATTTCCCTAAATCATGTAGGTATCCAGCGATCTTGAGATTGGTAACCATATATTTGGGAAGTTCGAATAATTCACCAATTTTGGATGCAACAGATGCAACACCAGCGGAATGCGTTGCCGTAAAAGAGCATCTAAAATCTATGATATGACTTAAGAAATTTGTAAAAGAGAGGATCTCTTCCTTATCGAGGATCAGCGTGTCAAACGAGAAATATTTTTTAAGTATCTTATCCTTGTCAGGTGCTTCGATGTCGAGCCAGAAAAATTCTCTGTCGAAAATAGATAAAAATGCATCTACATGTTCAGGTTTGAAATATTTTCCGCTGTATTGTATTACGAGGTTTTTTACTTCGCTTCTTTGGTAGTATGCAGGGGTGCCTCTTTTCAAAAGAATATCTATCCTATCTGCCAAATGGATTATGAGGGATTCATCTTCTGTGTCGGGAAATTTGTTGTAAGGGAGATGATGTTTGCTGATTATATCGGAGAGATGTCTGAAGGTGTGAATTTTATTGATCAGAAAAGCTCCTACATTGCTATGGTTGAGCTTAGTAGCCTCTGTAATGTCAAATTTTGTAAGCTCTCTGAATTCTGATTCAAGCATTACTCCAATATCGTGTATCAATGCAGCTAAAACGGTATCTGTGACTCTTTTTTTATCAAGTCCGTATGCTGTTGCAATTGCAGCAGAAATATACGCTACCCTGTGGTGATGATTTGACAGATCAGGGTTGATAAGATCAATTATTTTTGATATGTTATAAGCGAGATCAAAGGAGGATATTACATAGCTTCCGTGAAGATCATCAAATATTAAGGTCTGATTTTTTTTGAAAAAATCCATATAATATTTATATATATTTTAATGAAAAATGCAATGAATAATAATATAAAAATCTTTTAAATATTTTTGGAGTTTAACCGATAAATATATTGAATATTTTTTTGTATTTTGTATAATTTAACTAGTCTAATATAATCAGGAGGAAGATTTATGAAACTGAGCACGAAGATTAATGGGATTATTGCAATAGTCCTGCTGGTATTCTTTAGCATTGTGTTCTTTGTTGGTGCTAAGATATCAAAAGATGCTGCGATACTGGCAGCGGTCAATAATTCCAGATCTGTGGTGATTGTTGCAGAGGGTGTAAGGGAGTTTATGGGTAAGAAGCTTGAAGCTAACATCTACAATTTCGAAGATGCCAAAAAGGATGTTAATAAGTTTCTCTTGTTGGTGCCTGTTGTTAGCTCGATGAAGATAATGCAGGCAAAAGCAGAGGAGATGGGTATCAAGTTTAAGGCTCCAAAGCTTCAACCGAGAAACCCTATGAATGCTCCTGATGAATTAGAAACAAAGGTGTTGGAATTACTTGCCAAGAAAGATACCGGCAGTGGTCCTACTCCAGAACATTACGAGATAGACTCAAAAAGTGGATACATCAGATATTTCAAGGCTGTAAGACTTACAAAAGAATGTGAGTGGTGTCATGGTGATCCCAAGATGTCCAAAGAGTATTGGGGTAATGATCAGGGGCTCGACCCAACAGGTGTGAAGATGGAAGGCTGGAAGGCAGGGGAAATACATGGTGCCTTTGAAATATTCACTCCGCTTGCTCCGATTGTATCAGCCATCAACAAAAATTTGATGAGGGATTTTATATTCCTCGTGATCATAATAATTTTGATAACCCTTTTCATATACTATTTCAATCAAAGGTTTATCATAAAGCCACTTCAGGAGGTATCTCACGCTATCAACAGAGTGGCAAATGGTGATTTCACCGTTCAACTGAATCTAAAATCAAAAGATGAAATAGGTAGCCTCGCAAAAGATATCAACAAGATGGTTAATGATATCAAAGCATCCCTCGATATCGTATCAAATTCTATAGATCAGCTTGCCTCTACCTCTGCTGAGCTCTCTTCAAATGCCGAAATGATCGCTGCTGGTGCCATTGAGCAGGCAGAACAGGCTTCTACTACCGCATCTGCTGTTGAGGAGGTAAATGCAACGGTAGTAGAGGTGGCTCAGAACGCAGCTAATGTTGCAAGTAGTGCAAACATGGCAAAAGAGCAGGTGCTGAGAGGCCATGCGATTGTTACAGAAACAAAAGAGATGATGGAGAAGATTGCAGAAACAGTTTCCCATTCTGCAAATACTGTAAGAGCATTGGGTGAATCCAGCGAACAGATCGGGCAGATCATTCAAGTGATCGATGATATTGCAGATCAGACAAACCTTCTTGCGCTGAATGCAGCAATTGAGGCTGCAAGAGCTGGTGAACATGGCAGAGGTTTTGCCGTTGTTGCTGATGAGGTGAGAAAACTTGCCGAAAAAACTGTGAAAGCTACAAAAGAGATCGCCGAGATGATTGAAAATATTCAGGCGGATACAGGTGGGGCTGTTGCAAGTATGCAAGAGGGTGTTAGTCAGGTAGAAGAGGGTAAGCAGAAGGCAGAAGAGGCGACTGCTGCTCTTGATCAGATAAAAGAAAGCGTAGAATCTGTAAGTTATGAGGTTTCGCAGATTGCAAGGGCAACTGATGAGCAGTCAAAGGCAACAGAACTGATGGCTCAAAGTGTAGAAAATATTTCTAAGGTTGCATCTGAGAACTCTTTAGCATCCAAAGAGTCTGCTCAGGCTGTTGAGCAGTTATCAAGGCTTGCTTCTGACCTTCAGGCAATGATAAATAGGTTTAAATTGAGGTAATGAGCAATTGAATAAAAATAAGAAGGGTGGGTGAGATCCCACCCTTTTTTATTGGAAAAGAGGAGTGCTAAGATACCTTTCACCTGTATCGCAGACGATAAAAACTACGGTTTTATTTTTCGCTTCTTCTCTTGATGCTACTTTAAGTGCAGCGGCCAAGTTTGCCCCAGATGAGATCCCCGCCATTATACCTTCTTCTACAAAAAGTCTTTTTGCGGTATCGATAGCCTCTTCATCATCGATCTGTATCACTTCGTCTATGATTGATAGATCTAAGTTTTTTGGTATAAATCCAGCACCTATTCCTTGAATTTTATGAGGGGAAGGAGTGTAGGGTTCGTTTTTAAGGTGTTTTGTGATTGCCGGAGACTTTGATGGCTCAACTGCTATCGCTGTTATTTTACCGAAGGAAACTTTTTTAAGAAATCGAGTTGTGCCTGAGATAGTACCACCTGTGCCAACTCCTGCTACAAAATAGTCGATATTTCCACTTAGATCCCTAAAGATCTCTGGACCTGTGGTGGCTTCATGTATTTTGGGGTTTGCTGGGTTGTCGAATTGACCTGGTAAAAAAAATCTTTCTGGGGCTTCCGCTATCAACTCATTTACCTTATCGATGGCACCCTTCATCCCTTTTTCTGCTGGGGTAAGGATCAGTTCTGCTCCAAACTGTTTCATCAATAGTCGTCTCTCTATACTCATCGATTCTGGCATGGCGATCTTTATCTTAAATCCCAAAGATGCGGCAACCATGGAAAGAGCGATACCTGTATTGCCACTCGTTGGCTCGATGATCTCCATACCTTCTTTCAATTTGCCATTTTTGATTGCATCTGTGATCATAGCGTAGGCTATCCTATCTTTCACAGAAAAGGCGGGATTTCTACTTTCTAACTTGGCATAGATCCGAGCATTTAATCCTTTGTCGATCTTACTGAGCCTTACAATTGGTGTATTGCCAATTGTTTTATAGTAGTTATCGTATGTATTAGACATTTTAATACCTCATGAGTTTAGTGCGTTATCGAGGTCTTCCATGATATCTTCCACATTTTCGATCCCTACAGATAACCTTATAAAATCATCTGTCACGCCAGATTTTATCCTATCTTCGGGAGAGAGTTGTTGATGTGTGGTGCTTGCAGGATGGATTACAAGGGATCTTGCATCTCCAATATTGGCAAGATGGGAGATCATCTTCAAAGAATTGATAAACTTTTTGCCTGCTTCATACCCACCTTTCACCCCAAAACCTATTATTGCTCCATAGTTACCTTTTAAATACTTTTTTGCATTTTCGTGGTCGGGGTGTGATGGTAGTCCGGGATAGTTCACCCAGCCAACTTTTGGATGCTTTTCTAAAAATTCTGCTACTCTTTGGGCATTTTCACAGTGTTTTTTCATTCTTAAAGGCAGTGTTTCAAGCCCTTCAATAATCATAAATGAGTTGAATGGACTTATGCAGGCTCCCATGTCCCTTAGAAGTTGAAGACGGATCTTCAATGTAAAAGCGCATCCTTTTACTGATGCTTTGTCATGCCAACCAAAGGTATCCCAATAGATGAGTCCGTGGTATGAATCATCTGGTTCTGTGAATTCTGGGAATTTTCCACTTCCCCAATTAAAGTCACCTTTTTCAACCACGGCTCCCCCTAAACTTGTGCCGTTTCCTGTGGTGAATTTTGTAAGGGAATAGACTATGATATCTGCTCCGAATTCAAATGGGTTTAATATATATGGCGATACTGTATTGTCCACGATCAGGGGTAGACCATGTTTGTGGGCAATGTCAGCAATTGCTTGGTAATCGTTTACATTATTTTTGGGATTACCTATACTTTCTATGTAAATGGCTTTAGTATTTTCGTCTATTGCTTTTTCGAAGTTTGATGGATCTGAAGAGTCCACGAATCGCACCTCTCGGCAAAGCTTTTTCATAGTATATTTGAAAAGGTTGTAAGTGCCTCCATAGAGAAAAGAGGTGCTTACTATGTTATCTCCAGGTCTTGTGATATTTAAGATGGAGTATGTTATCGCTGCCTGACCAGAAGATACTGCAATAGCAGAAGTACCACCGTGTAAAGCGGCGAGTCGCTTTTCCAGAACCTCCTGTGTTGGATTCATCAGTCTTGTATATATATTTCCAAACTCTTTTAGTGCGAAAAGATCAGCGGCATGCTCTGTTGATCTGAAAACATAGGAAGTGGTCTGGTAAATCGGTACTGCCCTTGCTCCAGTGCTATCGGGGTTGTAACCGTAATGAAGTAAAATTGATTCAGGTTTTTTCATCTTATTCCTCCAATTATTTTATTAAATCACAAAATCTATGAGATTTTGTGATTCCGATTTTATTAGATCCTCTAAGGTAATAGATTTAAGCAACTCTATGTATTGTTGATTCATATGATTCAATATATTTTTAAAGTTTGTTTGTGTATGTAGATGTTTTTCGCAGTCGAATAGTGTTAGATTGTTTTCGGTGATAGAAAGGATGTCAAAGATCGATATCTCGTTTGGTGGTAGATTTAGATAAAATCCGCCGTTTACCCCCTTTTTGGAGTTTAGTATGGAAGCGTTTTTCAGTTTCGTCAGGGTTATCTCTAAAAATCTTTTTGGTATTGATGATTTTTCGGAAATTTCAGAAGCTTTAACAGGTTTATTTTTTATACCCAAATAAACAAGGGCATAAATAGCATAGATGGATTGGGCTGTGGCTTGCATCTATCACCTTTGATATTTTTCTTTAATATATGATACCTGTAGAAAATGTCAACATAAAAATCATAAAAACTATGTTTTTTATGATTTTTTAACAATGTTGAAAAATAATCAAATTTTTAATAAAAATATTGATTTTTGTTTTAAAAAGTATTAAATGCTAAACAGGTTTATTGTATTAAAATTTTTGGAGGCATTATGAGAAGGTTAGTTTATTTTGTTTCAATTTTACTCTTAATCACATTTGTCACTTCATTATTTGCAGCCAATACGAGGGATGGAAGAAGGAAGTTCAGGAAAAATTGTTATCAGATGTGCCATAAGAAGGATGGTATCGTTCCAAGTAGCTATACCTCTGCTAAGTGGGATTCATATTTTACCAATAATATGGAGAGACTGAAAAAGATCCACAAGAATAACGAACTTGAAAAAGCCAAACTAACCGAAGAGGATCTTAGAAATATACACCAGTATCTGCTCGAACATTCATTGGACAGCAGAGCTCCTGAAACCTGTGAAGGATGATATATTGCGGGGTAAATACCCCGCAATTTACATACTTTCTCCGTGTAATACAAACACTCCCCAATAGAATGGGTTGCTGTAAGTTTCTTTCATCTTTTCTCTTGTGAGTTTTAAAGCATCAGATCTATTGGTACCTTTTTGTAAATGTTCATAAAATATTTTCATAAACTCTACTGTGGGTTTACTTGCCACTTCCCAGAGGCTTACCAAAACCGATTGCGCTCCTGACTGGAGGAAGGCCCTTGAAAAGTTCAATACACCTTCACCATCGATGAATCTTCCCAATCCTGTTACACATGCTGAAAGCACTACGAGATCGGCGTTTAATTTTAAACCTAATACTTCACTGAGAGTCAAGAATCCATCATCTTCACTATTTTCTACCTGATTTAATAGTATAAATGGCTCTCCGATCCCATCTATTATGCCAGGTAATGCAGCATGTGTAGCAAAGTGGATATATCTGTATCTTCCGAGATCTGTCCTTTTTAGTTTCGTTTCAGAAGCATTTATGGACAAAAGTATATCTGGTGGATTTGGTCTAACACCCATTATAGAAGCAATAATTTTTACTTCATCCTCAGTTTCAGGTAAAGGGGGGAATTCGATGAAAGTGTTATGTTTGATATTTTCATCTGTGAATTTCTCTTTTAACACCAAACCCCTAAAAGAGAATTGATCCAAATTTGAGAGATCTTTTTGATTTTGTCCATATTTTAGTGCAGCATACCTTGGATCTTTTGGAGAATAGATAGGGTTGCCCAGTGCGAAAAGCTTTTCTGGTGCCGATCTTTTTTGAATGGTTCTATTAATACTAAGTATAGATGCTGACTGGTAGTAAGATATAGAATATCTATCAGATAGGTACAGATTATCTTTTAGTGTACCACCTTCTTTTATTACGAGTATCTCAAAAGGTAATGCCCCCAATATACCATCAGGCACTATGATCAACCTTTCACTCTCTTTAATTGTAGAAATGAAGTTTGCTAAGAGTATATCGTAGAGTTTTTTGGCATTTTTAGTTGAGAATTCGTTCGATTTTTTTGAGTTCATAGGTTCTAATAGATCTTTTACAGACTGTTCTAATTTATTTTTGGAGATCCCAATCTTATGGATATCTGAGATACCACCCTTTTTCACGATAAAAAGATAGGTGGCTTCATCTGATACCATATACTCCAATAAGATTTCGTCATTTTTTAGCGGTAGATCCTCAGGTTTTGTTGGTAATGGGTAATGTAGTGAGGCATAATTGGGGTAATTGCTTCTTAATACCGCTATCAGTTCATCTATGAGTTTCATAATTCTATCTTTTTTTGTTTGAAGCTCTTTTAGACTCTGTTCACCTTTTCTCAGAGCTGTTTCCCAACTATCTTCCACAATTTTTAATTCATAAAATAAGCGTGTTTCAGCTTCTTTTAATTTTTCAGGGATATCTGCTTTAGATTCCTTTTTTTTGGACTGAGCGATAGACTCTAATAGAATTCTTGCTTTAGTAAGTTCTGCAAAATAGAAAGCTGCGGAAGCTGGGTTATCACCAATTGTTAGAAAATTAAAGGCACTTCTTCTAATCTGTGTTCTATCGTTAAATGTTGGGGAATCAAACCTGCTTTGACCACCAGCTTTTAATTTTTCACCTTTTTTATGCATTTCGTAAAGGGTTTCTACGAGGGCTTTGTATGGTGTAAGTCGAGAATAATAACCACCATAGCTGAAAAACATCTCTTTGCTGCTGATGTTACCTCTAATCTCCTCTAAGAGATTTATAGCATTCATAAAGTTTATTGCTGCTTCTTGATGTTTATTTTTACCTTTCAAAGCTAAACCAAGCTGGGTGTAGTATTCTATGCGTCTGCTCACGCTATCAGACCATACAGGGGGCGTTTTGGAGAGTAGCTCCAATGCTTCATCGTATCGGGATGTTTGCAAATATACCTCTACGAGACCAGAGTGTATCATTCTGTTGGGTTTGATTTTATCTTCGAGTGTTTTTCTTTCCAAGAATACTTTCTCGGCTTCTCTGTATCTTTTCTGTTTGAGATATGCTGCACCTAAATTGTTAAGTCTTGTAGCGATTGAGTGTGGATTGTTTACCTTTTTGTCCAATTCTAAGGATCTTTGAAAATATTTAATTGCTTCATCTAGATTGTTTTGTCTGAAAAAATCCATTCCTATGTTGTTCAGCAGATCGCTCAGGTATTGAGGTCTATTGAGTTTATTTTCTATTTCAAGGGACTTATTATAGTAACTTAAGGCCAATTCATTTCTCCCTAATTTTGCATTCGCCTGACCTAAGTTATTGTATAGTGTGGATAAGGTGGGTGTATCATTCATTTCTATAGCGATCTTCAATGCTTCATCGAAAAGTTGGATCGCTTTCTCGTATCGATCGGAGTTGAGATAGAGGATCCCCAAATTGTTGAGGGTGACGGCATATTCTTTTTTGAGTTTATTATCTCTTTGAATCTTTAAAGCCTCTTCATAGAGGTTAATTGCCTTATCTATTCTAAAAAGATCATATTTTGCATCTGCGAGTTCCCTCAATGTGATAGATATACCTTCATAATCATTGTATTTTTTGGCTATTTTGAGAGCTTCCTCTAAATATTTTATGGCTGTCTCAGGTTGACCCATTATCGTGTATGTATGACCCAACTGGGATAGGTTTGCCCCGATGGATGGTTCATCCTGTTTTAACCTGTAGTATTTTATCGAATCGTTGAAACTTGTGATAGCCTCACTGTATTTTCCTAAAGCTCTTAATATTTTGCCGTATTCATGTAGTACGATTGCTAAAGAATCTTTTGCGTCGATTGCGTAAAAGATCTTTCTTGATTCGGTTAAATAATTGTAGGCTTTTTGATATTCATTAAAATTGTAGTATATTCTACCAGCAAGTAATAGGTTATCCGCCAACCATTCTTTATTACCCCACCTTTTATTGACTTCTATAGCCTTTTCATAGTAGTATAAAGCTTTATTGAGGTCTCCCAAATCTTCATAGGCAGAACCCAGCCCATTGTAATTGGCTGCCAAACATTCGAAATCTTGATTACAGAGGGATAAAGATTTTTCATAATGAAATATTGCATCCTTGTACCTTTTATCCTTGTAAGCTTTGTCAGCTATCTCCCAAATCCTTTCTGCTTCAGACTTTGCGGCAACTGATATATTATGAAAAAATATGAGGATAATAGTTATTAGGAACACTCTTATCATAGGTGATACCTCCATATATTATTATACAGGTATTTTTAATTTTTTGTTGTTTTACATTTTGATAAAATTTGCTATAATAAATTATATGAAAAATATATTTGTTACAATACTCAGTGTTTTGATGCTATCGGGTTGTTCTGTGTATATGGCTTCCAATAGTGAAGGGTTGAAGCCTTTAGAGTTTCAAAAGAATTTATCAAAATGTAATAATCGTACATGTGTACTGCTTATGGGGCCAAAGGTGATCAATTCCACTAAGAGTGCAGATGGAACAATTACAGAAGAATACAGATTTAGTATAGACACGGGATCTACTTCGAGGGCTGTTATGCATGGTCTTCTCGATGTGGCGACATTGGGGATTTGGGAAGTGGCAGGTACCCCCATCGAGTCATCGAGAAAGAAAAATAGTTATCTCTTTATAAAGATCACATACGACAAAGATGAAAATATAGTTAGAACAGATATCAGATAGATTACCTAATCCATTGAACAAAACCGATCGATTGCATCTGTTCCTGCAGGTTTACTTTGTCAGTCTTTGCGATGGTTTTCTTGTAGTTCCCATTTTTTTGGAGTATCCATGATTTTTGGTTGTCTCTTAGATTTAGTTGGAGATAATTGTATAATTTTTCTTTTAGGTGACTATTTTTTATCTCGAAGAGGACCTCAACTCTCTTGTCTAAATTTCTCACCATCCAATCGGCTGTAGAGAGGTAGATCTTGTATTCTCCTCCGTTGTGAAAGTAAAGCACCCTCGGATGCTCCAAAAATCTTCCGATGATACTCTTTACTCTGATATTTTCGCTAAGACCTTTGACTCCAGGTATCAATGAGCAGATCCCTCTTATGATGAGATCTATTTGAACACCAGCTTGTGATGCTTCGTAAAGTTTATTTGTCATTGTTTCATCGTATAGGGAGTTTAATTTTACGATGATTTTCCCCTCTTTACCTTTTCTGACATTATTTATTTCATTATCGATGAGGTTGATTAGTTGATTTCTTAGATATATCGGTGCAACATACAACTCATCCCAGCCTAATGGATCAGAATAGCTCATAATGAAATTGAATAGTTTTACTACATCGTTGCCAATTACTTCGTTGGAGGTTATAAAATCTATATCTGTGTATAGATTTGCGGTGATTTCGTTGTAGTTTCCAGTGGATAGGTGGGTGTATCTAACAATCTTCCCCTTTTCCCTTCTTACTATTAGAAGGGCTTTTGCGTGGATTTTGAGATCGACAAAACCGTAGGATACGATACATCCAGCATGTTCTAACCGCTTGGCCCATTCTAAGTTCTTCTCTTCATCAAATCTCGCCTTTAACTCTATTACAACGCAGACATGTTTACCGCTTAGGGCTGCTTTCTCAAGGGATTTTATTATGGAGGAATCCTTATTGGCACGGTAAAGGGTCATCTTGATGGCTATCACATCGGGGTCTTCGGCAGCCTCTGATACCAAATTACTCACAAATGTTAGATCATCGTAGGGTCTAAATAGCAGTATATCGCTATTTTTGAGGATGTTGAAGCTAAATTTTTTATCGGGTAATGGAGTAGTATTCTTTTTCAAAGGTTGGTATTTGAGTTTTGGTTCGGGTATATTTAGACCTATCATAAATTTGTAATCGATTATATCTCTGACATGATAGGTATTCTGCTCAGTTAATCCAAAAGAGTTTATGAGGAATTGTTCAGATTCTGGTGAGGGGGTTCCTAATATCTCCAATCTCACAGGTTCACCAATTACCCTTTTAACAAGGGAGTTTTGGATCTCCTTGTAGAGATCTTCCACCTCTTCGCTCTGAAAGCTTAGATCAGCATTCCTTGTAATCCTGAAAAGAAACGATTCTAAGATCTCAAAATCGGGATAGATGAATTTTAAGAATTTTAAAATGATATCTTCAGTGAGGAAGATATAGTAGTTAGTACCATTTTGAAAGAGGAAGAATCTTTTTAGAGAGTTTGGGATTATGATTATAGATTGAAATGTAATATCATCTTTTTTTAGGGTGGTGAAGATATTAATATTGAGATTGTGAATGAATGGGAAAGGGTTGGCTGGACTTATCGTAATAGGTGTAATCACTGGGAGAATTTCGTTGAAAAAGATGCTATCGAGGGGTAGTTGTTCGTAGTTTGTATCGATATGGATATTATGTTTGTTAAGTTCGACTAATACATCTTTGTAAACTTTTGATTGAGTTTCAAGTAGAGAGATAACTTTTTCCCTTATCTTTGTTAACTGTTCTATTGGGGTGAGCCCTGAAAGATCCCTTTTTTCATAACCCGATTTGATCTGATCCATAAGACCTGCTACACGGATCATGAAGAATTCATCCAAGTTTGACGAGAAGATCCCCAAGAATTTCAACTTTTCCAGTATCGGTACATTTGGATCCGTTGCCTCGAGGAGAACCCGCTCGTTGAAGGCGAGCCAGCTGAGTTCCCTATTGAAGAATCGCTTGGTCATATCCTATCTTTGCCTCCAGTGTGATAGGTACACCGAATATTTCAAGGAAATCTCTATTTTTTCTGTTGAATACCTTCTCTTCGATGTATGGGATGTCTTTAGATATGGCAGTAACTTTGATCACTGTGTCGCTCACATCCACCTTTATATCCTGTACGATCTGCATGTGGCTGGCATCGAGGGCATCTGCGATCTTTAGTATTGCCACGATTTTTTTGATCACGAGTTGATCCTCTGGGGAGAGTTGATTAAATAGGTTATCAGTTCTGATCTTCTTCTCCCTGTGTAGATATGAGATGATGGAGATTATGTTCATAGTTTTTTTATCGTATCCAGGCATTTTAAATGAATTTATTATGTATGAAGAGTGTTCATGGTGGTTGTGTATATCGATATAGTATCCGATGTCGTGAAGGATTGCCGATGCTTCGAGGATGAATTTTTCTCTATTATTGAGAGAATGTAGATCTTCGAGGGCGTCGAACAGTTTTATGGCAAAATGGGATACCTGACGGGAATGCTTTTCATCCAAATTGTATTTTTTACCGAAATGATATAGGTTTCTGATCAATCTCTTCTGTAGGTTGTTGTCCTTAATTTTCTTTGAATAGTATAAAAGAAGTTGGTGGGGGAAGGTCTGTTTGCTGAAAAGCATCTCTTTTGTACCGAGCATATTCATGATCGATAGATAGAGCCTCACGGTGGGGAGGAAAATTTCACCGTTGTAATCGCTAAGTTTTAATTCTTCTGATATTCTGGCAGGTTCTGAAAACTTGAATTTGTTGTATAGTTTTTCGAGATCCACCCTTTTTATTGTATTACTTTTGGGGTTTATTACCTCTGTCAAAAGATTTATGGAACTGCCAGAACCTATGAGGTATTTAATCTCATTTACCCCTTTGCAGTATTGACGGATCTGATTTGTGAGTTTTTCTGCATAGATGTCAAATGCTCTGTGCTTTAGTTCGTTTTTGATATTTTTTACATACTCTGCTATTCTAAGGCTGCCGTAGGGTAGTACCGAGGAGAAAAGGTTTATACCATCTCTGGATATATTGATTCCTACATTGCCGCTGGAGAAGTTGAGGAGCAAGACCCCTTCCTCTTCAAATTTTTTAAAGTCCCTGATGTCGTTTTTTATCGCTAAATATTTTACATACAGTTCTTCTAATTCATCTATGATATGAAGATCGATACCTGTTTTAGTTTTGATTCGATCAACGAAGAAGTATTTGTTATCGGCATCTCTTACACCACTTGTGCATATGGCTTTGTAATTCTTCCATAGGTCGTATTCTGTCAGTTTGTCTGCAAATTTTTTCATTATATCCACAGCTTTGTTGAGGCTTTCGAGGGTGATATACCCTTTTGAAAAGGTGTCTCTACCCAATCTCAAGGGTGATACGAGATACTCGAGGAGGGTTTCTTTTCCATTCGTAAATTCACTGATCTGCATTCTGATGGCACTTGCACCCACATTGATAACAGCGTAAAGAGAATTTTTCATACTATCGTAACCTTATAACCTGAGTATTTTTCAAGAAAATCTTTCTTTTCGTCAAAATTCTCCTTCTCCATGGAGATATCTCCTTGATGTATCGGCTTGAAGATGATGTTGTTTTCTATGATCTCTATATTTATATTTTCCACTTTGCTTTTCTGGGTTCTATCGAGGGCATCGGCTACTCTTAGGATTGCCGCTAATTTTAATGCAATATCGATATCTTTCTTATTTAGTAATGTATATAACTTGTCAGACTTTTTGGGGAACCTTTTTCTGTGGTACCTTGCTATTTGGCTTATGATGTTTCTTTCGTAGGTATTAAATCCCGTCAGATCCGTGTTCATAATGAGGTATTCTGTGTGAAGATGATGTTTGGACAGAGAAATGAAGTTTCCTATATCGTGGAGAATTGCTGCGGCGTTTAGAAGCTCCCAATGCTCCTTTTGTAGCCCTAATATGCCGTAAAGTTTGTCAAAAATGATCTGTGAAAGTTTTGCTACCTGGAGTGCATGCTCTTCGTTGAAATGGAACTTGTTCCCAATTTCAATTAGTCGGGCGTGGTTGACATCGATCTCAAGGGTTTGAAAGGGTAGGTGTATGCCGAATTGGTTTAGTGTGTTTATTATGAGACCTGTTCTCAGTCCTCCAGCAAAGGTGTAAAAACCTGATCGCTCTGTAAATTCGAGGATCTGATCGATCTGTATTGCGATGGGGAGTAGAATGTCTGCTCTTTTCTCCTCAACACCTTTGATCCTGGCGATGGTGGAGGATTTTTTTCGTTTGATTTCGTTGATAAAGCTTCTTAAAAAATCGCGGGTTGTATATTTGATCTGAGAGGAGTAATCCTTTTTCTCTCTTATATAAGATATGGTTGAAAGGTTGTTTGCTGTGCCACCTGTACATATGATCACATCTATATCGTAATCGAAGATGTCGGCCAACTCTTTTCTTAAAAAATGTTTTAAGGTTTCGATCTCTTCGAATGATGGGGGATCATTCTTCAAAAAATTGTGCTTTATCCTTGCTCCACCTAACTTTTTTGTGAGAATATGTTTGATCTCCCCTTTCTCAGATATGACAAACTCTGAACTACCTCCGCCGATATCGGTGATAAGAGAATTGTATTTTTGAAGATTAAAGCAGCTCTTTACCCCTAAAAAAGATAGCCTTGCCTCCTCTTCTCCATCTATGATTTCGATGTTGATATTGTGTTTTTTTTGGATATCTTCAACTATCTTTTGACCGTTCGGAGCAGACCTCAGGGTGGCTGTGGCTACAGCTCTATAATGGACCACTTTGTATGAGTCGAGTAGAGTTCTGATCTCTGAAAAAGATTTATTGATTTTATCGATGGAACTTTTGGTGAGTTTGCCGTTTATGAAAAGGTCATCCCCGATACGGACGATCTCTTTGTATTCGCAGATCACTTTGTAGCTTTTTTCAAAAACGCTTACGATCTGCATGCGGAGACTGTTGCTACCTAAGTCTATTACGGCGATGTTTTGGTTTAGTATTTGATTGTTCATACAAAAGATTATAACTTTATTTTAAAAATTTACAACTAAAAATGATTTATAATCAAGTTTTTTTAAATTTTGTTAACAATTTTTTTACAAAAGATTTCGGTTCTAATTCGTCGAGGAGTGTATATATATCTTCAAAGTTGTAATCCATCTCTTTTGCCTTCTTCAAATACTGCAGGGCTTTGGTGTTATCTTTTAGTAGATAGTAACATTTTCCAATGAGGTAGTAGTTTTCGCTTTTTACAGGTTCTAAATTGATTAACTTATGGCAATACTCTAAAGCTTCAACTAATCTCCTCTCCTTTGTAAAGAGGCACCGTATGATTCCTCTGATAAATTTGGGGTTGTTATCCTGTCTTCTATGGCATATTAAAAAGCAGTTGAGGGCGGAATTGATATCACCTTTTTTGAAGTAGTGTAGGGCGCTGAGGTAGTAGGATTCTAAGTCTTTCTCTTCTTTGTATGAAAGGGTGGAATCTTTTTTTTGGTATAGATTGTGGTAGTTGGTTGTAATATATTCGTAAGCCTCTTTTATCTCTTGGAACTTGGAGAGTGCGTTCTTGTACGCCTCTTCGCCGTGGTGGGCAAATCGGTCGGGATGATACTCCTTTACGAGCCTAAAATAGCTCTTTTTAGCATCTTCCAAAGAGAAATTATAACCCAACTCCAGCAGGTTTGCGTAATAATCAAACTTCTCTTTCTCCATAATTATAATTATAACATGGAAAAAAAATATGTCAAAGGGAATAGATGATTTTTTTGTTTGCTTTGTTTTGTTTAATATGGTCAAACTTTGTTAACAATGTTCGTTTCGTAATAAATTGCTAAAAAATGATTTTAGTTTGGTCTGTGTTTGTTACTTAATTTAATCTTGACTTTTAACTCAAATTAAATAGAATTTAAACAACAAAAGTAGGAGTCAACTATAAATTTTAACAGGTCAGAGGTTCTATAAAATGTTGTTTTTTA
>CAZFHX010000026.1:0-34860 GCA_964519265.1 uncultured Deferribacterales bacterium
CTTATACTCCATTAGTTATCGTTATTGCAATATATATCATAAAAAAACGTAGGAGGAAAATATGTTTAATGTAAACAAAATATTAGTTCCAACAGATTTCTCAGAAGCATCAGACAAAGCCTTGAAAAAAGCTGTGGATATTGCCGAGGCATTCAATGCTGAGATCATACTTCTTCATGTAAAAATGGTAGATGTAGCAATAATCGAACAGTACCTATCCGAAGAAGTAATCAAAGAATTAAACGAAGCAACGATGAAAGATATTGAGGAAAGTTTTAACAAGCAGATATCAAAATACTCCAAACCTAATATCAAGATAACCACCTGTGTAAAAGAGGGTGTGGCTTATAACGAAATATTAAAAGCAGAAGAGGAATTTGGCGTGGATCTCATAGTCATTGCATCTCACACAAAAACATTCTTTGAAGATGTATTCTTCGGAAGCACTACAGAAAAAGTTGTAAGAAGATCCAAAAAGTCAGTTTTCGTTGTAAGGGATTAATCAAATCGGTTGGGATGGTATATCCATCCCTCTTTAGGTAAGATAAAAGAGTTTCCTTTTTGAATAGTATCCGTATATACCTACAATTAAAAATATCAAATAAACTAAAAAATTAGACCAAAATGGCGGCAAAATCCCAGATTTACCCAACGAGAAAAAAGTAGATTGCAGAATAAAAAACGAAAATATTATCAAAATCCCATTACTTGCAGCCCTTACATAAGAAAAACTCCTCGAAAGATCAATTAAAAAAGGCAAAATCACAAATACCAAAAGAACTACATTTAAGATATTGGCAACCTTATTGTAGAAATACCCCATATGCTTCGTATAACTTAAACCCTTTGACCTGTAAAACTTAACAACTCTCTTTAGTTGGGAAAAAGTAAGTTCTTTTGGTGATGAAGATATTGTTACATCCACTACCCTTGTAAAAAGGTCGTTATCCATTGTTATATTAGAAGACATCTTCATGATCTTCGGCACATCAGATGTATCTACCTCTTTATAATCTTTCAACAACCATTTTTTCCCCTCCACATAATCAGCTTGAGATATATACTTTACAGAAGCAATCCCCCCATCATCAGAAATATCTATAAACCTCACATCGAAGAGCTTTTTGTTAATAATATCTATTGTACCGATATTTATAAAGGTATTTTTATCCTTAAACCAAAGGTTGTACAATGATGTCACCCTCACCTCTTCCCTTTTTTCTATGTACTTTGCTTTGTAGTCGTTGCTCTTTATCTGAGTTTTTGGAACGACAAATTCTGTAAGAAAAAAAAGAATAATGGATACACAAATAGCAAAACCGATGATAACCTTTAAAAGTGACAAAAGACTTCCGCCAATACTCACATACGCAGTGATTTCACTTGTTCTTATCAGAATTATGAATGTCAACACAACAGCTACGATAAAACTTACCGGTAAAGTTTGGGATATGAAAACAGGTGATTTGATGATATCGTAGATCAATATATCTTTGAAGGATGCACCATATCGGGAAATAAACTTGGACTGAGTAAAAAACATAAAAAACATGTAAATAATATATACAAATGATTGTACAATTATGAAATTTTTTAACAAAATCTTAGAAAAATAAAACTGAAACCTATTCATTTTAGTACCCTACTTATCCTAACAAATGCCAAAAAAGCAAAAATTATATTCGCTATCCAAGGAGCAAAGTATGGATCGATCTTCACAATGAGATTTTCTGACATAAACATAATCATATTGTAAGAAAAAATCACTCCCAATGCAATAATCCAATTTATAGATCTATTTGCCCTATGAAAAAATACCCCCATGTTTAACCCTAAAATAGCCATTATTATTGTGGAAAAGGGTAAAGCAATCCTTTTTGAAAGCTCAAACTTGTATATTTTCCCCTCATTCAACTTACTCAAAAGCTCATCCATAAACATGAATCTCTCTGATTTTATATCCCTATTCAAATTCGACTCCACATTGTACACAAAATAGAACCTATCGAAATCTATTTTAGCATACTTATCACCTTTACCCTGTATGATAGAACCTTTTTTGAGGTCAAACACCACAGCACCATATTTTTGTTCCCCTTTTGCAGCAGATGCAGTGATAAGGTTTCCACCTTTCTCATCTATGATGGTTATCTGGGAGAATTCATCTTCATTGAGCTTCTTTTTTACATAGATCGTGATCCCTGGTATCTCTTTATAAAACTCATTCTCCCTTATATCATTCAGAGAAACATAATCCAAGACCCTCTTTAAATTATAAATAGCCAGCTTATTTCCATAAGGTAAAAGATAAAATGATGTCAGAAATGCAATAATAGTAGCAACAATCCCAAAAAAAAGTGTTGGTTTCAACAAATTAAAAGGGGATAACCCCAAAGACTTCATCACTACAAGTTCTGCATCAGAGGATAATCTATTATGTGCTGTCATCACAGCTAAAAGGGCCGATGTTGGGATCGTCACCATCAAAAATGATGTTAAATAGAAAATAAAAGTTTCTATGATAATTATCGATGGTACATTTTTGGAAAATATTAGATCAGTCAGGTCCACAACCTTATCGAGGAGTAGTATGAAAACAAAAAATAGATTCGATAGCAGAAAAATTGGAAATATCTCTTTTAAGATATACTTCGAGAGTTTATTCATCTTTATCTTTTACTATTCTTAGAAGAGGTTTCTCTTCCTCCTCCACAATTTCGTCGATTCTAATAATGTGTCCAATCGGTATGTATGTTTTTGAAACATTTTTGAATTCTAATCTACTTTTATCATCATCTGGAGTTATAAGTAAGTTTGACTCCTCTTTGTGAATAATTTCAGATATCTCTATCAATCCCAAAAACGAAGTGGGGGATACAGATTTCGCCTTCAATGTAAATATCTCTTTTTTAGCATCGTAAAATTGAATTTTGTAGTATCTCATTTCACTGGCCTTATCCTTAATTTCGGTTTACCATCTTCAATATCGATCTTCACATCTATTTCGGTAAAACCTTTCTGCTTGTATTCATCTATTTTTGACATAATGAGGGATTCTATCTTTTCTCTGTTGATATTTTTAGGCAATTTATCCAACTGTTCAGCAAAAAATGGTTTATTATCTTCAACATTTAGGATCTCATCAAATGTTTTCTTAATTTCGGCAACATTTTTCTTAACACCTTCAAATTCGAGCATCTTCTTGTTCCATTTGTCTTTGAATGTTAGATATTTTGCAACTAAATTGTTGAATCTGAATCTCAATGTGGTATTTGTGATCTGATTGAGATTGTATTTTGCTATGATCTTGTTCGCTTCCCTTTCGTATACAATGGGTGGATGCTTCAAAACTCGAGCGAAAAACCTCTCATAGTCGAAGTTTATCATTTTTATCAAATTATCAAACCTATCCAAATCATCTTTGATCTCTTTTGCATCTATTCCCATAAGTTAAAACCTGCTTATCTTCACACTTATCTTTGGTTTACCGTAAAACATATCAAAAAATAGATTTATCACACTCACAATGAGGCTCACACCAATTGCGGTCCACAATCCATCTACAAAAAAACCTTCTACTAAAGCGGAAACCAGAAGAATTATAATAGCATTTATCACGAAATAAAATAACCCTAATGTCAAAACATGAAAAGGTAGTGTGATGAGTACAAGAAAAGGTTTAACAAACACATTCATTATCGACAAAACCAACCCCGCCACGAGCAAAGCCCAAAAGGATTCGACCCTAACATGCTTAAAAATGAAAGCAGAAACACCCAAGCCTATGGCATTGACAAAAATTTTATATAGTGTAAACTGTATACTACCCATGAAACTTATTATATTTAAAAAAAATTTATAATCAAGGAGAAAAATAATGGTGGATCTCCACTGTCATTCGAGATATTCGGATGGCACTTTGACATTAGAAGAGCTCATAAAAAATGCAGAAGAAATTGGTATAGAGGTTCTTGCCCTTACAGATCACGATACCATTGATGGTATTGAACCATTTTTGAATACACCTTCTAATATACACAAAGTTTCTGGATTGGAGATTAGTGTCGACTGGGATAATGGCACTTTTCATCTCGTTGGACTATTCGTGAATCACAACGACAAAAATCTCAAAGAAACTCTTCTTAAGCTCCAACAGTACAGAAGAGAGAGAAACGAAATCCTCTTAAAAAATCTCACTAATCTTCTGGGTAAAGAGGTAAGACCTCGAGATATCACAGATGAAAACTATGGAGAATTAGGTAGACCCCACATAGCAAAATTTATGGTAAGAGAGGGCTTAGTAAAAAGCATCGATGAGGCTTTTGAGAAATACTTAGGCAAAGGGAAGCCCCTGTATGCTCCTAAAAAAAGATTATCCATCGAAGACTCCGTCTCCCTTATAAAATCATCAGGTGGCATCAGTATCATAGCACACCCCATCACCCTCACTCTTGAGAATGAACTTGAATTCTTTAGCAGAATGAAAGAGATAGGTGTCGATGGTATCGAAGCATTTTGCTCACTTCACTCATCTAAAGATGCCCAAAAATACCTTTCTATCGCAGAAAAGTTCGACTTTTTAATCAGCATCGGTAGCGATTTTCACGGCACAAACAAAACTGATGCCCAGCTTGGCAAGCATGGATGCACAAAAGAGGATTCATACAGATATTACAAAAAAATGCTGGATTATCTTGGCAGATGCAATTAGATTTTTATAATAAACTTATCCTCTCTTTCGGATTTATAAATTCATTTATTTTTCTCATAATTGTGCTACTTTATAAAAAAAATCGGTTGATAAACTTTGTACATTTAATTAAAACTGTTTACAAAGGTTTCGACCCAGATAACCTGAAGGGGATCATGAAAGGGATCATCTGGGCATTCATTGATGGTATCATTACAGGTGTAATCGTGGCTTTAATAATTAGAATAATAAATGGTTGAGGTAGGTATGTATAAGATTGAGTCTTTTTTTAAAGGTGCAGATAATTACATTGCTATAATCGGATTGGGTTATGTTGGTTTGCCCCTTGCCGAAGTATTTGACAGAAAATACAATGTAATAGGTTTTGACATAAATAAAACACGAATAGATGAACTAAAAAACGGTTACGACAGAACAAAAGAGGTAGATACAGATACTCTTAAAAAATGTAAGATAGATTTTACCGACAACCCCGAAGCGATTTCAAAAGCAAAGGTCATCATTGTTACCGTTCCGACCCCTGTGGATCAGTATAATATCCCTGATCTAAGACCTGTGTTATCTGCAAGCAAAACTGTTGGAAGATATATGAAAAAAGGTTCTATCGTTGTGTATGAGTCCACTGTTTATCCCGGACTTACAGAAGAGGAGTGTATCCCTGTTCTCGAAAAGGAAAGTAGGCTTAAGTGGAAAAAAGATTTTAATGTAGGCTATTCTCCTGAGAGAGTTAATCCAGGAGATAAGCTTCACACAATAGATAAGATTCTAAAAGTAGTGTCAGGAGATACCCCAGAAACATTAGAATTTTTATCTGCATTATACGGAGAGGTAATCACCGCAGGAATACACAAAGCACCATCGATTAAGGTAGCAGAAGCTGCAAAAGTCATCGAAAATACCCAAAGGGATATAAACATTGCACTCATGAATGAACTTGCACTCATCTTCGACAAAATCGGTATATCTACAAAAGATGTTTTAGATGCAGCCTCCACAAAATGGAACTTTCTAAAGTTTGAACCTGGGCTTGTGGGTGGGCATTGCATAGGTGTGGATCCTTACTATCTCACATTTAAAGCTCAAGCGCTTGGGCATCATCCCGAAGTAATCCTATCAGGAAGGCGAATAAACGATAATATGGGGAAATTTGTAGCTGAAAAAACTGTAAAAAAACTTATAAAAGCTGGCAAAGCTGTAAAAGACTCAAAAGTGCTCATCATGGGACTTACCTTCAAAGAGAATATCAGTGATATAAGAAACACAAAGGTGGTGGATATCATTAAAGAATTAAAGGAGTTTGGCATACAAACATTTCTTTACGACCCGAAGGCTTATAAAGATGAGGTAATGCATGAGTACAATTTAGAACTTATTGAGAATTATGAACAATTCAAACCCTACGACGCGGTAATAGTAGCCGTAAAGCACAGAGAGTTTTTGGAAATGGGAATCGACAATATCAAAAAACTGATGCCAAATAGACCGGTTATCATCGATGTAAAAGGGGTCTTTTCAGATCAACCAAAAGAAGATATACTCTACTGGTGTTTATAAACTCCTCAGAGCATTTATGGGATCTGTCTTAGAAGCTGTATAAGCGGGATAGATCCCTGATATCATCCCCACAAAAAAAGACATAAGTGTAGAAATAATAAGCCCCATCAGAGAAATAACCACCGGCAGTTCCGCAACTTTGAAAACAATTATGCTTATAACTACACCCAAAATGATACCAATTACACTTCCTATAAGCCCCACAATCCCCGATTCCAAAAGAAATTGTCTGAAAATATCCCTTTTTCTTGCCCCCACTGCTCTTCTGATGCCGACCTCTGTCCTCCTGAGACTCACCGAAAGGATCATGATCGAAAATATACCAAGACCTCCAATGAGATAAGAAATTCCAGCAGTTATAAGCCCTAAAAACCTCACTATTCCCACCGTTTGATTCTGTATTTGAAGTGCATCCACTGGATTTATAATCGTAAAATCATCCTTAGCGTCACCATAAAGTTTGTGATTTTCTCGTAATATCTTTGTGATATTACTTTTTATATTCTCAAAGTTGTTCCAATCATCAATCACAACTTCCATCCCATCTATAAAGTCCACATTTGTAGCTCTTCTCATAAATGTTGTAAGTGGTATATACACCATATCATCCAAATTTGTGCCATTTAAATCAGAACCCTTCTGCTCTAAAACACCTACAACCTTGAAAGGTGCTCTGTATATCAAAACTGTCTTCCCAACTGCCTCCTCTTTGCCAAAGAGTTTCTCTTTAACTTCACTACCTAATACACAAACCTTGTTCATCTGCTCTACATCCTGTCCTTGAAAAAATCCCCCTTCAGTTGTGTTTAACTTTTTCAAACTGAAATAATTATCATACACACCCAAAATCGATGAACTAACATTGTTTAACCTATACCTCAAAACACCACCCCTTTTCATATAGGGTGAAACGAGAAGAACCCCAGAAACATTACTTTTTATCATCTCGGCATCTCTTAATTTCATCGTTTTAGCTTTTTCAAAAAAACCACCCTTGCCATGTCTCGACAATCTACCTGCAGATACTGTAATGGTATTTTCACCGAACTTTTTTACCTCCAATTCCACCTTAGTTTTAAGGGATTGAGATATATTATTGACCAGCACAAGGGATAATGCCCCCAATAGTACACCGAAAACTGCCAAGGCAGTTCTCACCTTGAATGAACTAAACACACCGTGAACAATTCGAAGATACACCATCAATCTTTTCAAAATCAACTCCTAATCGCCATAATAGGATTAACTTCCGATGCCTTTTTAGCAGGTGCCACACCAAAGATGAGGGCTAAAAATCCAGAAATAACTATCGATATGAAGAAGATATTTAGAGAGATAACCACATCAAACACCTTGAAACTGGAAATGATCTTCGCCATCAGCGACCCTATTAAAAATCCTACAATTGCCCCCATAAGAGTAATAATGAAAAATTCGAATATAAACTGCAAAAATATATCCCTTTTTGTCGCTCCTAACGCTCTTCTAATACCTATCTCTTTGATCCTTTCCGTTACCGAAATCAGAAATAGGTTAGCCATCACAAACCCACCCACAGAAACAGTGATAAGGGTAATAATTGTAAGGAATGCTATCAAAGCACCACCTATCGCCACAAAAAACTTTAAAATATCCCCAGGCCCCACAATCGAAAAATCATCCTCTTTTCCATCACCCAAATTATGCCTATATCTTAAAAACTGCCTTAATTCCTCAATTCTGTTGTTGAGATTTTCCACATCTTCAAATCTTATCCGCATAGCTGTGATATACTTATATTCTTTTGTAATAAATTTACTCAAAACAGTTATAGGTATGATTACCCTGTCGTTTATATTTACACCAAAATTCGATATTCCCCTCTCCTCCAGCACACCTGACACCTGACAGGCAAAATCATTGATGTATATATATTTACCTATCGGGTCCTCATTGATGAAAAGCTGATCCCTGACATAGCTGCCAAGCAAACATTTCCTCACAGCCTTATCCACATCCTCTTTGGTAAAATCAGAACCTTCGTATACATCCCAACTCCACGATTTACTGTACCCTTCCGTAGACCCAGCCACAAAAGTTCTTACATGATTACCTTTGTAGCTCACCTTGATATCATTCCTCGCACTCATTGGAACTAAAATATAAGCGGTAGGAAAGGCATCTCTTACGGCATAAAGATCGTCAAAAGTAAGAGTCTTTGTCCTAAAGCCTGTAGCCTGATTTTTTTGGGTTCCTCCGAAAACAAGCACAGAGTCAGGACCGAACATTGCCAAAATCTGCCCTGCCTTTTGATAGGCACCATTTACAGCACCCACCACAACAGTGACACCAACAATACCTAAGGCAATACTCATCACAGAAAGAAAACTTCTGAGTCTATAGGATAGTACAGATTTAAGCGATTCCTGAAAAATTAAAAGAAACTTTATCATACAACACCATATACTAAGAGTAGCAAGATTTCAAGAAGTTCATCGAGCACCTGAATAAACCACATGGAACTGTAAAGATTGTATGCATTATTCAGAAACCAATAATATAATAAACTCATACAGGTGCTTGGTTCATCGAGCACCTGAATTAAATCATATAGAACTGTCGAGATTGCTCAAACGGTACCGAGACTAACTAACACAATAAAACTATTCAGGTGCTCGATTCATTGAGCATCGAACACCAGAACTAAATCTCATAGAACTATCAAAATTGCTCAATCGGTACCGAGAATATCTAACACAATAAAACCATTCAGGAGCTCTGATCAAACTCCACCATATTTTCCCTCACCCATAAAGGGACCTTGTTCCTCTGTCTTTCATAACTTATCCTCTCCTTTATTGCAATACTGTCGAAAAACTTTTTCCAGCTTTGCCTAATAAGCATCTCTTTGTCAGAGTATCTTAATTCATCCATCCCTTCAAGTTCTCCAAAAGTAAGGGAGTTCCCATCGTAAAAAAGTAGATTTTTTCTGATCTTATCTACAATTATCCATTTTTGATTTCCAAACCTCTTCCTAAAATGACCACCAATTATGGGCAGAAGATTATTTTTGGGTGAAATAAATGCTACAAATGTTCCATCTTCCAGTTCAGAAAATCTCAAAAAACCGAAAAGCTTGTGCCTTTCAGAAAAAAGATTGTGAATTCTCTTTTCAATCTCAATCACAATATCGTTTCTTAAATCTTCCCAACCACCCTCAAGATCGATATACCTAAAAATGGTAAGTTCGATATTGAAACTATCACAGAGATAAGCAAAGTACACTTTCTGGAATAGTTCTGCACATTTACTTTTGATAATGTTTATTGTCTGTACAGCTTTACTATCATCAGCCTCTATCTCCATCGAAAAAATAGATGGTTGATAGGTAGGATTAATTCTCTTATTGACGATACTCTCTATCTCTAATCCTTCTCTATAATGAGCATATACAGTCAAAAATCCATCAAAAGTACCATCGTAGACAACTTGATACATTATTCAATACCAAGCAATTGAACTAATGGCGAATGCTCTCTGTGAAACTTCAAAATCTCCCTTTCAATAAGTTCCTGAGGTGTCTTTTTTATAGTTTTTCCATTCAAAATTATGAAGTACTGAGCTTTTTTAAGGGGTATCCCCATCTTTTTGAGATGCTCCCAGTCTAAATAACCAAACTTTCGTGCATGAATAATCTTTTTCGCCGATTTTGGACCTATACCAGGCACCCTGATTAGTTGCATATAATCAGCTTTA
This sequence comes from uncultured Deferribacterales bacterium, assembly GCA_964519265.1. GTDB lineage: Bacteria > Chrysiogenota > Deferribacteres > Deferribacterales > Calditerrivibrionaceae > Calditerrivibrio. The sequence goes on from CAZFHX010000026.1 coordinate 10,001, forward strand.
TTTATATCCAATGGAAAAAGGTCGATATTATCGAGAGCCCATCTGAGTTTTGGGTCCAACACCTCATCCAAGTTCTCCCTTTTGTTAAACAGTTCATCGCTTTGAAATTTATAAAATCTTAGTAGAAAATCTGCCTGATACAACCTATGCTCTCTCAATAAAGGTGGTTCTGATACCTTCATTGGTAAATTACTGTTCACAGGGATATAAGCCGAATAGTAAACCCTTGAAAGCAATCTCTTACGGTAATACATTTCAGTTTGCTTTATAATCGTTTTATCTGTTTCAGGCGTAGCACCTATTATTAGTTGAGTAGAGGTAGAATTCCGTTTTTCAAAATATCTATTCAACTCATCCACCACCAAAAAAGATTTATCGATCAATTTCCTATTTTTCTCAGGAGCAAGGGATTTCAAACTCTGCTCAGTGGGCAACTCTATGTTTGCACTCACCCTATCTGCCAACTTTGTCACTTTTTTTATCAATATATCAGATGCTCCAGGGATAATCTTTATGTGGAGATACCCACCATATCTATACTCATTTCTGAGTATTTCTGCTGTTTTGAGAAGAAGTTCCATTGTGTAATCAGGAGATTTCACTATACCAGAGCTTAAAAAAAGCCCTTCGATATAATTTCTCCTATAAAATTCGATGGTGAGATCTGCAATTTCCCGAGGGGTAAATATAGCTCTTTTTATATCGTTGGATCTTCTATTGTAGCAGTATGCACAATCGTAAATGCATATATTAGTCATCAAAATCTTAAGCAAAGAGACACATCTACCATCGGCAGACCATGTATGGCATATCCCCGACATTGCTCCATTACCCACACCACCAGGAGGAGTCTCCCTTCTACTTCCGCTGCTGGAACAAGATACATCGTATTTGGCAGCATCTGAAAGTATCTCAATCTTTTCTATGATATCCATAATTTAAATTTACGACATTTTTAAAAATAATTCAATAGCACTATCAAGAAACAATATAATCGTTTTTTATCAATATATTACAAAATATTTTATTTTCTCAAGATAAATTTAATTAGTAACACTTGAAATTTACAAACATATATGATATATTATTAAACAATTTTAAGTCACATTTAACAAAAAGTGGGGTAAATATGAGCAAAACAGGTGCAGAAATTGTGGTTGAATGTTTGAAAAAGCATGGTGTAGAATTGATCTTCGGTTATCCAGGCGGAGTATTACTACATATTTACGATAGACTTTTTGATTCTGATATTCTACATGTCTTACCTCGACACGAACAAGGCGGTATCCACGCAGCGGATGGTTATGCAAGATCTACAGGTAAAGTGGGGGTGTGTTTCGGTACAAGTGGTCCAGGAGCCACAAACCTTGTAACAGGGATTGCTACAGCATATCTCGACTCTGTACCCCTCGTTGTCTTCACAGGTCAGGTTTCCACAAATCTGATCGGTGGCGATGCTTTTCAAGAAGCAGATATCGTTGGTATCACAAGACCAATTGTTAAGCACAGCTATCTTGTAAAAAATGTAGATGATTTAGCACCCACAATCGCAGAAGCATTTTATTTGGCAAAAACAGGTAGGCCAGGACCTGTGCTCGTAGATCTCCCCAAAGATGTCATTGCTGCCAAGTCAAAAAATCTATGCTCAACTGACATAAAGCTCGTTGGATACAACCCAACCTACGAAGGGCATCCGATGCAGATAAAAAAGATGCTAAAGATGCTCGAAAGCGCAAAAGCCCCAGTTATCCTTATCGGTGGTGGTGTAAAATGGAGCAATGCCCACGAAGAGCTTTTAAAGTTTGTAGAGACGATAAATTTACCTGTAGTTTCATCATTTATGGGTATTGGTGCCTTCCCTAATCCCCACAAAAATTGGGTAGGCTGGGCAGGTATGCATGGGAACTACGCGTCAAATATGGCCCTTACCGAAGCAGATTTCATACTTGCCATAGGTACAAGATTTTCTGATAGAACAACCGGCAGACTCGATGCTTACGCGCCAAAAGCCAAAAAGGCTCAAATAGATATAGACCCAACTTCAATAGATAAAAATGTAAAGGTAGACATCCCAATAGTTGGAGATTGCAAAACAGTCTTAAAGCAGATCTTAAACTATATTAAGGACTTCAATTGGGAAAAAGCAAGAGCCGACAGAGAAGATTGGCTCAAAAAGATAGAATATTGGAACAATGAAAGGCCATTTTCGTACAAATACTCCGACAAAATCATAAAACCTCAATTCGTGGTAGAAAAGATATACGAAGTAACGAATGGCGATGCGATAATAACTACAGAGGTTGGTCAAAATCAGATGTGGGCGGCACAATTTTATAAATTTAAAGATCCCCGTCAGCTTATCACCTCCGGTGGACTTGGAACCATGGGGTTTGGTTTTCCTGCTGCAATAGGTGCAAAATTGGGAAATCCCCACAAAGAGGTATTCGACATTGCTGGCGATGGTAGTTTCCTGATGAATATGCAGGAGTTGTGTACTGCAGTTCAGTATAGGGTTGGTGTAAAAGTTGCCATCTTAAACAATAAATTCCTTGGAATGATCAGACAATGGCAGCATCTCTTTTACAACAAAAGATACTCCTATTCATGTCTCGAATGTCAACCCGATTTTGTAAAATTGGCTGATGCTTACGGATGCCTTGGTTTTCAAGTAGCCAACCCTTCAGATGTAGAACCTGTATTGAGAGAATCACTAAAAATAAAGGATAAGCCTGTTCTTTTCGACTTTTTGGTTGATAGAGAGGAGAATGTTTATCCTATGGTTCCAGCTGGTGCTGCTTTAAATGAAATGATATACGGGGAGAAGTAGCCATGAGACATATAATTTCAGTATTGGTAGAAAATAAATTTGGTGTATTAGCAAGGATTGCAGGGCTTTTCAGTGGAAGAGGCTACAATATAGAAAGTCTCTCAGTAAATGCCACAGAAAATGAAGATATCTCCATTATGACGATCGTCACGAGGGGTGATGATCATATCATAGAGCAGATAATCAAACAACTAAGAAAGCTTGTAAACACTATAAAAGTTAGAGATGTGACACAGGTCGATCACATCGAAAGGGAGCTTGCACTTTTGAAGGTGCATGCCACACAGCGAACCCGCCCTGATATCCTAAGCATCATAGAAACCTTTAGAGGAAAAGTGGTTGACATTACAAAGGAATCTCTTGTAGTAGAGATAACTGGAGATCAGAGTAAATTAGATGCTTTAATAAATGTGCTCGAACCCTATGGAATAATTGAGATAATAAGAAGCGGAACAATTGCCATAGCAAGAGGTAGCAAGTCTACCACAGACTTTACAAAACAGGATATAAAAAACCAGGAGGAATAATAAATGAAAGTTTACTATGAAAAGGACGCAAATTTGGAGTTGATTAAAAAGAAAAAGGTTGCCGTAGTAGGTTACGGTAGTCAGGGGTATGGACATTCAAACAACCTTAAAGATAGCGGTGTGGATGTAGCAGTAGCTGTAAGGAAAGGTGGTGCATCATGGAAAAAGGCCGAAAATTCTGGATTAAAGGTAATGGAGATATCTGAAGCAGCCAAATGGGCAGATGTCATCATGATCCTCGTTCCAGACGAAATTCAGGGTGATCTTTACAGAGAAGAGATTGCTCCATACATCAAAGAGGGTACTTATCTTGCCTTTGCCCACGGATTTAACATACATTTTGGACAGATCGTCCCACCAAAAAATGTAAATGTGATAATGATAGCTCCAAAAGGTCCCGGTCATCTTGTAAGAGCAGAATACACAAAAGGTGGTGGTGTTCCCTGCCTCATCGCAGTTCATCAGGATTACAGCGGTGATTCAAGGGAAGTTGCATTATCTTACGCTGCAGCAATTGGTGGTGCAAGAGCTGGTGTGCTTGAAACCAATTTCAAAGAGGAAACGGAAACAGACCTATTCGGTGAGCAGGCTGTATTGTGTGGAGGTTTAACACAGCTTATCAAATACGGCTTTGAAACACTTGTAGAGGCAGGATACGCTCCAGAAATGGCATATTTTGAGTGCATGCATGAAGTAAAACTGATCGTTGATCTCCTATATGAAGGTGGAATTTCTAACATGAGGTACTCCGTTAGCAACACCGCCCAGTATGGTGATCTTACAAGGGGACCAGTGGTGATCGATCCACAGGTTAAAGAGAACATGAGAGAGGTATTAAGGCAGATCCAGTCTGGAGAATTTGCGAAAGAATGGATGCTTGAAAATAAAGCTGGTAGACCTGTTTTTAATGCTCTTACAAGAGCCGATGAAAACCACCCAATCGAACAAGTAGGAGCAAAATTAAGAGGTATGATGAGCTGGCTCGGTAAGGGCAAGATAGTAGACAAAGATAAAAATTAATCATATGGGGTGAATTTTCACCCCTTTCTTATTTATTCGATAAACATCAAATTAACAACTCTTTATTGATAAAATTTTCGATCCTGCTATAATATTACCAAGATGATAAATGATAAAATCAGGCTTTTTCATTACAAGATCATTGAAGCCCTGTATCTTTTTAGTTTTGTTATCGGTATATCAGCGATAAAATTTTTAGATACGAAACCCAGCAATCTCAACTATCTTATATTGCTTTTTTTTCTTATTTTTATAATCATAAAATTTTCCATAGAAGATGGGCTATTCTGGATTAAGATTTTTAGTTACTACATTCTATCACACTCTCAAAATATCTTTTTACTGTTGTTGAATGAAAATTTAGGTGATCTGATCGTTTTCCTTACTATTTTGGGAATTCTTATCTTCTCCATGATTATATTCAACAAAAGATCAATAATGATAAATCTTTCTATAATAGTATTACTGTCAACAATTTTCGCACTCCAAGCCCAGCAATCCCAACTTATTACCTTTTTAATATCTGTACCATTCATATTCATAATTTCTACAAACTACAATAAGATTAATACCTTGATAAATAACCTAATTACAGAATTATCAACCACCGATGATCTCACAGGTTTGCTAAACCAGAGCGGATTCATGAAAAAAATTGAAGAGGAATTCTACCGATCCCAAAGATATCTAAAAACATTCTCTGTGCTTATGATAGATTCCGACAATCTTAAATTGATTAATGATACCTATGGGCACAAATATGGCAGTATGGTGATAGTTTCCATTGCAGAAGTCATAAAAAACAATATCAGAAGAACAGATTTTGCTGGTAGATACGGCGGGGATGAGTTTGTGGTGTGCCTTGTGGAAACAGATTTAAGCGGTGCTTTAGAAGTAGCCGAACGGATAAGAAAACAGTTTGAACTAAAGTCTTTTTTCACCAAAGATGAAAAAAAATTCAATATCACCCTCAGCATAGGGGTTAGTAATTATCCAAAAAGTGGTGATACCCTAATGGATGTTCTTGAAAATGCCGATAAAGCCATGTATGAATCAAAAAGTTCAGGAAAAAATAAAACATCTTTTTTGATTAAAAATTAGTCAGCATCTATAACTCTATCATTTTTATGAATTAAATCCACCTTAATATAAAAAATCAACAAGTTTTCAACAAAAGATGTGGACAAAAAAGTACTTGACAAACTTTTAAAGTGAGAATCAAATTACGCGATAAGACATTGATAAAAAGATATTTTTAGACAATACAAATTAATTATTCAAAGATCAAAAAGCAAATTGAAAAAATTTTTCAACAATTTTTCAACAAAAATAACTTAAAATTAATTCAATCCAAAATCACTTAAAAGTTTATCTATTTCATCTTGAGATGCAACTCTGCTGGATTCATCTGTAGAATTAGCCACAACATATCCCAAGATGGATCCCAACCTCGCTCCTATCTCTTCTATGTTTCTAATTACTTTATTGATCTTCTGTTCTGTGATATCTTGAAATTCGAGGGCCTGTAGTATCTCAAACCCCAAGGATTCAGCCTTTTCTACAATCCTTTCCAATTCTGATATTTTCCTTTGAGCTGAAGAGATATCCTTTGACTCTATATACCTTTCCACATCTCTGAATCCGTCGCTGAGCTCGGTATATATATTTGACAACTCATCAGAATACTGAAGGAGATTATTCGTAGCTTTTTCTGTGGTATCGTTGATATACTCTAAATTTTTTGCCACAGTTGGAACTTTTTCCGAGGAATCTTCTATATTGTCTAACTTCTCTTTTGTGTTTAGAATAAGTTTGACAATCTCACCGATCTCCCCTTTGACATCGATGGATATATCCTTTGCCTCTCCATGAATGATCTTTCTCGCCAATTCCTTTATCTCAGCTAAAGAATCAACTTCGATACTTAAATTTTCTTTTGTTGATGATTGCTTGGTATCTCTACCTTCCTCAACCTCTACAAAATGGGGCTTTTCTGCATCAACAGCATCTAAATCATTTTTTTTTTCCGCTTCCTTCTTCCTACGGATCATCTCTTCGGTTTCTTTTTCTCTCTTGGCAAGCTCCATAGCAATCAGAGCATCCAGATCGCTCTGATCAACATGCACCGCATCATGATTGATCTTTTCTTCTGCCTGCTTCACAGCATCGTTTAGTATATCTTCAATGCTCTCTTGAACAGGTGCAGACTTTTTCTTCTTGATCAACTCTTCTGTCTCTTTTTCTCTTTTGGCAAGCTCCATTGCAATAAGAGCATCGATATCATCAGTTGGAGTAGCAACTTCAGTCTTTTGTTCTTCAATAACCTTCTCTTCTATAGGTTCTTCTGATACAGTCTTTTCAAACTTTTCCTCGAAATGGCTGGTCTCTTCGGCAAAATGTTCAACCTCCTCCTGTACTACCTCTTGAGGCATAATAATCTCTTTTTCTCTGTAAGATTCACCCGAAGGGGTTCCACCACCCTTAGTCCCCTTAAATCTCTTTTTCAGATCGCTCTCATAACCTTTGTCTTCATAGATCAATGTATCTATGTCAAGTAGAATAATCAATCTTTCATTATACTTACAGATCCCTAAAATATATTCTTGCCCCACCGAACCCACCAAAGGTGGCGTAGGTTCTATAAGGGACTTATTTATCCTAACTACCTGAGTAACTTCATCAACAACAAATCCTATATTCTCCTTTTCAAATCTTACGACAATGATCCTCGTTTTTTTATCAAAATCGGACTTTTCTAAATTAAATCTAACCCTGAGATCCACAACAGGAATTACCTTACCCCTAAGATTCATAACCCCCATAATATAGTTCTCTGTACGGGGAACTGAGGTAATCTCCACAAGTCTTATGATCTCTTGTATCTTTAATACATCTATGGCATACTCTTCATCTCCCAATTTAAACCCAACAAGTTGAAGTAAATCCTCGTCTTTTACCTCTTTTAAGTCCTCAATATAAACCTGTTGAGAATCCATAAAACACCCCTACAATTTTTTAAAAATTAAGTCCCTTATTTCGTCGAAAAACTCTCTATTGCTATCAGTTGTGTTCAAATAGTAAGGTTCGAGCCGTTTTAAACTCTCACTCACATATAAATCATAAGGCAAAAATCCCAATTTTTCAACAGAAATTCGTAAATATTTCTTAGCCACATTTTCAAATCCGTAGAATATGTTGAGTTCTTTCTTAAATTTAAGCATATTAAGTACAAGTCCTACCTTATAGTTATCAACAATATCCAGCACCTCTTTTGTTAACTTATCATCGATCTTCTCGAGTTCCTCTATGATATCATCTACCTTCTGGTAATTCATACTCCTACTTCTAAGTTTCCCGCATATATTTTCGAGACGAGGATCTTTAAACAACTGTCTTTCAATTTTTCTATAGAGGGCAATTTTCAGAAATCCGTAAGAATTCTCAATGGATGTAGGTTCGCTATTCATAATAAGAACCTTTTTATCGGAAAAATTGAAAAAATCTATCATATTGTAGCTTGTACCAGCTCCTAAATCCATAACTACATATCTGTAATTCGACCTTTTTAGATGATTGAGTATCTTCAGTTTTTCAAAATTGTTTATATGAGCCATCCCTAATACATCGCTGGAGCCACCAATAAAATCGACTTCGGCAGGGGTCTCAAGGATTACATCCTCCATTTTAAAATTCTCTTTTAAAAAGTTGTATATCCCCTTACCCTGTGCTTTTAACCCCACAAAACTGTGGAGATTTGCACCACCTAAATCCCCATCCACAAGAAGAACTGCATCATCTATTTTCTTTATCGACATCGCCAAATTCGCAGCGAAAAAACTTTTGCCAACTCCACCTTTTCCACTTGCCACAGCAATAATTTCAGCCATAATAATCTTTAGTAACCCCTGTATTTTATCAAAAGGTATTTAACCACAAAATATGTTATTATACCTAAAATAAGTCCAACCACATGACAGCCTACAAAAAGCGGCCAAATGATCGACTTAGTTAAAACCATCAATTCACTAAAACTCTGCACACTCCAATTTATATCCTTTTTACTACTATCGGTTAAAATCGTACCAACTTTATATAAAAATGCGTAGATGGGAGGCACTGTGATGGGATTTGTGATATATGCACCTATCATCAGCGGATATATCGGCAATCTCAACCCGATACTCGTAACCGTTGCAAGTAGAGTGTGAAACCCCAAATAAGGGCTAAAACCGATAACCATACCCAAACCACTACTCAAAGCTATCTTGTGAGCAGGGGCATTTATATTCAGTATGTACTTAATACCTTCTCTGAACCTATTTATCATAAATCTTCGATGGCAATCTTCAAAACTTCCTCGAATCTTTCCACGGGAATCACATGAATACCTTTCTTTAACTCTTTTGGTAGTTTGATCATGTCATTCTCATTTTTCTTTGGGATCACAACTGTTTTTATTCCCATTCTTTTAGCAGCAAGGAGTTTCTCCTTTAAACCACCAATTGGTAAAACTTTACCTGTAATAGTGATCTCACCCGTCATCGCTACATCTTTTCTCACCTTTTTACCACTGAACAGAGAAAAGATAGCTGTAGCCATCGTAATGCCGGCAGACGGACCATCTTTGGGAATTGCACCTGCTGGAACATGTAGATGTATATCATGCTCTTCAAATAGTTTAGGTTCGATATTATACTTTTCTGCAATAGATCTTACAAATGTAAGAGCAGCCCTTGCAGACTCCTTCATCACATCACCCAACTGCCCAGTTAGTACTAAATTCCCTTTCCCTTTGTACTTTGCAGATTCAATAAACAGCACATCACCACCATAAGGTGTCCACGCAAGTCCAGTAACGATACCAACCTCATTCTCTTTTAATTCATCCTCTTCGTAGTATTTGATAGGTCCTAAATACTTCAAAACATTATTTTTCGTAATTTTAAATACCTTATCCTCTCCTGATGCAACCCTTCTTGCCACCTTTCTACATATTGTACCAATGAGGCGCTCCAAATTTCTTAAACCCGATTCCCTTGTATATCCAGAAATTATAAATGAAAGGATCTTATCATTAATCTCTAATTGGTGCTCTTTCAAACCATTTTCCGCTATCTGTCGTGGTACAAGATATTTTTTAGCGATCTGAATCTTCTCCTCTTCTATGTATCCAGGAATGTGTATAATCTCCATCCTATCTTTAAGTGCTGGTGGTATCGGATCTAAATAGTTTGCAGTAGTGATAAACATCACCTTTGAAAGATCATAAGGAACCCCTAAATAGTGATCCACAAAGGCATTATTCTGCTCTGGATCAAGGACCTCGAGCAACGCAGAAGATGGATCTCCTCTGAAATCGCTACCCAATTTATCTATCTCATCAAGCATAAACACTGGATTACTACTACCAGCATTCCTAAGCCCCTGAATTATCTTACCGGGTAGAGCACCGATGTATGTCCTTCTATGCCCTCTAATTTCAGCCTCATCTCTGAGACCACCCAAGGAGATGCGGACAAATTTCCTGCCCATCGCTCTTGCAATAGATCTACCCAAAGATGTTTTGCCTACACCTGGAGGCCCCACAAAGCAAATAATAGGGCTTTTCATCTTTGCATTTAGCTTTCTTACCGCAAGGAAATCTAAGATTCTATCCTTTACCTCTTCTAAACCAAAGTGATCCTCTTCAAGCACTTTTTTAGCATTTTCGATATCTAAATTGTCTTTTGTATATTTACCCCAAGGTAATTCCACAATCCACTCTAAAAATGTCCTAACTACTGTAGCTTCTGCAGAGTCGGAATGCATCCTTGAAAGTCTTTTAAGCTGTTTTGATGCCTCTTCTTTAACCTCTTTTGGCATTTTAAGTTTTTTAAGTTTCTCTTCAAACTCCTCTACTTCTTTGGATAAGTCGTCCTCGTCTCCCAATTCTTTTCGGATCGCCTTCAACTGCTCTTTGAGGAAATACTCCCTCTGACTTTTATCTATTTCACCTCTGGCATCGTTGAGAATCTTATTTTGAACCTCAAGGATCGAAATCTCCCTCGTGAGAAACTGGCTTACTCTATTTAGTCGATCTACGAAATCAAACTTCTCGAGGATCTCCTGAGCCTCATTAGTTTTTAAACCCAAGTTTGCTGCTATGATATCGGCTAATTTACCAGGTACATTGATAGTATCTATTACTGCCAAGAGATCGGGTAGCATCGGTTTACCCAAATTGACAGCCTTGGCCAACTGCTCCTTTACATACCTAATCAATGCTTCAACTTTCAGATCGCTGGAAGGTGATTCCTCCTCATCCAATGTCTTAATCTTAGCTCTAAAATATGGTTCTTTCTGTACAATCTCTTCTACCACTCCTCTTTTTAATCCTTGAACAAGGATCTTTACCCTCCCATCGGGAAGCTTGAGCATTCTTAAAATCATCGCAACAACGCCAGTTTTGTATATATCATCCTCGCCTGGATCTTCCATCATGGCATCCTTTTGGGTGGCAAGGAATATCATCCTTTTTGAATTCAATGCCTCATCCACAGAAGCAATGCTCGACTCCCTACCGATAAAGAGCGGTACAACCATATAAGGGAAAACAACTATGTCTCGTACTGGAAGTAATGGCAGGATTTCTGGTATTGTTAATTCATTTTCGATATGCTGTTCCACTATTGTCCTCCATCTTCGGTTAATTTGATCAATACAAACTCTTTGGGCATCCTCTTAAACTCGATCCTAAAAACCCCATTTTCAAACTTAGCATCTATGTTCTTGGTATCTACCTTCACCGGAAGTTTCACAATTCTACGAAATGGATTTGAATTCCTCTCCACTCTCAAAAAATTGTAATTATCAGCCTTTGGGGGTCTTACAATACCTTCCATAACAAGAAGGTCCTCATATAGGTATATTTTTACATTTTCCCTTTTTACACCAGCTAATTCCACCCATACAACCACAGAATCGTTCCTAAGACTGATATCCACAGGGGGAAAATGCCCCTGTTCGTAAATATCTTTTACCACTCTGGACATCAGTTTTGACACCTCTCCACCAAGTCCATGAATTAGTACTATCTTTTCAAAAGAGGAGAGCTCATCCATACAAACCTCAACAGTATTTTTTCAAAATCTTTAAAAATTCATCCTTCAAGTCTTCTCTATTTAAGGCAAAATGCAGTGTGGCATCCAGATAACCCAATTTATTCCCACAATCGAACCTTAAACCATCGTAGATGTACCCATAGCTACCTTTCTGTTTTGTCACTTTCATGATGGCATCGGTAAGCTGAATCTCCCCTAAATTCATATCACACTCACCAATTGCTTTCAATACATCATAAGTAAGCACATATCTGCCGATGATCGCATAATTAGAAGGAGGATTACTTTTCGGTTTTTCCACCATCCCTTTTAGCTTGAAAAATCTATCATCGATCTTTTCTTCGATCTCCACTATCCCATACTTGTGGGTTTCAGTAGTTGGTACTTCGGTAATAGCAAGTACAGGAGACTGTACCTCTTCAAACTTTTTTATCAACTGCCCTGTCACAGACTCTTTATAACTTATTATATCATCTGGTAAAATCACCACAAAAGGGTCCTGCCCCAAAACATCCCTCGCACAATAGATTGCATGCCCAAGCCCTTTCTGCTCCTTTTGCCTCACAGTGATAAAATCACACATATCACTGATCTTTGAAAGGATTTCATATTCCCTTTCTTTTTTGGATTCTCTAAGAGCAATCTCAAGCTCGATCGACTTGTCGAAGTGATCCTCGATAGCCCTTTTGAACCTACCTGTGATAAAGATAATCTCCTCTATACCAGCCTCCACAGCCTCTTCAACGGCATATTGAATCAACGGCTTATCCACAAGGGTAATCATCTCCTTTGGGATAGCCTTTGTGGCTGGCAACATCCTTGTACCAAACCCAGCAACAGGAAAAACTGCCTTTCTAATCTTCATCTCCCACCTCTAAAAAACTATTTGTTTATCAATATACCTGCATAACCAACAACTCTATCGTAATCACCACTCACTGCACCACTTGTTCTGTGCATGAAAAGTTTGGCTTCTCTTGCCCCCATCTTTTTCACCAATAATAAACCTATCGTTGCAGGTATCACACCACACATAGAAATATCTTTATCCTTAACAACATCATATAAACCTTTTGGATTGAGTTCCAATATAGCTTTAATGGCAAGTTCATCCTTTTTATGGGTTGTATTTTCATCCTCAAAATGGTTGAAATCTGAACTGACTAAAATGGTAATATCATCAGCATAATGTTTTATTACCTCATACATCTTCTCCGCCACAACTTCACATTCGTCGTATCTCAGATAAGATATTGTTATAGGGACTATCTTACAATCATTTTTAAGGTATTTTATCATCGGCAAAATTACTTCGAGAGAATGCTCCTTCATGTGCGCCAATGTATCAGTTTTAAACCCTGCTCCAACGAGTTCCCCCACGAGGTCACCATCTATCTCGATATCCCCAAAAGGTGTCTCCCAAGAACCTTCGGGATAAATGGAAACTCTCTGCCCAAATCCAGTGTGGTTGGGACCCATCAGTATAATTCTCTTTTTTAAAACCATCTGAGTCAATGTTTTAAAGGCTATCTCCCCAGAGTAAATATACCCTGCATGGGGAACTATGGCCATCAGACTGTTGTACCTATTCTCTGCTGGTGAGTTCCACTCACCAAACATCTTGATAATCTTGTCTCTGCTTGAAGGGTAGAAATACCCTTTTACTACAGCTTCCCTGCGCATATATAATCCCCCAGAGATTCCACCCATTTTTTACCCGGATTAAGCGACACACCAAAAAAGCTGAAATCGTTAACAAGATATAGGTTTTTCCTGACTTTTTTAATCATTGTAGAATCGTTCCTTAGCATACGGTATCTATTCGTAAACTCTATCCTCACATTCTTCAAAAAAGTCTTTTCTAAAATCTGCTGAATCATATCAAAATTGTCAGCTATAAAGTAAATATACTCATCTTTTATGAAAAATTCAATATACACACCCTGATTCTTTACTATTGCGTAATCATTACCTATATACTTGTCTAAGTTATCGAAAAGTTTATACTCTGCAACAACTTTATTATATTTTATTCCTTCAATCTCCTTATCTGTTATATATGAGGTTAACACAACCTTATTAGAATTTAGTAAATGAGATATATCCACCATCTCTTCATTACTTGAACCTTTTGGTTCGGACAATGGGTATCTGTTTTTAATGAGATACTCAGTGGCTGATGTAATATTATTTTTCTTGAGAAAATTTTTGTAATAAAACCTATTAAGAAAATTATCACCAAACTTATAAAAAATTTCTGGAAGAACAGCAGATACAATATCGAACCTGAAAACATTGTATTGTTGTTCATCCTTATACACAATCCTACTTCCGTGAGGTTTCAAACACCCAGCAGTTTTAGCTCTACCCACCTTGACGCCATAATTTTCGATTAAAATCGCAACCTTGTTGAGATTTACACTTGGATTTAAAAATACGATCTCTTTAGTGCACTTTAATTTCATTATAGAAAGAATCCCTTTCTACAGGAATAAATCCTGCCGACTTAATCATATAAATCAATTCACTCTCGGTAAGCCCCTCTTTTGAAGAGGCACCTGCAGAGTGAGTTATTTTCTCTTTTACAATTGTCCCATCTAAATCGTCTGCTCCGAAATACAAAGCCACCTGAGCAGTCTTCTCCCCCAACATCACCCAATAAGCTTTGATGTGAGGAATATTATCGAGGATAATCCTTGAAATGGCAATAACCTTAAGATCTTCCACACCTGTTGATGGTTTGATATGGCTAAGAAAAGTATTTTCTGGATGGAAAGATAAAGGTATAAAAGCATTAAACCCCTTTGTTTTCTCCTGAAGCTTCCTAAGTCTCAATAGATGATCAACAATGTCATCCACAGACTCAACATGCCCGTAGAGCATTGTAGCATTCGTTTTTATACCCTGATTATGAGCAATTTCCATAATTTCAAGCCATCTTTCTGCTGATATCTTCTCAGGACAAATTTGGTTCCTTGTATCTGAGGCAAAGATTTCAGCTCCCCCACCCGGCATCATATCAAGACCTGCATCTTTTAGCTTTACAAGCACCTGTTCAACACTCAAACCAGAGATTTTTGTGAAATAATCTATCTCCACAGCACTGAAAGCTTTCACCGATACATTAGAAAAAGATGCTTTTATGCTTTTTACCATTTCGATATAATAATCAAATTTGTAATGTGGATGAAGTCCTCCAACGATATGAACCTCTTTAAAATCTTCTCCACTCTCTTTTAAGTAATTGATAACCGATTCAATACTGTATTCATAGGCGTCTGCATCACTTTCATCCTTAGCAAAGGCACAAAATTTACAACCATTTATACAGATATTTGTATAATTTAAGTGAATATTCTTCACATAAAAAACTTTATCTCCGTAATAATCTTTTTTGATTTCAAAGGCTTTTTTTCCTAAGGTGATGATATCATCTTTGAAGAGAGATTTCATATCAATCTATTCCTCTTCAAAGCACTCTTAAAGGCAGATACGATCTCTTTGTCAAACTGAGTACCTGAGCACCTATCAAGCTCTTCAATAGCCTGCTGAATTGTTCTTCTTGGCCTATAACTACGATCGGTGGTCATAGCGTCATAAGAATCAGCCACAGACAAAATTTTTGCCCCAATGGGTATCTCTTTGTCTGTCAATCCATAAGGATAGCCACTACCATCAACCTTTTCGTGGTGAAATAGCACATAATACGGAACATCACCTAAGAATTTGATCGGCTCTAATATCTCTTTCCCATAAATAGGATGCTTTCTCATCTCTTCAAACTCTTCTGGGCTCAATCGATCAGGTTTAACGATTATGTATGTGTCCACACCTATTTTCCCGATATCGTGTAATAATCCTGCATAGGTCATATATTTCCCGAATTCCTCAGGAAAGCCTATTTCCTCCACAATAAGCATACTATACTTTTTCACATTTTCTGAATGACCCCTCGTATAGCTATCCTTTGCATCCACAGCATTTGATAGGGAAACGATTGTTTGCATATAACCATCTGATAGATCTATATAAGATAGAGAGTTTTGAAGTGCCATAGAGATCTGCCCAGCATAAATGTTGAGCATCTGCTTTTTAATATTCGTCAGCTTTTTCTTCGGATCATAGTAAACTGAAAAGATCCCCCACAGTCCATGTTTAGCATAAAGTGGGAATATGATAACAGAATAAACCCTATTGTTCATTGTTGTAGTAAATTCATAATCACCAGTTGTACTGAATATCAAAAGAGCCCTTTTCGCATAAAACTCTTCATTTATGTAATCTATAATCTCACTATCAGCATTTTGAAATGTGATTTTCCTGTTGAATAATTTAATATAAAAACCATCTAATCCAAATTCACCTATCAATTTTTTATTTATCTCCAACAATATCTCTTCCTGAGAAAGTGTAGACGACAAAAACTTTGCTGACTCATAAATAGAGACAATATCAGTAAGTAAAGCAACTTCCCTTTTCAGTTTCTTTGCTTCGAGAGACCTTGAAAGCTTTGCATTTACATCATTTACATTGAAGGGTTTTGTAATATAGTCATCGGCACCCAATTTCAAAGTTTCAATTGCAGTTTCTAAGCTTGGATAGCCTGTAATGATTATTACTATCTTTTCAGGATATCGCTCCTTGATAATTTTTAATAAAGTAATGCCATCCATATCAGGCATTTTGATATCAGTCATAACTATGTCTATTTCATCTCTTCTCTTTTCGAGTATTTCAAGGGCTTGATATCCGTCGGATGCCTCTAAAAAACCATACTTCTCTTCTTCTAAAATCAATCGAACGCTATCTCTTATGTAATCTTCATCATCTACAACTAAAACATTAATATCAGAACTCATACAAGCCACCGTTCAAATTTTTAATGTTTTTATTATATAAAATTATAGAACAATAATCAATATCTAAAATTTCTGCAAATACAATAAATAGGTGCATGCCCATCACAGGGCATACACTCTAAAATTTATCTCTTGGAAAATGCTATTTTTATTTTCTAATTTTGTGAGATAATCGTAATCTACATCACCATTTAACATAGCCTCTAATTTTAGAAAATTGTATATATGCTCTTTTTCCCTCACACTTGCATACTCTGTGGCAGTTTGAGTTGTGATCAAAAATGCCCAGTCGCTGCTCTGAGCCAAAAGAAGTTCTCGCGCCATCTGATTTAGTATCCTTTCTTTCAAATTATCCGTTGTACCTTTATAAGCTGTGGCATATTGGATCATCTTATCAGAAATCACTTTCAAATGCTTATAGATCCACTCATTCCCCTCATTAAGCCACACACCATAATACCCTTTATCTCCCCATGAAGATGGGTTCACCTCCAATACCTGATTAGTATTGTATTCATTCAGATATTCTGTTGGGGTAACAGGTTTTATAACATGACTCTTATTCATATACTTAAAAACATTGTATAAAAACTCAGGACCTTCAAACCACCAATGTCCAAAAAGCTCAGCATCATAAGGAGATACAATGACAGGTTTTCTATCTATATACTGAATGATCTCCAAAACCTGCTTCTCCCTTTCTTTCAAGAAATGGATAGCATGCTGCTCCACTTTTGCCATCGCATGTTCTCTCACATAATACTCTTTATAATCGGAGTTCCCTGTTACTCTGTGATATTTTATCCCAGTAAATACCCTTGTACCATCAGGGCAGATGTATGGCTTTATATAATCGTAATCGAGATCGTATCCAATATCTCTATAAAAATCTCTGTAATCAAAATCTCCAGGATACCCCTCTTTGGAACTCCAAACCTGTTTTGAAGAGCTAAAATCCCTTGCAAAAGCGGCAACACCTGATTCAGTGAACACGGGGGCAAAAACACCGTATCTCGGTTTTGGTTTACCAAAAATTATCCCATGAGTATCTGTAAAAAAGTACCTTATTCCGTAATCGTCCAATATCTTTTCAAGCCCTTTGTAATATGCACACTCAGGCAACCATATACCTTCGGGAAATACTCCAAAATGTTTTTTATAATTATTCACTGCCACTTCTATTTGAGCCTTTACAGCTTTTTCGTTATAACTCATAAATGGGAGAAATCCGTGAGTGGCACCGCAGGTGATGATCTCCATCCTTCCAGTATCTTTAAATTTTTTATAAACAGATAAAATATCCCATCCACAACTCTCCATGAAATTTTTTGTGAAAGTAAAAAATTCTTTATAAAAGACAGCCAATTTATTAAAATTAATATCGTTTGATGTTCGTTTGATCTCTTTTTCTGATAATTCAATCATTCTATCCAAATAACTTTTATATTTACTAATTAATAGATTA
This sequence comes from uncultured Deferribacterales bacterium, assembly GCA_964519265.1. Lineage (GTDB taxonomy): Bacteria > Chrysiogenota > Deferribacteres > Deferribacterales > Calditerrivibrionaceae > Calditerrivibrio. The sequence goes on from CAZFHX010000026.1 coordinate 27,799, forward strand.
TCTCTCAGCATCTCACACAGAGGAGGAGTCATGGAAACGGTAATCTTGTAATCCACCCCTTCAAATTGCAACTTATCGAGATATTTCAAAAGAGGCACATAACATTCGGTAATGGCCTCAAACAACCAGTGTTCTTCAAGAAAATAGTCGTGCTCTGGGTGTTTTACAAAAGGCAAATGGGAATGAAGTACCAACATCCAATATCCATGCATAATTATCTCCACTCTGAATTATTTTTGGAACTAATAGATTTCAATACACCTTTGTGAATGTCGATACTACTATAAAACCCATCCATACCTTTCAATGAGAGATGAATAACCTTTTCAATGTTAGCTCTAACGGTCATATATAAAACATCATCCCTATCAGAAACCCTTTCTGAAGGCATCTTAAAACTGTTGGATATCAAAAGAGGTTTGAAACCATTACCATCTTCAACACCCAATTCAGCCCAAGCTTCTTGATCTTCGAGCATCGAATTTGCAAAGAAATAGTTTCCATTATTTCCGACCTTAACTTTCGATATTTCTCCAAAACTCCTCGTAACAAGTCTTAAGGTAAATTTGAAATTAGTAAGATCGATATCAGACATAAATTCAGCCAATTTATTTTTAGTCAACTCCCAACAAACATAAGCTCTCTTTGCATCTATAGGAAGAAACATCAACATGTCGTAATTGTAAGTTTCTGGTATTTTGTAATCTGGTTTTTGTGGTGGTATATACACTTGCTCAGCAGTAGGCATTTCATAACCAACCATCGATGGATTAGGATCATATTTGGACATCTCAACAAGAAGTTCGGAATTAACCTCTTCTTTCAAAGCTTTTATTAGCTCTTCTCTTGACATTTTAGACCTTCCCCTTATATTTTTAGCTTTAGCAAGCTCATACAACTCAGATTTACTGAGATTTTCCAACACCACCATCTCCTTACTCCTCGTATTTTCTAAATTATCCACTCTTGATTTTCCAAGAGAGGATCACTTCATAATTTATATTATACCATATAATTATTTTTTTACCACCTTTTTAACTGAATTTACAAAAATTTTTCGTATTATTTCTCAATAAATAATCTTAAAATGACGATGTTTGAGTAATTCTTTTATATTAACTATTTTCTGAAGATTGACATATTATCAATACATTATCCAACTCATCTGCCATTTTTTTGGCACCTTCAGTGCAAGATTTACCAAAAGCAACACCAATACCTTCAAGATTTAATGCTTTTCCAATTATGGATGCTCTTCTACTTGCCCTTCTTACATCCTCAACATCAACAACCTTCGAAACCTCAATAGCTAAAACAACATCATTCCTATTTTCATTCAACTTCCCTTGTACCACCACATCTATCAATATAGCATCTTCCCTCATTTCTTCGTCAATTATCCCATTATCAAGGGCATCATCTAAAATATCAGCAAGTTTATCATGACTGAAAGTTTTGCATCTTCGGATGATCTTACCAAAATAAGCGGCAGCTTTTTCCCTTACTCTCCGTTCGAGATCGCTACCCTGCAAGTCAGCTACATCGATATTAAGTTTAGCAACATTTTGCTTGAGACTTGCCACATCTTGCTTTAATCCAGACACATCTTGTTTTAATACAGCAACATCTTCTTTCAATACAGCTACATCTTCTTTCAGTACAGCTACATCTTCTTTCAGTACTGCTACATCTTCTTTCAGTACTGCTACATCATTCTCTATATTCTCAACTCTTTTTACAAGAGGCTTAAATTCTTCCTCTTTAAATCGAGCAAAATCCTCAGGAAGATTTAAAAGCGCCTTACTCAAAAGCTCTCTTCGCAGAGCCTCTCTCCATTTCTCATTAGTTCTAATTATATCGTAGAGATCATCTATATCTCTTATTACATATTCAGATTTTGTATCTTTAGTTTCAGATTTATCTAAAGCAGTTGATTTCGACATACAACCTCCATGTATCTAACTTATATTATTTCTTATAAATTTCAACCAATTAGTTATTAAATCATCACTACTTAATTTTTTCATTTCTTCATTCCATCACCCTTCATCACTACATCACTTCATCTCTTCATCACTTCATCACATCATCACATCATCACATCATTCCTTCATCACTTCGCAGGTACCTCTTTCCAGTATAACCTTTTATTGTGATTTCCATATATTCCAAAAGTAGCCACCCCTTCACTCAATGGATACTTCATATCTGTATTCTTCAGATAATCAAGACCTGTAAGCTTGAGTTTCACAGTTCCATCGTTACCATTACCGGGTGCTTTCAAGCGAACCTCATACACACCATTTGACTTTTTCTGAGTAGAAAGTATCGATGTTTCACCCGTATTTAAATTACCTGTATAATCTGATAAGGCAAACATTGATGTAGTAATATCGGTGCAAGAATCGTTTGTATTTATAGTCCATTTGCTTGTGTTGTCTAAATAGATAAGATATACAGGCATATCCAAATTGTAATTTACAGAACCGTAGGCGTTTTTGATGTTTAAAATGCCATATCTTAGTTCGATTTCTCTATCGTCAACCAATGAAGAGTTATCCATAGTAACCCCATCAGTATCTGTCATTTTAACATAGATTTTAGGAAATTTTGGTTCAGTTGGTGAAGATTGAACAAACTTAAACGATGCAGAAAATGTCAATTCACCATTAGACCAATTACCACTCACATTATCAATGCCTTTTTGTAAACTTAATCCACTGTCGGTGGAGAATTTGTATGCGTTGTAATCCAACTCATTAAATTTTGTGAAATTATCTGTATAATTTCGTGTAATCTGATCATTTTTATTCACTGCTTGAATTTTCACATTTTGAATAGTCAAATTATCGTAGTTGAAATATGTAAAGTTATTACAGTAATTTTTAACAGTACCTTTATCAGACAATTTGAATTTATACGGTATGAATCTACCAATATTTTCAGATGTTCCAGTTATACTATAACCAGAACCTAAATAATCATTATCTGTCAGTGTAAATTTTATAATACCAACTTCACTAAATGTTTGATTATCAATAGAAGCCAAACCTCCTGTGAATTTCATTTGTGAAATACCAATACTACCTGATGCTCCGCCTATAGGTTGAATTAAATTATGAGATATATTTACTGTTCTATTATCATAGTTATGAGTAATGGCATTGTTTGATAAATCTGAATCGTTGTCCATTTCCCAGCATACTGCTCTTGCCCGAAGATCAAACCCTTCACCTGCTTCTTTAAATACCGTGCTATTGTGGTCTGTTGCCTGCCAATTTGGTGTTGTCGTATAAACATAAAATCCATCTGGTCTTACAATCGTTGTATTGTCCCCTACTGCTTTTACTCCTGACGATAAATTGTCATAAGAAGCAATAATCTTAATCTGCCCTGCATCAGGATATTTAAATCTGAAAAATGCCTCTCCGTTTTCATTAAAATAAAGATTTATCGTGGTGTTGAGATCGGTATCATTTATTTTTGGTTTCGTATTGTAAGGATTAGTGGATGGATTTACATAACTATAAGTAAAATTAATAGGCAGGGTTTTATTCTGAAAAGCAGGAACACATTTATAAGAAAGAGGATCTTTTGCTACGGCACTGATACTTACACTTTGCTCTATACATGAATAATTATCAGGAATTTTAAACTTGAACCCTGAATCATAGAATCTAATATTGCACTGAGAAAGATTATCAGCCGATAAACCTGATAAATTATCACACTTAAAACCATTTGGAGCAACAGGGTTTAGATTTGTAAGAGATAAACTTACAGTTGCAGGAGTTTGCTGTGATACGCTTCCTGTTGTAGAACCTGTAAAAGTATAAGTTCCTATTGAAGTCCCGTTTTTATTTAGTGTGACTGTCGATGATGCGTTGTATGTCTGAGTACAATTAGCATCCACACATGCCTTTATAGTAACACTTTCCGGCTGACAGGTAAGCCCAGTTCCATCATGTACTATAAGGTAGTGTGAAATTAATCCACAGATAATAATAGAACGATTAGCACCATCCCAGTTTTTACCACTTAACTCATTATTCCTTATGTTTACAATTTGAGTTGATGATAGAGGTCCTGAAAAAAGATTTATCTCATCAATTTTACCATCGAAAAAATTTGTAATAGTACTCCATTTTGTCGCTCCCACTAATAGATTACCTATTCTATTCTGGGATAATGTATAAATAAAACCACTTTTAATACTTGCTACAGAATAAGTATTTGTACTGCTGATTAGATATAATTTCATAATCAAATTATTATTTGATATATAAGAAACAAAACTAAAAAAGTAATTAACATTTGAAGATATAACATGATCTAACAATAAGGTAGTACTTCCTCCATATTGATCCCATACCATTGCATTAATTTTACCATTATCTAAGTATATTCTATATTCTTGTGTACCAGTAGTTCCTCCACCTTTGTGTAGAATAGTTTGAGTTCCAGTAGTAGTTCTTACATTAAACCACCCAGTAATAGTTATACCGTTAGATGCTATATTTGAAAGATTGTCATGGTCAGGGAACTCAACATATGAGTCTGCCTCATACCATGCATTATTAGGTGGAGCATTATAACCCTCTCCTTTTAGTAAGAGTGCTCTACCAACAACACCATAATGGTTAGTTTGTGCTATCTCACCTGATGAATTTGCTGTTTTACTTGTTCCATTTATATTTCTACCTGAAAAGTCTTTAACCTCTCCTACAATTCCATTATAAATACACTCATCAAATCTCCAGTTCGCTATAGGGGTTATCGTAGGTTGAGTTGTAGCTACATTACTTGAACCAAATGTATTATTAGTGTTGTGAGAAGTTTCTACCCAATTTGAACTCCCATCAGGTGAACGATAAAATTCTCTTTGACCATTATTACTTCTTTTTATATATCTATCGGGATATAAACTCATATTATCAAATCCACATTCTTTTGCATCTGCCAATTGTAAAATTTTCATGTCATTTACATACAAATTCAAATAATCAACAACATCATTTCCAATTTTAACAACAATATCTATATAGTCTTTGTTGTTTTCAATAGTTGATAAACTCGTAAAAATATAGTTTGTGGTTCCTGTATAAGTTATATCCTTAGAGTTACAAATAGTATTATTAGTATTACATGCTTTTATTGTGAATGTCGTATTAGCAGGAACTATATTTGGAAGGATATATAACTCAACATTACCACTTTGAGTATTTACCTCATTTATTATAACAAAATCCCTGTAGTTAGAACAAGCAGAATAAGTATAGATCGGATAAAGAAAAAATACTACTAAAACAAAAAAAACAAGTTTTGATAAATTTCTCATTCTCACTTATCTCCCCATTTCAAGTAATCCTGATATGTAAACTTTTGCTTTATCTTTTCCGCCACAGGCATAAAAACTCCGTATAAACATTAATATAGTTACTTTTTTAATTAGTTCAATGTTTCGAAAAATCTATTTAACAACTTCCCATTCCAATTTGATTAGATTTCTTTTATTAGAGTCGAAATCTATGCCAACAAGATAAATAGGTTTCCCTTGAGACAAATATTTTTCAAAGTATCTTTTTTTCTTCAACTGCTTCAATGCATCATCACCATCAACCTTAAATTCAATTATATAAATAGCATTTGGCATTTTGAGGGTAAGGTCTATCCTGCCTAAATTGGTCACATCCTCACCAATTATCTCAAACCCCATACTCTGCAAGTAAACATATATTATGCTCGCATAAAAACCTTCGTAGCTTGAAAGGTTGTTATTCGTGTAGTTGTTATACGGAATAGATGAAAAGACTGAAACAAGTTGATTTTTAAACCCCTCTAAATCCTCATTTAAAAGGGTCTTATATAAGTCAACCTTCTTGTTTATCAGATTTCGTGCATAAAAATACTTATCCAAAATGTAATCGTTTAACGACTGCCTTACCTCTCTGTTTGGTATTCTTAAAGTGTATTCTATGGTATCAAGGGGTGTAATCTCCATCTTATCTATGGTGAGATAGCCGCTCTGATAGAGGACGACTTCAAAATCGAGTCTTTCTATATCGAAACTGCTTATTATCTGCTCACCCATCTTTAAATTGGATAGTTGAGGTAAAAAATATCTATTCTGTTCTAATAATCTTATGAGGAAAGAAGGTGTCCCTGTTTCAAACCAATAGTTCTTAAATACCCTCCCGCTTGCAAAGAATTGTAGTATATCGAAGGGATTATACAGATTATCAGCTAAGAAATTGTATCCGTTGTACCATTCCTTTATCTTTTCCAAATCAGCACCCACAAGGTATTCGGCAAAGGACTCCTCTAAATCTTTTTGGGTATAGCCGCAGATATTACCAAATCTTCCATCGAGAGAAATATCGGTAAGCATATTCAGATCGCTAAATATAGAGGTCTTAGTAAACTTGCTCACTCCTGTGAGAAAGGCGAACCTTATATACTCATCCTGATTTTTTATCTCGTTGTAAAACCTTTTCAAAATAGATCTATGCTCAATTGCAATTTTTACCTGATCAAGATTATCAATGATCGGTTTGTCATATTCATCAATTAATATCACAACCTTTTGGTTAAATTTTTCGTATGTCTGCTTTATAAGGTCCTTGAAAAATAGTGCCACATCATCTCTATATTTGCAACTAACACCTAACCTCTCTTCATTATTTTCCAAGAGAGCGAAGATCATCTTATTTAATTCTTCTGTATTTCTTGTGCCACCAAAACTGATTTTAATTACAGGATATTTCGTATCCCAATCCCACTTATCATAAATGTATAACCCTTTGAAGAGTTCTTTATTGCCTTCAAATATGTTTTTCAAGGTATCCAAAAACAGAGATTTCCCAAATCTTCTTGGACGAGAGAGGAAGATATACCGATAATTATTGATTAAGTTTAATGCTATATCTGTTTTATCAATATATATGTAATCATCACTTCTAATGACTGTGAAAGTCTGTATCCCAATCGGCAGTTTTTTCATTTTATAACCCCCAGATTTAGTAATATTATATCATTTTGCAATCTATTTTTCAAACTGTTTCT
>CAZFHX010000027.1:0-34396 GCA_964519265.1 uncultured Deferribacterales bacterium
GGACAATTGTGGATTTTTTAGTTCGAGGTCGCTTGTTACATCTTGAAGTAGATTTAATTTCGATAATTTCTGTTCAAAATCTTTGGCACTTTCGAATAATTCACCTATGTCGCTCCCTGTGAGTGTAAACTGATATTGACTTTTGGTGAGGGTCCCTCCTATCCTTATCGGTGGCGGGTTTTGGATAAATACCTTTATTCCAGGAATATTTGATGTTTTAGCTCTAAGACTTGCCGCTACCTTTTCAGCATTCATAGACCTTTCTTTCCTACTTTTGAGTGTGATGAAGAATCTGCCACTATTCTCACTGGAGCTTGCTCCCCCTACACCAATTGACGACATAAATCCTTCGATATTTTTATCTTCTAAGAATATCTTGCTTATCTTTTTGTGATAATTTGCCATCTCCTCAAAAGTTGTTCCTGGAGCGGCCTCTGTTATTACAAAGAGCTGCCCTATATCGTCGTTTGGTAAAAACCCCATAGGCATGTGGTAAAACATATATACAGTTAGTATGGTGGTTGTTATGAAGAATAACAATACCGTTTTCTTATAAGAAATGACTTTTAAGAGTGTGAATTTGTATAGATTAAACATTTTTTCGAAAATCTTTTCAAAAAAGTTATAGATGAGACCGTGATGCTCATTCTGTTTCTGTTTTATTACTCTACTTGCCATCATAGGAGTAAGGGTGATTGATACAAAACCAGATATGAGAATAGCCACACTAATGGTAACGGCAAATTCGTTTAGAAGACGCCCCAAGATCCCTTTCATAAAAAGTATCGGTATGAAAACAGCTACGAGGGATAATGTCATCGATATGATGGTGAAATATATCTCTTTTGCACCATCAATGGCAGCCTGAAAAGGTTTTTTTCCCATTTCAAGATGTCTAAAAATATTTTCGAGCATTACGATGGCATCGTCCACCACAAACCCCACAGAAAGGATCATGGCAAGGAGCGATATATTATTTACGCTGAAACCGAGCAGATACATTGCCATGAATGTCCCAATAATAGCAACGGGTAGTGTGAGAGCAGGTATGATGGTGGCCGTGAGATTTCTTAAAAACAGAAAGATTACCAACACTACAAGTCCTATTGTGAGAAATAGGGTAAATTTTACATCTTCAACAGATTCTCTTATTGGGATCGTTCTATCGTATAGGATATCCACATTGACAGAACCCGGAATCTGACTTTTCAGTTTGGGAAGGATCTTTTTTATCGTATCAACGATCTCTATTGTGTTGCTACCGGGTTGTCGCTGTATGGCAAGCACTATTGCTCTTGTATCTTTGTACCAGCTTGCAACTCTATTATTTTCAACACTGTCGTATATATTTGCTATATCCTTTAATCTTATATTCTGATTATCTTTGTTTCTAATGATTATTTCGCCAAAACCTGATGCATCCGATGGTTTTCCTGTGGAGTCGATTACAAGATTCTTCGTTGAGGTATAAAGGGTACCTGTTGGCAGTTTTGGGTTATTTTTCTTTATGATTGTGGATATTTCATCAAAACTTAGCCCCATTGAATACAATTTTTCCGGTTTTAGATCTATTCTAACAGCATATTTTTGAGATCCATAGATACTTACCTGCGCCACCCCTGAGACTGTGGAAAGTTGTTGAGCTATGAAGATATCTGCATATTCGTGAACTTTGTATAGTGGTAGGGTTTTGGATGATACTGCCAAGTAGAATATCGGTAGATCCGCGGGGTTTACTTTTCTAAAAGATGGTGGCGTGGGTAGATCCGATGGCAGATTTCTAAGGGCCTTAGAGATCATAGTCTGAACATCTTGGGCTGCTACATCGATATCTTTTTCTAATTTGAACTGTATGGTTATTCTTGTCGTGCCTTTTGTATTCGTTGATACCATTGAGGTGATTCCATCGATGGTGGAAAATTCTTTTTCAAGGGGGAGTGCCACTGAAGATGCCATAGTTTCGGGGCTTGCTCCTGGTAGGTTTGCAGTTACCTCTATTGTAGGAAAGTCGATGGATGGTAAGTCATTTACAGGTAGTTTGAAGTATGCGAATAGACCAAAAATAATCATAGATAGAGATATCAGTATAGTAGTAACTGGTCTATTTATAAAGAATGAACTTATATGACTATTTTTGTTTATCATTGTCTCTCTTTTTTATCTCGACCATTGCATTGGGTCTTAATTTGATTGCACCATCAATTACAACTTTTTCACCCTCTTTTAATCCAGTGATAACAGTAAAATCGTGGTAGGTATAGATAGGAGAAACCTTTTTCATCACAGCCGTGTTGTTGTCGAGGATTACCCATACAAAATCACCTGATTGCCCTTTTTGAACAGCTTTGGTTGGAATAGAGATCGCATCTTTTAAAAGGCCAAAATACACCTTGATATTTACAAATTGCCCTGGCCATAGGTTGTTTGTTTTATTGTTGAATGTTGCTTTGAGTTTGAAAGAACCTGTAGATTTATCGATTGTATTATCAACAAATGTTATTGTTCCATCTTCTAATTTCACCCATCTTTGATCGTATAATTCTGTTTTTATCTTTTTGCCGGCTTTCATATTGTTTAAAACATCGGTGAGTTTTTCTTCAGGTAGACTAAATTCGGCATCTATGGGAGTTATCTGCTGTATTGTGGTTATTACTTTGTCATTTTCTTTGATGAGGTTACCTGCATCCAAATATATCTCCCCTGTTTTGCCGCTTATCGGGGAGGTTATAGTGCAGTATGAAAGTTGAGTTTTAAGGTATTCTAAGTTTGCTCGATCTGCTTCTACCGTTGCCATTGCTGTATTTAGAGCAGTTTGTGCGTTGTCTAAATCCACCTGTGCGGCATACCCTTTCTGAACAAGCTCTTCAAACCTTTTGGCATTTTTTTGGGCATTTTCGAGGGTTGCCATATCTTTCTTTAGAATAGCCTCGGCTTGATTGATCGATTTTTCCAAAGGAGCACAATCTATTTTGGCTAAAATTTGCCCTTTTTTAACGAGATCCCCCTCTTTGAAGAACAGTTTCTCAATTTTACCAGATACTTTTGATGTTATGTTTACAGAGTTTTGAGGTGTTATCTGTCCGAAGGTTTCAAAAATTATAGGGACATCATTTTTCTTTGCTATATCAATAACTACGGCTATCGGTCTATTTTGTTTCTGTTTATTTTTCATCTCTTCATTTTTTTTCGTGCATCCTAAGAATGTTAGGAGAATGATCAATAAGGTTAGGATTTTTTTTGTCAATTGATTATTGTTCATAAAGATCTCCAACAGCCTTTTTTAGCATGGCTTTTGAAATTAGGTAGTCGTATTTAGCAGATATTTTATTAAGTTTACTTTTCTCTAACTCGATCTCTGCATCGGATAGTTCGATGGGATTGCTTAACCCAGCATTGTATCTACCGTTTGCTATCTCATAATTTTCCTCTGCTTGTTTGAGGGTTACTTCCGATAGTGAGTATTTTTTGTGAGCCTCTATGAGATTTAGGTATGCTGTTTCTATTTCGTATTTTATGTTGAGTATCTGTGATTGTTCTAAATATCTTAAGTTTGATATATTGGCTAATGCTTCGTTTATCTGATAGTTTGTAAGGTTGCCGTTGTAGAGGGGAAGGTTAAACTTTATTCCTACACTCCATCCATCTTTTTCCATGTCGGGATGTGGACCTGATCTGAGATAGGATGATTCTAAGTTTATAGAGGGTAGTTGGTTGGTTTTTGTGGCTTTTAGGGTTAGTTCTGCTGATTTTATCTTTTCTCTGATAGATAAGAGTTCCTTTCTTTGTTTTAAACCTTTTTCAAAAAGAATGGTTATCTCTTCTGTGTCATCTGTTGTCTTATTATCAGGGGTAAGAACAAATGTGATATTGTCAAGGCCGATCGACCTTTTCAATTCACTTTCAAAAAGTTTGACACTGTTTTGGGCTTTTATGATGTTTAATTCTGCGTTCGAAAGGTTTACTTCTGCTTTTGTAATATCGTATTTCGGTTTCAACCCCGATTTGTGGAGTGCTTGGGCCATCTGTAGATGTTTTTTCAAATTTTCTCTCGTTTGTAGGGCGATATTGAGGTTTTCTTGGGCTTGTAGTAACCTATAGTAGTTGGCGATTACCTGGATGATTGTCTGGGATCGTACAGTGTCTAAATCATAATTGGCTGAGTTTTCTAAAAGTTTATAGCTTTCTGAGAGGTATTTGGTTTTTTTAAAGTCGTATAGGTTCATCTTTAGATCTATCCCAATGGAGTAAAGGTCGTATTGACTATTTGTGTCTCTATTTGTGGTTACAGAGGGAAGAGGTGATGTTCTGGTGTATCCACCCGATAAGTTTATCTGAGGCATAAGGGAAGCATCTATTTGATATGATCTATTTTTGTATATCTCTTTTTGGGTTGCGGTTGCCATAATTGATGGGTTATTTTTAAGGGAAAGAGTGATTGCTTCTTTCAGGTTTGTGATTGTTTCGGCGTGGATCGTAGATTTAATTATAAAAAAAATTATCAGCAGGTTAAAACATATCTTCATAATCTTCCCATCTATTCTTGAAAACAGGTTCTCGCTTTTCTATAAATGCCAACATGCCCTCTTGTTTGTCGTAACTGCTGAATGCTACGGAAAAGGCGTTTTGCTCCAAAAGAAGTGCTTTATCTAAATCTATCTCGATGCCGTTGTTTATAGTCTCTTTTGCAAGCCCTAAGGCAAAGATACTCTTTTTGTTGAGGTTGTCCATTATTTTATGAATATGGTTTATCATTTCCTCTTTGGTATCGAATATCTTAGAGATCACTCCTCGACAAAAAAGTTCATCTACTGGGATCTTTTCACCCGTTATTGTGAGGTATTTAACAAAATTTTCATGAATTTTTCTGGATGCCAGAGAGGTACCTCCAAAAGCTGGAAGGATACCGAAATCTGTTTCTGGAAAACCGAAAACACTATCCTTTGTGGCAAATACTATGTCGGAAGCAATTGCAATTTCGAATCCTGGACCCAAAACCTTTCCATTGGTGGCTGTGATGAAGATTTTTTTAGAGTTTCTCATAGTTTTGATGAGTTCTTGGCCGAGTGAGGCATAGATTTTCGATTCTGTGAGGTCGTATTTGATAATCGATTCTATGTCGTGGCCTATGCAAAAATTCTCTTTCGTTGAAGTGATAAGTATATGATTTATATGTCGATCGTTTTCTATACTCTTTATCTGTCTTATCATCGAGATGATGTTGTCTTTTGTGAGAGTCCCCCCTGAAAATCTTATCTCTAAGCACTTTATATCTTTATCCAGGTTAAAAGACAATTCCATATCAAACCTCTAAAATTTTTTACTAATTTCTAACACTTTTGTCATCTTTTAGCAATAATTAAATTGAGAAAAAAGTTTTTGACAATACTTTGAAAATATGTAATAATTACAATTTACAAAACTTTTCTTAGGGAAGTGAATTGGAGGAAATATGGAGATTATACTGCCAGATAAAAATAGAATGGTGTTAGAAGATGGTGCTACTGTTGCAGATGTGGCAAAAAAGATTAGTGAAGGTTTGTTTAAGAAAGCTGTGGCTGGTAAGGTAAATGATAGACTTGTGGATCTTTACCATAAATTGAAGGAAGGTGATGAGGTAACGATTGTTACCGAGAAAGACCCAGAAGCTTTGGATATACTAAGGCATTCTACAGCACACCTTATGGCTCAAGCTGTTCAAAGGCTATTTCCCAATGCAAAGGTTACTATCGGTCCTACGATTCAGGATGGGTTCTACTACGATTTTGATATAGATACCCCTTTTAAAGAGGAGGATCTTGAAAGAATTGAAAAGGAGATGGCAGAGCTCGCAAAACAAGACCTAAAGATAGAAAGGAAAGAACTCTCGAAAGATGAGGCTATCAAACTTTTTTCTGAGATGGGGGAAAATTACAAAGTAGAGATTATCAATGACTTGGGTGAAAATGTTGTATCTCTCTATTCTCAAGGGGAGTTTACAGATCTCTGTAGGGGACCACATTTACCTTCTACGGGGTATATAAAGTATTTTAAGCTTTTAAGTGTTGCCGGTGCTTATTGGAGAGGTGACGAAAAGAATAAGATGCTTCAAAGGATTTACGGTACAGCATGGTTTAAAAAGAGTGAGCTTGATGAATATATAAATAGATTGGAAGAGGCAAAGAAAAGGGATCATAGAAAATTGGGTAGGGAGTTGGAGCTATTTGGAACATTTGACGAAATAGGCTCTGGACTTATCTGCTGGATGCCAAAAGGTGCAAAAGTGAGGGCTACCATCGAGGAGTTTTGGAGAAAAGAGCATTACAAGAATGGTTATGACCTTCTCTATACCCCACACATAGGTAAGTCTAATCTATGGCAAACTTCTGGTCATTTGGATTTCTACTCAGAAAATATGTATTCCCCAATGGATATCGAAGGGCAGAATTACTTTATCAAACCTATGAATTGCCCATTTCACATTATGATCTATAAGTCTAAAAATAGATCTTACAGGGATTTGCCCCTTAGATGGGCGGAGTTGGGTACCGTGTATAGATACGAGAGATCCGGTGTGTTGCACGGGCTTTTAAGGGTGAGAGGCTTTACTCAGGATGATGCCCATATTATCTGTGCTCAGGATCAGATCGAGCAGGAGATCGAAGAGGTACTGAAATTTTCCCTTGAGATATGGAAGACCTTTGGGTTTTCATCGATAAAGGGTTATATTGCGACAAGACCAGAGAAGAGTGTTGGCGATGATTCTATGTGGCAAACGGCTACAAATTCTCTCATGGAGTCCATCAAAAAGTCTGGTATCGATTACGAGATAGATGAAGGTGGTGGTGCTTTTTACGGACCAAAGATAGATTTGAAAGTAAAGGATGCCATCGGTAGGGAATGGCAGATGACCACCATACAGTTCGACTTTAATCTCCCCGAGAGATTTGACATGGTATATGTTGATCGTGATGGAAAGGAGAAGAGACCTTACATGGTGCATAGAGCATTGTTGGGCTCTCTCGAAAGATTTTTTGGTGTGTTGATAGAGCATTATGCGGGTGCTTTCCCCTTCTGGCTTGCCCCTGTTCAGATAAAGATCATGAATATTTCTGATGAACAGGCTGATTATTGCGAAGAGTTGGCTAAAAAACTTAAATCTGAAGGATTTCGTGTGGAATTGGATTTGAGAAATGAGAAGATAGGCTATAAGATCAGGGAAGCACAGATTTTCAAGGTTCCACATATGATTGTTATAGGTAATCAGGAGAAGGAAAACGGTAAGGTTAGCGTTAGGTTAAGGAATGGTGAAACAAAAAATAATCTTGATTTTTCTGACTATTTTAGTGTAATAGATGAGCTTAATAGGTCTAAGACCTTAAATCTTTGGAGGTGATTTATAAGCGAAAAAGCTCTTGAACAGGAAAGGATCAACGAGGAGATAACTGCACCTGAAGTGCGTTTGATTCTCGAGGATGGCAAACAGGCGGGTATCGTACCATTAGTAGAGGCATTGGCAATAGCTCAGGAAAGAGGGTTTGATCTGGTGGAGGTTGCTCCTATGGCAAAGCCACCGGTGTGTAAGCTCCTCGATTACGGAAAATTTAAATTTGAAAAGGTGAAAAAGGAGAAGGAAGCCCGCAAAAAACAGCGTCAGAACATGGTGGAAACTAAAGAGCTTAAACTTAGACCCAACATTGATGAACATGATTACGAAGTTAAGTTAAAACATATAAAGAGATTTTTAGAAGATGGAGATAAGGTTAAATTAGTAGTTAGATTTAAAGGTCGGGAAACCATGTTCGGTGAACATGGAATCGATCTGCTGAATAGGATCACGGCAGATTTACAGGATCTCTGCGTTGTTGAAAAGAAACCAGAGATGCAGGGTCGTCAACAGGTGATGGTCATTGCACCTAAAAATTAACAGTTTGGAGGAAAGATGCCAAAAGTAAAAACCCACAAGGGAGCTGCCAAGAGGTTTAAAGTAACTGGTAGCGGAAAAATTAAGTACAAAAGAAGCTTTTTGAGGCACATCCTCACCTCAAAAGCCAGCAAGAGAAAGCGCGCATTGCGCCACCCTGGCATCCTGGAAGGTGCTGATTGCGCCAATATCAGGAAGCTGTTACCATACGCTTAATCGAAGGAGGATGAAGTGCCAAGAGCAAAAGGTGGTTTTAAAACCAGAAGAAGAAGGAACAAGTGGCTCAAAGTCACAAAAGGTTTCAGAGGTGTAGCTAATAATGTTTACAAAAATGCCCGTGAATACGGTGAAAGGGCCCTTGCTTATGCCTACAAAGGTAGAAAACTCAGGAAAAGGGATTTCAGATCTTTGTGGATCACAAGGATCAATGCCGCTGTTCGTCAGTATGGGCTTAGCTACAGCAAATTTATAGGTCTGCTTAATGCTAAGAATATTGAGGTAGATCGCAAGGCTCTATCAGAGCTTGCCATCAGAAATCCTCAAGAATTTGAAGCTCTCGTAAAACAAGTTAAACAATAATTTTTATATGGCGTGGTATCTGCCACGCCTTTGTTTATTATGAAAAACATATCCTTAAAAGGTGCGATCTTTGTTATTTTAGCAGGAATCCTTTGGGGTACAACTGGAACTTCACAGGGTCTTGCTCCTCAAGGCGTTTCCTCTTCAGTTATAGGTGCTCTGCGTTTACTTGTTGCAGGGGTAATTTTTACATCGTTGTTGTTTCTAAAGGCCAATTTTCCAAAGTCGAGATTGAGTAATAAGGAATTGGTATTCTTGATCATCGGCACACTATCTGTTGTATTTTATCAGTTAACCTTTTTTTATGGTGTGAGACTTGCTGGTGTAGCGGTGGGGACAGTCATCGGTATCGGTAGTTCGCCTCTTTGGGCAGGATTTTTGGGTTATATCTTTCTAAAAGAGAAACCACTGGTGATCTGGTATATTTCGACCGTTATTGCAATCGTTGGTCTTGTTTTGCTATCTTTTAGTGGGAATGTGGATTCATCATCAGTGAATGTTTGGGGTGTTTTTTTGATGCTAATGGCGGGGTTTACTTATGCCATGTATTCCCTATGTGCGAAGAAACTGATGGTAAAGCTTCATGCCGATTTCGTGATGGCTGCTTATTTTATGGGGGGTGGGTTGATAATGCTTCCTATCTTGTTTTTCAATGACTTACAGTGGCTTATGACGATAAAGGGTTCATTATTGATCCTGCATCTCGGTGTTTTTGCCACTGCCATAGCTTATCTCCTGTTTTCAAGGGGGTTACAGCTTGTCCCTATCTCTAAAGCCACGACGCTATCTCTTACAGAACCACTCACCGCCTCATTACTCGGTATTTTGGTGTTGGGAGAAAAGATCAGTTTCTTTAGTGGACTGGGGATGGGATTGATTTTTGTTAGTATATTATTATTGGCTAAGAAGTAATATTTTATTTTTTAAGAAGTTTCACAAAAGAGGAGAAAATACTCTACAAACCCCTTCAAAAAGTCTAACATGTTTCGGTTTATTTTTTAGATATTCTGTATCTATCGTTTTGGATATTGAGATATATTCATTTGCCAAATTGAGTACAAATCCTGCAAATTCTGGTGAGTAAACGAGCAAACTAACTTCAAAGTTTAACTTCATACTTCGATTATCCATGTTTACAGTACCGATGGAAACAAAATTTCTGTCAACTATAATCAGTTTTGAGTGTAGCATATATTTCGTCTCGTAGATTTTTATACCAGCTTCCAAAAGCTCTTCATAATAAGACCGTCCTGCTGCTCCCACTATGGGATGGTTGTTTTTACCGGGCAAGATTATCGTTACTTCTATCCCCAAAAGGGATATATTTCTTAATATATGAACGATTGTCTCGTCAGGAACAAAATAAGGGGTTATTATGGTGACGCTTTTCTTAGCATTAATGAAGATTGATAAGAGCGATTCGTATATAAAATTTATCTCCTGATCTGGTCCAGACGGTATGACATGACCATATAATTTGGCATTTGATTCATCCGTATGAAAGGAGAGTTCATTTGAGATATCCTGCTGTGTTGCGTAATACCAATCTTCACAAAAGATCTTTTCAAATTCTGCTACTACGCTTCCAGTGAGTCTTACATGGCAGTCTATCCATTCCTCCATACCGGAGTATTTACCCAAGTACTCATTGCCTATGTTTACTCCACCGGTGTAGCATATCTCACCATCTATAATGGCTATCTTTCTGTGATTTCTAAAGTTTACAAAGGATAGGTTGCGTAAGCTCAAAGGTAGAAAAGTGGCATCTCTACCACCTGCTTCTCTAAATTTTTTTAAGATTTTTGAGAATTGAAGTGTGATAGATCCAACCCCATCATATAAGATGTATACTTTTACACCTTCATTTAACTTATGTATCAAAAGATTCAAGAAGAATTCCCCTGTCTCATCGGGGTCTATTATGTAATATTCTAATAATATTATCTTTTTAGCCTTTAAAATATCTTGGGAAAGTTTGGCATATTTCGATGCTCCACCCAAGAGTTCGATCTCATTGATAGGGACGGGGTGTCTTTTGGTTATCGAACATACTCGATTGCAGAAATCGTTGTTGGATAGTTTGGATAGAACATATTTATCCCGCTGAATGAGGAACGATTTTTTAAGCTTTACCTCTATAAGTCTTTTCAATCTTGGATTGCCTATGATGATGTAGAATATTACCCCTAAAACAGGTAGAAATATCAATGTCAAAATCCATGAAAAAGTTGCCCTTGCATCTCTTCTTCCGGATAGTATCATCAAAATCAAAAATATTGCGATGAGATTGAAGATGTATTCGATTATTAGGATAGTTAATTTCATTGAGTGTATTTCCCTTGAAACAGATTGTGGGATAACATATACCTGTCTAATTTATTCAAAAATGCAACCTTACTCTTTGGCCAGTCTGGTGCTATGAGTATCTCTTTTGGGGCATCACCGATGAGGCGGGCAATAATTGCATTTTTTTTAAGATATCCGAGCCCTTCTGCCAATATATCTATATATTCATCTTCTGTTAGCAATCTAAAATCACACAAACCCCCATTTAGGTATAGGTCTGCAAGTTTTGTATTTTTTACGATGTGTAAATGATGGAATTTTACTGCATCGATGTTTAATTCTGAAATAAATCTTACACTCTCCAGCATATCATCTTTTGTTTCGTATGGTAATCCGAGTATAAGATGGGTTGTAATTTTTAGTCCAAACGATTTTGTCATTTCAACAGCATCGATAAATTCTCTAACCGTGTGCCCTCTGTTGATAAATTCCAATGTTTTGTCATGTGCGGATTGAAGACCGTACTCCATGAAAATATCATACTTTTCTTTTAGGTGTGCCAAAAATTCAAGTTTTTCTCTATTTATTACATCTGGTCTTGTGCCGATGAAGATACCAACGATTCTTTCGTCTATAAGGGAGCTTTTTATTAAGTTTATAAAATGTTCATCACTGCAATATGTGTTTGAATACGATTGAAAATATAGAACAAAAAGGTTTATACCTTTTTTCGATAACCTCAATATACCATTTTTTATCTGTTCTTCGATATTTTCTCCTTCTGTGAAAACAAATGAACTATTATCGCAATAAATACAGCCGCCTAAACCTTTCGTGCCATCCCTATTTGGGCAGGTGAAACCAGCATCTAAAGATATTTTGTATACCTTTTCACCGAATTTATCTTTGAAGTATTGATTGAGGGTATAGTATAGCATTTCATCCCAAATTTTTCTTGTATTTATCTAAAGAATATTCTAAATTATTATGAATTGCAAGGATAAAGAGGTGAGGTATGGCTATAAAAAAGGAATTGCTCGATATTTTGGCTTGTCCGAAGTGTAAAGGTGATATTAGACTATCCAAAAATGAGGATGCTTTGATATGCGATAACTGTAAATTGGTGTACGAGATAAAGGATGATATACCTATTATGCTGATAGATGAGGCAAAGAAGGTAGAATCTACGGAAGGGTTATAATGAGGGAAAGGGTTTTCGGATTGATAGATAAGTTGAGTAATGTCAGGATATTTGTCATAGGGGATGTGATGCTTGACATCTTTCTGTATGGAAAAGTGAATAGAATATCCCCAGAGGCACCCGTACCTGTTGTCAATATCACTCATGAGAAAAAGTTGCCTGGTGGAGCCGCAAATGTTGCGCTTAATCTGAGGGAGTTGGGGGTATCAGTTACACTGCTGGGCCTCATAGGTGGAGATGAAGAGGGGAAATTTTTGGAAAATTATTTGCATAATAGGCAGATAAATACTTTTCTCATAAACGATGGTAGACCCACCACTGTAAAGACGCGAATAATTGCTGGTAGTCAGCAGGTGGTGAGAGTGGATAAAGAGGTATCACATAATCTTTCTGATAAAAAAGAGGCAAAAATCATAAATTACTTGGAAAAACATATTAATGATTTCGATGGTATCATAATCTCAGACTATGCAAAGGGGATGATTACGAGGAAACTGATCAAGAAAGTGGTGGAGTTGTGTAAGAAAAATGATAAAATCATCACCGTTGATCCTAAAATCGAGAATTTTTATCATTACAAAGAGGTTACCACCCTTACTCCCAACAATAAAGAGGCTTCCACTGCAACAGGTATCGAGATAAAGGATGAGAAATCTTTGATCAAATGCGGAAATCATATATTAAAGAAATTAAATGCCAAATCCCTCATTATCACGAGAGGTGAAAAGGGGATGACGATCTTTGAAAATTCTGAGGTGGAGCATTTGCCTGCCTTAGCAAAAGAGGTATTCGATGTGACGGGTGCAGGGGATACCGTAATCTCTGTGGTATCTTCGATGCTTGCCTTAAAGGCACCATTGAAGGTGGCTGCTGTTTTGTCGAATATTGCAGCTGGCATTGTGGTGGGAAAGATCGGTACTGCTACTGTGAGTGTTGAAGAACTAAAAAAGGGTGTTGATGAGTACATTGCTCAAAAGGGTGAGTTTTAAATTGAGGTAACTATGGAGATATTAAACTCTCAACAGATGTCGCTTGCCGACAAATTAACCATAGAAGAATTAAAGACCCCTTCCATCGTTTTGATGGAAAATGCTGCTCGGGCTACAACTGATGAGATTTTAAAGGTTGTTGACCCCAAATCTTCAGTTGCTGTAATTGTTGGTAGTGGGAATAATGGTGGTGATGGGGTGGCTATTGCAAGGCACCTTTTCAATAAAGGGGTGTATGTTGAAATCTTTTTGACCGAGAGTGAAGAAAGGTTTAGCAATGATTTGAGAATAAATTATGAGATTATTAAAAGGTATCCCATAAAGATAAAGCCCATAGAAGATTTTGAGGATAGATTTGATGTTGTTGTCGATGCCATCTTTGGTACAGGACTAAATAGAACGCTTGAGGGTAGATACCTTGAGATTATAAGGATGATCAACAATCTAACTGCTAAAATCGTTGCCGTAGATATCCCCAGCGGACTTAGTGGTAGTAGTCCAAATCTGCTCGGTGAGGCTGTAAAAGCTGATTTGACGATAACATTTTGTAGGCCAAAGATACCCCACTGTATCTACCCAGCCAAAGAGTTTTGTGGTGATGTAAGGGTGGTAGATATCTCTATTCCCGATTTTATAATACCTAAAGTAGAACCGTATCTATTTCTTATAGAGAAAAAATCTTTGCCTAAATTGCCAAAAAGACAAAGGTGCAGTCATAAAGGGAATTATGGGCATGCTGTGCTTCTCGGCGGTTCCTCTGGTAAATCTGGAGCGATAATAATGTCAACCTTTGCCACTATCAAAACGGGGGCCGGGCTTACCACGACTATTCTGCCTGAGAAAGTAAGTGGTAGTTTATCATCTTATCTGCCTGAAGCGATGTATATGCCGATAAAGGATTACAATGATTTAACAGAAGAAGATATAAAAGAAATCCTTAAACTTCTACGAGATAAGACTGTTTTAACCATCGGTCCGGGTATGGGGACTTCATCTGGGGCTCGAACCTTAACTAAAAGAATCATAGAAAATACAGATTTAAATCTCATTTTTGATGCTGATGGGATCAATAATTTAGTTGGTATAGATTACGAACTTTTGAGGGGTAGATCCATCATTACCCCGCATATCGGTGAGTTTGCAAGGATCCTTTCTATTTCCAAAGAGGAGCTATCAACGGATATTATAAATATCACGAGAACTTTTGCCATTAGAAATGGTATTGTGGTGGTTTTAAAGAGTGCTTCTACACTTGTTGCTTTGCCGGATGGAGATATCTATGTATATCCCGGCGGTGTACCAGCCCTTGCCAAAGGTGGTAGTGGAGATTGTCTCGTGGGGATCATCACTGGGCTCGTCGCTCAGGGGTTCAGCTTAAAGGATGCATCTATACTTGGGGTATATATCTTCGGAGAAACAGGTAGATTTTTAAGTTTTGCAAATAACGAAATGACTATTTTGGCAACCGATGTGATAAAGAATATCGGTAGGGTAATGGATGACATACAAAGTAAAGAATGTTGAGGAATTAAAGGAGTTTATTTTAAAAAATTTGGATATTTTTAAACATAAAAAGATCCTCCTTTATGGTGACTTGGGTGCTGGAAAAACTACCTTTGTTAAGATCCTCGCAGAGATTTTGGGGTTTAGCAATATATCAAGCCCAACTTTTACAATTATGAATAGATATTCTAATGGAAAGGATCTATTTATCCATTTGGATCTATACAGGCTTAATTCTGTAAATGAACTTGAAAATATTGGCTTTTTTGATTATATTGATTCAAACTGGACGATGGCTGTGGAGTGGGCGGATAGGTTTGACATCAAAGAGTTATTTGACAATTATACCGAGATCTGGCTTGAAAAAATTGATGAGTTTAGTAGATTAATAAAAATAAATATTAAAGGTGAATGAAATGGAACCGAGTTTTTGTCCTTATTGTGGTGAAGAGCATTTGGATGAATTAGATCCCACTGAACTGATGGTGGATAATCAGAAATGGATAATCTATCATTATGAGTGCAAGGTATGTGGGGAGATCTTCGATAAGATCTTCGTAGATGAGGATTATGAAGATATCGAAGAAGATGAGGATGATGACAATAGATTGTGGAGTTGAAACCTATGAATGACAACAATTCTGAGGTGAAAAAACTCAACACAGTCAAGGAGAGTTTGGAAGATATGGCACTTTATCTTCCAGAACTCGAAAAATTGACCCTTGAGTTGATCACAGCGGGATTGACCGACGATTATAAAGAGTCGAATTACTTACATTACAAACTCAAGATTTTAGAGCATTATGTGGATAACCTTCAGAAGAAGATTGCTCAAGAATTAGGTATGAATCCTAAAGAACTAAAAAAATTGTCTTGAAAGGAGTTGAGATGGATTACAGTAATTTGCCTACGAGAATTTCCCCCGAAGAGTTTGAATCAAAGATATATAAAGAGTGGGAAGAGAAAAAATATTTTCATGCAGATGAAAACTCCTCCAAACCACCATACTCTATTGTAATACCACCCCCAAATGTTACTGGTTCTCTACACATGGGGCATGCACTGAATAATACTTTGCAGGATATACTCATCAGATATTATAAATTGAATGGATTTGAAACGATGTGGATACCAGGAACGGATCATGCAGGTATTGCCACACAGAATGTTGTAGAAAAGATGCTTCATCAAGAGGGGCTTACAAGGTACGATTTGGGTAGAGAAAAGTTTATCGAGCGGGTGTGGAAGTGGAAAGAGGAATCAGGTGGTACAATCATCAATCAATTAAAGAGATTGGGTTCTGCCTGCGATTGGGATAGAGAAAGATTCACGATGGATGAGGGGCTTTCGAGGGCTGTAAGGATCGTATTTGTTACCCTTTACAAAGAGGGTTTGATCTATAGATCGAATTATATAGTAAATTGGTGTCCAAGATGTCATACAGCATTGAGCGATCTGGAAGTGGAGCATGAGGAGAAAGAGGGTGCCATCTATGAGATAAAATACCCCATTAAAGGCACCGATAAATTCATTGTGATCGGTACAACAAGACCCGAGACGATGTTGGGAGATACGGCGGTTGCAGTGCATCCCGATGATGAAAGGTATAAAGATTTCATAGGTAAGACGGCGATTTTACCGATTTTAAATAGGGAGATCCCGATAATTGCTGATGAGTATGTGAGTATAGATTTTGGTACGGGAGCATTAAAGGTTACCCCTGCACACGATCCAAACGACTTTTTGTTGGGTAAAAAGCATAATTTACAAGAGATAAATATATTCGATGAAAATGGCATAATCAATGAGAATGGTGGAAAGTATAAAGGGAAGGATAGGTTTGAGGCAAGAAAACTGATTGTTGAAGAGCTGACCAATTTAGGTTTACTCGAAAATGTACATAAACATCTTCACAAGGTTGGTGGATGTTATCGTTGTAAGACGGTGGTTGAACCAAGGATTTCTATGCAGTGGTTTGTGAAGATCAAACCCCTTGCAGAAGAGGCGATCAAGGCTGTTGAAAATGGTAATATAAAGATATTTCCTCAAAATTGGGAAAAAACATACTATGAATGGATGTACAATATAAGGGACTGGTGTATATCAAGGCAGATCTGGTGGGGGCATAGGATACCTGTTTGGTATTGTCAGGAATGCGGACATCTAACTGTTGAAATAGATGACCCTGATTGCTGTGAAAAATGCAAATCGAAGAATATTATTCAGGACAACGATGTTCTTGACACATGGTTTTCATCAGCTCTTTGGCCATTTTCTACTATGGGCTGGCCCGAGAAGAATAAAACCATCGAAAAGTTTTACCCTACAAGCTGTCTGGTGACAGGTTTTGACATCCTTTTCTTCTGGGTTGCCAGAATGATCATGATGGGGCAGAAGTTCATGAACAAAGAGCCCTTCAAGCATGTTTATATTCATGCCCTTGTGAGGGATCAGTTTGGTCAGAAGATGAGTAAATCGAAGGGTAATATAATTGATCCCCTTGTGATCATAGATAGATATGGTGCCGATTCTTTCAGATTTACTCTTGCTTCTCTGGCGGCACAGGGTAGAGATATCAAACTTTCTGAGGATAGGATAGAAGGGTATCGCAATTTTGTGAATAAGATCTGGAATGCATCAAGGTTTATCTTGATGAATTTAGGTGATTACAAACCGAAAGATCCTGAAATTACAAAATTGAATAAAGAGGACAAATGGATCCTTTCCATGCTAAAAGAGACGGCCGAATTCGTAGCAAAAGCGATCGAGACATACAATTTCAACGAGGCCGCCCTTAAGATATACCATTTCTTCTGGCTCAATTTCTGCGATTGGTATATCGAATTCATAAAGATGCGTATATTTAAAGATGAAAATAAAGAGGCAGCCCTTGATACTGCCGTTTTTGTTTTGAAAAAGTCTCTTATCATCCTTCATCCTTTCATGCCTTTTGTAACTGAATATATCTACAAACTGATAGGTGAAAAAGAGAGTATAATGTTGGAGAATTATCCAAAGGACCTAAAAGAGTTTGAGGCTGAAAAGAGGGATGTTGAAACGATTATCGAGTTTATCTCCCTTGTTAGGACGATCAGAGGTGAATACAACATCTCACCTGCTCTAAAGATTAAGGCGATGTATAAAACGGATAATTCCTATGTTTCAAATCTTATAAGAGAAAATGAAAATCTCATATCAAATTTGGCAAAAACAGAATCTATTGAAGAGACAAAGACGGATGTGAAAAGTGCCGCCGTGAATGTTTCAAAGGATTTTACGGTGTTTGTTCCTCTGGAAGGTTTGGTGGATATAGAGGCTGAGATCAAAAAGTTGGAAAAAGAGAAACAGGTTCTCGAAAAAGATTTCAATATCTACAATGGTAAGCTAAACAATGAAGGTTATCTAAGCAAGGCAAAGGAAGAGGTGATAGCAAAAGATAGAGAGAAGCTTGCCGATATCGTTGCAAGGTTGGAGAAGGTGAATGAATCGATAAAGAGGTTTAAAGGTTTGTGATGGATAGCTCGTTGATTGGAAGACTCATCGATCTTGCTTTAGATGAAGATTTGGGTAGAGGGGATCTATCCACAGACTCTATCAAACCTTTTTTGGGTGAAGGGATCTTTGAATTTTTAGCAAAAGAGGATTTTATCCTGTGTGGTGTGGATATCGCCAAAAAGGTTTTTGAGAGGATCGATAAAAGTTTGAAGGTGGAGTTTTCATTTGACGATGGTGCTAAGTTGGCAAAAGGCACAGTTTTTGGATCTGTAAAAGGTAGTGTTGCCTCCATATTGAAAGGTGAAAGGGTATCTCTCAACTTTTTACAGAGGTTATCAGGGATTGCAATCAATACTGCTAAATTTGTAGAAAAGATCAAGGATAGCAATATAAAGATATTGGATACAAGAAAGACCTTGCCGGGACATCGTGTTCTTGAAAAGTATGCCGTTAAGGTTGGTGGTGGATATAATCACAGATTTGGGCTTTTCGATGGTGTGATGCTCAAAGACAACCATATAGATGCCGTAGGTGGTATAAAAAAGGCAGTGGAGATCGTAAGAAATAATATTCCAATTACTGTGAAGATAGAGGTGGAAACGAGGAATTTAGATGAAGTAAAAGAGGCTGTTGAGGCTGGTGCAGATATCATAATGCTTGACAACTTTTCCAGAGAGATGATCGAAAAAGCGGTGTCTATTGTGGGTGGTAAATGTAGGATCGAAGTATCTGGTGGGGTAAATATCGATACCATCGAAGATTATAAACATTTACCTGTGGATTATATCTCCATCGGTGCATTGACCCATCAGGCAAGGAGTGTGGATATTAGCCTTAAATATAGAGGTGCGCTATGACAAAGATCGAAGATCTTGAAAAAGCAAAGAGATTGGCAAGGACGATCATAACGGATATCGTACTATACAATCAGTCTAAGGTTGAAGAGGGTATTAGGAATGACAATATCTTCGAGATCCTAAACGAGGAGATCGAACTCGGTAAAAAACTTTTTGCTGAGAAAGTTGATCTGAGTAGAATACCTATGAAGGTTTTTGAAAAGATATTGATAGATATCTTAATTGCAAAGTATGGTAGTAAAATAGAGTCTAAAATTTGGTAAAAGAAAATAGGGAGTAGATATGGAAAACTTTTTCAATTTTGATGATTTGCATGAACTATACGATGTGGTTATCATCGGAGCTGGACCTGCTGGTTTGACTGCAGGTATTTATGCTGCAAGGGATAACTTAAAAACTTTAATCTTAGAGAAAAATTACCCCGGTGGACAGGTAGCAATAACAGAGATCATAGAAAACTATCCAGGTTTTCCAGATGGTATTTCAGGTGGCGATCTTACGGATCAAATGTACAAGCATGCCCTTCATTTTGGAGTTCAGGTGAAAAACGGTGAATGCTGTGGTGTGGAGTTTGATGGAGATATTAAGATCTTGTCCTTAAAACATAGCGAATTAAAGATAAAAACCAAAGCTCTTATAATTGCTGCTGGTGCAAGACCTAAGCATTTGGAGATTCCTGGTGAGGCAAACTTTTTGGGTAGGGGGATATCCTTCTGTGCAACCTGTGATGGTGCCTTTTACAGAGGAAAAACCGTTGCAGTAATTGGTGGTGGTGATTCTGCCGTAGAGGAAGCGCATTATCTTACAAGGTTTGCAGAAAAGGTTTACATCGTGCATAGAAGGGATAAGTTTAGGGCTGCAAAGATACTTCAGGATAGGGTATTCAGTAATCCAAAGATCGAGGTGATATGGAATGCCCAGTTAATAAAGGTAAATGGAGACACAAAGGTAGAGTCTCTTACAATTCAGGATAAAATCACTGGTAATCAATATGATCTTAAGATAGATGGGATCTTCGTATTCATCGGCTGGGTTGCAGATACCGAGCATTTTAAGGGGCTTCTCAATATGGATGAATCAGGTTTTATCGTTGCTGATGAGTCCACAAAAACGAATGTTCCGGGTATCTTTGTGGCTGGTGATGTTAGGACAAAGGAGTTAAGGCAGGTGGTTACTGCAGTAGCAGATGGTGCAATGGCGGCAAAAGCTGCAGAAAAGTATATCGAGGAGCATTTCTCTTCTGGGGAATAGCTTTTAAATGTCTAAACTTTACATAGTGCCAACGCCTCTGGGGAATTTAGGAGATATTACCCTCAGGGCGTTGGAGATATTGAAGAATGTCGATCTGATCTTCTCTGAGGATACGAGAAACACTTTAAAACTTTTGAATCATTTCAATATAAAAAAGAAACTTCTATCATACCACAAAGACAACGAAGAAAAATCATCGGATACCATAATTTCTCATTTGCAAAAGGGAGAATCGGTTGCCCTTGTGAGTGATGCAGGTACCCCCTGTATATCCGACCCTGGGCAGATGGTGGTAAAGAAGTTGTTGGAGCATGGAATCCCTTTTGAGGTGTTGCCCGGGGCTACAGCTTTTGTTCCGGCTGTTATCAAATCTGGATTTCCCACTGATAAAATATTCTTTTGCGGCTTTTTGCCAAAAAAACAGAAAGAGAGGGAGGAGTTTTTAAGATACTTGAAAAACGATATCTTTGCTACAATCGCTTTTTATGAGGCACCACATAGGATCAAGGAGACAGTAAAAGAGATTTTGTCCATCTTTACTCCACCTATCTCTATTTCGAGAGAGCTCACAAAGATCTTCGAAACAACCTATTATATTAAAAGTGAAGATGAAATAGATGAAATCATTGAAAAGGGGGAGTTTGTCGTTGTAGTAAACAATAATTATGAAGGGTCCAAAAGTGATGATTTAAACATTGAACTTACTGCTAAGAAATTAAAGGAAGAGGGGTTTTCAAATCAAGAGGTTCTCAGGGTTTTAAAGGTATTAGGAGTTAAGAGGAATAGGGCATACGACATCGTATTGAGGGAAGATTAGTCTTTCTATCTTTGACTTGAAAAATAAAATCTTGATTTTTGAATATTAATTTAATAAACTTGAGACTATGAGTAAAGTAATGGTCGTCGCAAATCAGAAAGGTGGTGTGGGTAAGACTACTACAGCTGTCAACTTAGCTGCAGCCCTGGCCTTTGCTGAGGCAAGGGTATTGCTCGTGGATATGGACCCACAGGCAAACGCTACAAGCGGTTTGGGATACAACCCTTCTGAGCTAAAGCAGAGTATATACGATGTGATCGTGAATAATGCTCGGATTGAAGATGTCCTCATAGAAACAAAGATCGATGGGCTTCACCTTGTGCCGAGTAAGATAGATCTCACTGCTGCAGAAATAGAGCTCGTTACGGTGCTATCGAGGGAGACGAGATTAAAAAGGCCTCTTGATACCATAAAGGATCGATACAATATTGTAATAATCGACTGTCCACCATCGTTGGGGCTTCTTACGATAAATTCCCTTACTGCATCCGATACAGTGTTGATCCCTCTTCAGTGTGAATACTATGCTCTTGAGGGGCTTACTCAACTTTTAAATACCATTCGATTGGTAAAAGATGGGCTCAACCCCAAGCTCGATTTGGAAGGGATTTTGCTCACCATGTATGATCCGAGAAACAACCTGTCCAAAGAGGTTTACAAACAGGTCAGGGAGTATTTCAGGGATAAGATGTTTAAGTCAATAATCCCTCGAAATGTAAAACTCAGCGAGGCACCGAGCTATGGAGTGCCTATCATTTCATACGACATAAGATCCAAAGGTGCAGAGAGCTACATCGAACTTGCAAAGGAGATTTTGAGTAAATTATGATAAAAAAAAGTCCGCTTGGTAGAGGATTGGATTCACTCATTCCTAAATCCACCGATACGAGATCCGTTTTGGAGGTGGATATCACCGATATTATACCAAATCAGAATCAGCCGAGGGTATCTTTCGACGATGAGAAATTATTGGATCTCGCCAATTCTATAAAAGAAAAGGGGGTTATCCAACCATTGATAGTAACGAGTAGCAATGGTAAATATCAGATCATTGCTGGTGAAAGACGCTGGCGTGCGGCTGGTATTGCTGGGCTAAAAAAAGTTCCCGTTATCGTCAAATCTATCGATAGTGAAAAGGAGAAGTTGGAGCTTGCCCTTATAGAGAATATCCAAAGAGAGGATCTCAATCCTGTCGAGGTGGCCAAAGCATACAAGTCATTGATGGAAAAGTATGATTATACTCAGGAGCAGTTATCGCAGATCGTTGGCAAAAACAGAAGTACCATTGCAAACTCTCTGAGGCTACTCACACTTCATCCAAAGATTTTAGAGGCGTTGTCTCAAAATCTAATATCTGAGGGGCATGCGAGAACCCTTGTGGGACTTGAATCATCTGTAGCTCTTCAGATACTACAGAAGATAATCGATAAGAAATTGTCTGTAAGGGATGTGGAAAATTTAGTTAAAAAACTGAATAGTCCTAAAAAGGCAGAAAAAGAGCAATCGGTTGATATTTTCATCGAAAATATAAGAAGGGAGATGGAAGAGATCCTAAGATCAAAGATAAATATAAAGCCTTCTAAAAAAGGTGGCAAGATAGAATTAATTTACAAAAGCAGTGAAGAGTTGAATAGAATACTTTCGATCTTAAGGGGTGAAAGATGCTAAAGGAAAAGAAGAAAGAGGAAGAGGTTACAATAAACGCTTTTTTGGGAAATAAAACGAATTTTACCGGTACTCTCGTTTTTGATGGTATCGTAAGGATCGATGGTTTTTTCAAAGGGAATATAGTTTCCTCCGATACGCTGGTGATTGCCAATACAGGCAATGTTGAGGCAGATATTGAGACTGCAGTTGTCAAGATCTCTGGCAATTTCAAGGGGACAATCAAAGCAAAATCTATAGTGGAACTGATAAAACCAGCAGTAGTAACAGGGACGATTATCACTCCAGCGATCAAGATCGAAGAGGGTGTTGTGATAAATGGTAATATAAAGATGAACAACGGAGAGATTAAAGAGGTAGAGCAATGAGAAAATCTTTGATAGCTGCAAATTGGAAGATGAACTTAAGTTTTGAGGAGGCATCAGGGTTTATTCAGGCATTCAAAGACTTTAAATTTGATAGTAAAAAAACAGATGTGTTGATCGCTTCACCATTTGTTTACCTTATGGAATTAAAAAAAATGATGTCGAAGATCAATAAAAAAGTGATCATTTCGGCACAAAATATCCATTTTGAAGCAGCTGGTGCCTACACTGGTGAGATATCTGCTGAGATGCTCAAATCTATAGGTATCGGTTGGACTATAATTGGCCATTCCGAGAGGAGGCAATACTTTGGGGATACTGATGCAGTGGTGAATAAAAAGGTGAAAAAAGCCCTCGATAATGGATTAAATATCATTCTCTGTGTAGGGGAGCAACTACCGGAAAGGGAGGCAGGGATCGAGAAAGAACTCGTTATAAGTCAGCTTGGTATGGCCCTTTCTGGTGTATCTGATATCGATATGAAAAATATCGTGATTGCCTATGAACCTGTGTGGGCTATCGGTACAGGAAAAACAGCAAAATCTGAAGATGCCGAAGAGATGCACAAAAGCATCAGAAAGTTTATTCAGGATAAATATGGTAGGAAGATTGCAAACAGCATAAGGATCCTCTATGGAGGAAGTGTAAAACCTGAAAATATCTCAGAACTGATGAGTATGCCCAATATTGATGGTGCTTTGGTGGGCGGGGCGAGTTTAAAGTTTGAAAGTTTTAGCAAGATCATAAATTATTGATTTTGTAAACTTTAAAACAAAATTCTTGCAATTTAAAAACGGTTGTGATAGATTAAAGTTAAGTGGGTATTATCCCACTTATTTTTTTGTGTAAGGAAGGTGAGTTTCGTGTTGAGTCAAAATAGTCTTATAGTAGAAAGGGTTAAGGAATATTCTGAAAAGTTGGCATCAAAATTAGGTGTAGAGATTTTTGATGTGCAGTTCCTAAGGGGTACTTCAGGATATACATTGAGAGTATATTTGGACAAGGAGAACCTTACCCTTGATGACTGTGCCACATTTAGTAAGGAGCTATCTAAATGGCTCGATGGAGAGGATTTCATCTCCCAAAGTTACAACTTGGAGGTATCAAGCCCTGGACTTAACCGACCTTTGAGAAATTTGGACGATTTCAAGAAATATATTGGTAAAAAATGCAAGATCGAATTGCACAAAAAAGATGCATCCGGTAGAAAGATTTATACAGGTTATATAAAATCTGTAGAGGATGATAAGGTGTTTTTGGATATGAAAAAAGAGGAAGTTTCTATCTGTTATGCTGATATTAAGAAGGCAAACTTGGAGTACGAATTTTAGATTAAAATTTCATAGATAATTTTTAGGAGGAACAATGCTCAAAGAGATTTTAAAGGTAGCTGATGAGATAGTAAGAGAGAAAGGTTTCAGTCGTAAAATAATTTCAAATGCTTTAAGAGATGCTATATATACAGCTCTTGTGAAAAAATTGGGTAAATATGGTGAGCCTGTAGTTGAGATCGATTTGGAAAAGAATATCTTTAATATCTTTGTACCTAAAGAGGTGGTAGAGGATGTGGATAGTGTTTGGCACGAAATCTTGCTCGAGGATGCCTTAAAGATAGATAAAGATGCCTATTTAGGTAAAGTTATAATGGTCCCTATTACCATCGAAGAGATCGGTAGGCAGCTTGCTACTACGGTAAAAACAAGGCTTTATGAAAAACTCAGGGATGCAGAGAAGGATATTGTATATTCTGAGTTTCAAAATAAAGTTGGGGAGATAATTACAGGTATCGTGCTCAAGTCAGACAAAGACGGTGTAACGGTTTCCATTGGTAAGACGGAGGCTATCTTGCCCAAAAAAGAGATGATCCCCGGTGATTACTATACAAGGGGTGACTATATAAGGGCTTTGCTACTTGAGATAAAACTTGTAAAGGGTTGGCCGCAGTTGATCTTGAGTAGGACTCATCCACAATTTTTGAAAAAACTTTTTGAGTCTGAGATCCCAGAGGTATTCGATGGACTTGTGGAGGTAAAAAGCGTTGCCAGAGAGCCCGGAGATAGGGCTAAGGTGGCTGTATATTCTACAAGTAGCAACATCGATCCTGTAGGTTCATGTATAGGTTTGAAGGGTGTGAGAATAAATGCCATTAGTAACGAACTAAGGGGCGAGAAGATAGATGTTATTCAATGGTCTCCGGATCCTGTAAAATTTGTGTGTGCTTCTATTTCGCCAGCCGAAGTACTGCTTACAAATATCTTTGAGGATGAGTCCACCATTGAGGTTGTTGTGCCTGATGATCAGCTTTCCCTTGCCATTGGTAAGAAGGGGCAGAATGTAAAGCTTGCCTCAATCCTAACGGGGTGGAAGTTGGATATACTTAAAGAAAGTGAGTATAAAGAGCTTAGAAAACAGAGGTTGATAGAGCAAGAGCAGGAGATGAAAGAGTTTTATCAGATCTATAGTTTGGATAATCTTTCTATTCTTGATGGTGATATGACTGCCAAGTTGGTGTCTGCTGGAATTACAGATTTAGAGCAGCTTGCCAACGCGTCAGTTGAATTGGTTGCTGAGGTTTTGGATGTATCCCATGAGGATGCGATAAATATCATCAATGCTGCGATCGATTATTTGGCTGAGAAGTTGGAAGAGTAGATAATAGTTGTTTTCGGTGACTTTTTGATATATTAATGGGAAGTATTTAAATTTTTAGAGGTGTAATGAATGAATCGATTTAGAGTTTCAGAACTTGTTAAGAAAGGTTTGGGGAAGTTTGAGGACATCAGTGAAAGGTTAAAAAGTATTGGAGTAGAGATAGCAGGTGAGAATGATGAGGTAGGGGAAGATCAACTTATTTCTGCTGGTTTTGATGTGAAAAAGCTTGTGCTGGACAAGCGCCAGGAAGTGTTAAAACAGGCGTTGGATAGGAGAAAGAAGCATTCAAATGTCACCGAAGTTATCGTAAAAGAGACCAAACCTGTTAGTGATGAATCCTCAAAGAGAAAACTAACCAAAGAGGAACTTCTAAAGAAAAAGATAGAGCTTGAAAAGAGTCTTCAAAAGGTTGATGAGGAAAGGACAAGGATCAAAGAGGAGAAGAGTAGAATAGAGAAATCGTCAGAGCAGGATACTTCTAAAAATTTAAATACACCTATAGTTGAATCAAAACAGGAGATTGAACAACAAGTTTCTGAAAGGATTGATACAGAGCAGGTTTCAACACCAGAGGTCAAAGAAGTTGAAATATCCACTGCTGAAAATATAACATCTGATGTTGGTGACGGATCATCTGTTTCAATGGAGGAAGTTGAATCTGCACCTGTTGAGGTGGAGCAGTCTGAAGAACCACAGAAATCTGTTGAAGCAAAGCATCCCAAAAAAGATGACCATCAAAAAAAGCCATATCAGGGGAAAAAGCCTTGGGAAAAAAGACACCATCAAGACAAGAGAGAAACATCTGGCGGACAGAGACCTCAGGGTGGGTATCAGAAAGATGCTCAAGGCAGACCATCAGGTAGGCCAGACAGTAGAAGACCTGACCAGCAAAAAGATACAAAACAGCATCCATCATCAAGGGATTCAGGATTCAAGGATAGGCAGTCTCAGGGGAGACAATTTGGAGAAAAGCCTGCTCACGGTAAACCTCAGTCAGAAAGGGCAGGATTTGATAGAGGCAAAAAGCCAGAGGTAAAAAAAGAGGAGGCAAAGGATAAATCCATTTTTCAGCCGATGAGTGATGTCTTGATCGAGGATAAAGAACTGATTGTGAAGAAAAAGAAGTGGGAAGAGGAAACTCCTGCTCCTGCTGTTGAAGAAAAGGATATAGAATCTAAAAAACTAAAGGTAAAAAAGAGTGCAACTAAGAAAGAGAAGAATCTAAAGCAGAATATCTTAGAAGATTTGGAGCTTTTGGAGATAGAAACCGGTATTATAGAACCAGAACCGATTATTGAAGAGATCGAAGAGGTAGAGCAGAAACCTAAAAAGCAAGCCAAGACAAAAGAGAAAGAAAAGGAAAAAGAAGAGGTAAAAGAGATCAAACCTCCTTCAAAACCATCGAAGATAACCATTGGAGAAAGCATTGTTCTCAGTGAACTTGCAGGTCTTTTGGGGGTTAGGATACCAGATATTATCAAAAAATTGATGACTTTGGGAATCATGGCTACTGCTAATCAGTCTATAGATGCAGAAACTGTTCAGCTTATTGCGATGGATTACGGGATCGATGTAGAGGTAAAAACAGTTTCAGAAGAGGATCTTCTTCCAAAGTATGAGAGTAAGCCAGAAAATCTTAAACCGAGACCTCCGATAGTTACCGTTATGGGGCATGTTGA
The DNA here is from genome assembly GCA_964519265.1 of uncultured Deferribacterales bacterium. Lineage (GTDB taxonomy): Bacteria > Chrysiogenota > Deferribacteres > Deferribacterales > Calditerrivibrionaceae > Calditerrivibrio. Next base: position 27,240 of record CAZFHX010000027.1, read on the forward strand.
CCATGGTAAAACATCGCTCCTTGATGCAATAAGAAAAACGAGGGTTGCAGAAAAGGAGGCTGGTGGGATCACTCAGCATATAGGTGCCTATGAGGTAGAGATCGACAGAGGTAAAATAGTATTCTTGGATACACCGGGTCATGAAGCCTTTACCACATTGAGGGCAAGGGGTGCCAATGTTACTGATATTGTTATTCTTGTTGTTGCTGCAGATGACGGTGTGATGCCCCAGACCAAAGAAGCTATAGATCACGCAAGGGCTGCTGGGGTAAGAATTGTAGTTGCAATAAACAAAATCGACAAACCTAATGCAAACCCAGAAAGGGTGAAAACTCAGTTGGCAGAATATGGTATCATTCCCGAAGAGTGGGGTGGTGAGTACCAATTTCAGGAAATCTCTGCAAAAAATAGGATAGGAATCGATGACCTCTTAGAAAGGGTGCTTTTGGAGGCAGAACTCCTCGAGTTAAAAGGTGATTATTCAAGACCTGCGGAAGGTATAATCATAGAATCGAGATTGGATAAGCAAAAAGGGGTTTCTGTTACACTTATTGTTAAGGATGGTGTGTTGAGGGTTGGCGATATATTTGTAGCTGGAACCCATTATGGTAAAGTAAGGGCGATGTTTAACCATGCTGGTAGAAGTGTAAAAGAGGCTGGCCCTTCGATCCCTGTAGAACTTATGGGTTTTAGCGATGTGCCAGAACCTGGTGAGACTTTGATCGTACTACCTAATGAAAAATTGGCAAAACAGATCGCAGATCTCCGCTTACAGAGACAAAGGGAAAAAGATGAAGCAGCAAAGGCCAAGCTTACCCTTGATGACATATTTAATAAGATAAAAGAGGGCGAGATAAAAGATCTCAATATCATCCTCAAGGCTGATGTTCAGGGGTCTTTGGAAGCATTGAAATCATCCCTTGTAAAACTATCCAATTCTGAGGTCAAGGTGAAGATCATCCATGATGGTGTGGGCGGTATAAATGAGTCTGATGTATTGTTAGCACTTGCTTCAAAGGCTATTGTGATAGGGTTTAATGTTCGCCCCGATGCAAAGGCAAAAGCAGTTGCTGAACGAGAAAAGATAGATATTAGGCTTTATTCAGTAATTTACGAAGCAATTGAAGAGGTGCAAAAAGCTATCGAAGGTATGCTCACTCCTGAGCTTAAAGAGAATGTTATCGGAAAGGTCGAGATAAGAAAGGTATTTAATGTTCCAAAGGTTGGTAAAGTTGCTGGTTGCTATGTCCTCGAGGGTAAGATAATCAGAAATTCCAATGTAAGGGTGATTAGAGACAATATAGTGGTGTACACAGGAAAGATAAATTCGCTTAAAAGATTCCAGGATGATGTAAGGGAGGTTGTGGCTGGCTACGAGTGTGGTTTGGGTATTGCCAATTACAATGATATAAAAGAGGGTGATATCCTCGAAGTGTTTGAAGTGGTGGAAGAGAAAAGATTATTAAAGGATGTTGAGTAATGCTCATAGGTAGTTTGCTTCTTGAAATGAATATCCCTGCTGCGAGATCCCTAAAGGATAAAAGGGGGGTAATCAGTAGTTTGAAGACAAAACTGAGAAATAAATTCAATGTATCTGTAGCGGAAGTGGGTGAAAAGGATCTCTGGAATAAGGCGGAGATAGCCGTTGTTGTGGTGGGGGATGATGCGGCATTTTTAGATTCTCAACTGCAGGAAGTGATAAAGTTTGTGGAATATACTAAGGATGCTTTTATAGTGGATATAAAGCAGGAGATATTTTGATGAAGAAAGAATCGTTTAGAGATAGAAGGGTGGGTGAGCTTCTCAAAGAGGAGATCACCCGAATTGTTCAATTTGAGGTGAAGAATCCCAATATACATGGATTGATCATTACCGATGTTGTTGTTACGAAGGATCTGAGTTTGGCAAAAGTCTATATTAGAAGTTTCGACGGATCCGATCTCGAAATTTTAAGGCAGGAGCTTGAGCATACAAAGAGCTTTATCTATTCAAAACTCAAGAAGTCTATCAAGATAAAAAGGGTACCAAATCTGACCTTTTATCCCGATGAGACATTGGATTACGCCACAAGAATTGAGGATCTTCTAAAGCAGGTAAAACAGCAGGATTGATGATCGGCTTTGTAAATTTATACAAAGAGAAGGGGATCTCCTCCTTTTCAAATATCAACAAATTATCCCGAGTTTTAGGTGGTTGCAAAGTGGGGCATACCGGGACCCTCGACCCATTGGCTGAGGGGGTTTTGCCTGTATGTCTCAATGAAGCCACTAAACTTGCTTCATATGTGATGGCAGAGGATAAAGAGTATATCGCTGGTGCGGTACTTGGATACAAAACTGATAGCTATGACACAACAGGGAAAATCGTTAGTTATGGCACAGACAAGGTACCTTCTTTAGTTGAAATACAGAGTGTTTTAGATTCTTTTGTAGGTGAGATAGAACTAGAAGTGCCAGCCTATTCCGCTGTAAATATTGATGGTAAAAGGGCTTATGAGTTGGCAAGAAAGGGTTTGATCGAAAATGCGGGTATTAGAAAAAGCCGTATTTATAACATAAGCTTGATAGAATATACCTACCCCAAACTCACTTTTGCGGTAAAGGTTGAGAAAGGGACATATATCAGAAGTATCATAAATAAGTTAGGTGAAATTTTGGGGACATTTGCCACGATGGAAAAGCTTGTTCGGGTAAAGAGTGGTTCTTTTGGGATTGAGTCTTCGTTAAAATTAGAAGAGATAGAAGGGATGTATAAATCTAAAAATTATTCTTTTATTATTCCTGTTAATGAAGTTTTGAAATGGAGTAGGGTAATAGTGAAGGATGAGTGTGTGGGTTTGGTAAGAAATGGTGTATCGGTAAAGAGGTTCAATTATAAATATATCCCTGATGAGATTACAGAAATGGTTTTCATCACAGATGCTAAAGGAGTTGTACTTTCTATTGCAGAAAGGCAGGATGGTGAGATCCCTTTTAGAAATATAAGGGTATTTAAAAACGACAATTTTAAAATTTGAGATTTTTTTTCATAAAATGCTTGTAAAAAATTAAGAATTTTGTATAATATAAAATTCGGAGGTGTGTAATGGCATTAGACAAAGCAACAAAACAGGAACTCATTGAGAAGTTCAAAACAAAGGATCAGGATACCGGTTCTCCTGAGGTTCAGGTTGCCCTTTTGACAACAAGGATCAACCAACTTACCGAGCATTTCAAAACTCATACGAAGGATCATCATTCCAGAAAAGGGCTTTTGATGCTGGTAAGTAAGAGAAGAAAACTGCTTGATTATCTAAAGAGAAAGGATTTCAATAGATATCAGCAGTTGATTGAAAGACTTGGTATAAGGAAGTAATAATGGAAAAAAATATTAAGTCTTTTGAAATAAGGCTTGGCAGCAATGCCGAGCCTATAATTTTAGAAACCGGTTGGAAGGCAAAGCAGACAAACGGTAGTATTTGGGCAAAGCAGGGGGAGACGGTTGTTTTAGTGACTGCGGTGATGAGTAAAAATGTTCCAGATGACATAGATTTCTTCCCCCTTACTGTGAATTATATCGAAAAGTTTTATGCTGTGGGTAAGATTCCTGGTGGATTTATCAAGAGGGAAGGTAAACCTTCCGACAAAGAGACACTCATAGCAAGACTTATTGATAGACCATTAAGGCCTATTTTCCCAGATGGATTTAGAAATGAGGTGCAGATCGTTGCTACCGTTGTTTCAAGCGATCAGAAAAACTCTCCCGATATTTTATCCATAAATGCGGCAAGTGCGGCGCTTATGATTTCTGATATCCCTTTTAATGGACCTGTGGGTGCTGTAAGGGTTGGAAAATTAAACGGTGAATACATAATAAATCCCGACGCAGACCTTTTCGAACAGCTCAGTATGAATATCGTGCTTGCGGGTACTGATGATGCAATCGTGATGGTGGAAGCAGGACTAAAAAATGTTTCCGAAGAAGAGGTTGTGGAAGCGTTTGAAAAAGGGCATCAGGCTATCAGGGAGATAGTGGCTGTTCAGAGAAAGATGAGAGAGGAGATCGGTCTAACTAAGGCTGAATACAAAGATTTCTCCGTGCCTTCAGATATATTGGAAAAGGTGTATACCGATTGCAAACAGGCATTGTATGAAGCGGTAATGACAAAAGGTAAAAAAGAGAAGTACGAGGCGATAGATAGAGTAAAAAATGAGTATTTTGAAAAGCTAAAGACCGATTTGGGTGATAGTTTTTCGGAGGTTGAAAGGATCTATTCAGAAGCATATCACGAGGTAGAGAAAAAGATATTCCGTGAGATCACCCTCGAAAATAAGATTCGTGTGGATGGAAGAAGATACGATGAGATAAGACCTATAGATATAGAGGTTGGTTTGCTACCACGAGCTCATGGTTCTGCCCTATTTACAAGGGGTGAGACACAGGCACTAGTTTCCACTACTTTGGGTACCAAGATGGATAGCCAGATGGTGGATGACATCGAAGGTAACTCTTCCAAGAGATTTATGCTCCACTACAATTTCCCACCATATTCTGTTGGTGAAGTGGGGAGAATGGGTGCTCCTGGAAGAAGGGAAGTAGGACATGGTGCTTTGGCCGAAAGGGCTTTGACTTATATAATACCCGATGAATCAGATTTTCCATATACCATAAGGGTTGTTTCTGAGATATTGGAGTCAAATGGCTCATCATCTATGGCCACCGTGTGTGGTGGATGTCTTTCTTTAATGGATGCAGGTGTACCTATCAAAGATATGGTGGCTGGTATTGCGATGGGGCTTATTTATGAAAAGGGTAAATACGCGATTTTAAGCGATATCATGGGTATTGAGGATCATTTAGGGGATATGGATTTCAAGGTGGCCGGTACGAAAGATGGGATTACAGCCCTTCAGATGGATATAAAGATCGAAGGTTTGAGTATGGACCTTGTGAGAGAGGCTCTTTCTGCTGCTAAAATCGGTAGACTACACATCTTGAGCAAGATGCAAGAGGTGTTGAGTTCACCACGCAATGAGCTTTCACCCTATGCTCCCCGTTTTGTTACCATGAATGTTGATCCTGAAAAGGTTGGGTTAATTATAGGCCCTGCAGGTAAGAATATAAAAGCGATCATTGAAGAAACAGGTGTCTCCATAGATATATTGGATGGCGGTGTAGTTAATATCTTTGCGAGTTCGAAAGATGCTATCGATAGTGCTATCGGGATGATCGAGGCAATTGTTGGTGATCTGACTATTGATAAGGTGTATAAAGGTAAGGTTAAGAAGCTTATGGACTATGGTGCCTTTGTTGAAATAGCACCAGGTCTTGAAGCACTTTTACATGTTTCTCAGTATAGCCATGAAAAAGTGGATGACCTATCAAAGTATCTAAAAGTGGGTGATGTGGTACAGGTTAAATACTTGGGTAAAGATGAGAGAGGTAGACACAAAATATCAAGAAAAGCAACCCTTGAAAAGATAACTCCATCATCTGAATAATTTTAAAAAGCCGCCAAAAAGGTGGCTTTTTTATTTGTTGTTGACAATTATTTTTTAAAAAAGTAGTATTTGAAATGTTTGATGATTATAAGATCGATTCAAAGATATTTGAGGCGATAAAAGATAATCAAGATCTACTTTCTCTTTTCAGGTTTATCGATTTTAATATAAATCTGCTGGATAAGGATCTAAATATAACCTATTCAAATTGGCACAATCTCGATTTTATCCCCAAAGAAAGGAGAATTTTAGGAGAGAAATGTTACAAAGTTTTTCGTGGTCTCGATAATATTTGTGAAGATTGCTGGTATGGTAAATTCAATAAATATACAAATGTTATAAAGTTTATCAAAAAAAGTCCGGTTGATGGTAAGTTTAGAGATTTTACAGTAATATCAGTATTCGACAAAGATGAAATTGTTGGGTTTGTACAACTGATAAGGACATGTACAGAATTTGTGGAGTATCAAAAGGCTAATAGACACTTCATTTCTGTTTGTTCAAAATGTAAAAAGGTGAAAGAAAATCAAAACTGGATGAGTTTTGAGGAGTACTTTTTAAAATTAGGTCTAACATTTAGCCACGGCATATGCCCCGACTGCCTAAAAGAGATATACCCTGATTATGCTGATGAGATTTTAAGTAAAAAGGGCGAGTATAAAAAATAAATAGATGTCAGATTGACAAGTTAATTGATTCGGATTATACTAATATTATCAGCAAGATAATTATCTTTAAGTCGAGGTTGTTATATGGGGTTCAGTGTAAAAGTTTATAGAGAGATGGAAAAACTTCCCCCTGATATAAAATCTGTGCTTTTAGCGATATTTGATGAAATGGATAATTCTGTTAAGAAGGATGATTTTAATGAGCTAAAAGCTGTAGTTGCAGAACTTGCCGAAGCTCAAAAGCGAACAGAAGTAAGATTAGAATCTCTCACTAAGAGGATGGATGAACTCGCCGAAGCACAAAAGCGAACAGAAGAAAGACTTGAATCTCTTGCAAAGAGAATGGATGAGCTTGCTGAGGCACAAAAACAAACAGAAAAAAGACTCAATGAACTTGCCGAAGCACAAAAAAAGACCGAAGAACGACTTGAAGCATTGACCAGAAGAGTTGACGAACTCGCAGAAGCTCAAAAGAAAACCGAAGAGAGATTAGAGGTACTAACCAAGAGAGTTGATGAACTTGCCGAAGCCCAGAAAAAGACAGAAGAGTCTCTTAATAAGCTGATTAAGAGAGTAGATAACATTGAAGAACAGCTTGGTGGTCTTGCTATGGCTGTGGGTTATGGTATTGAGGATAAACTGTATCCTTTTATCGATACATTTGTCAGTAAAGTTTTTGGTGTTGAACCTGAAGAAACAGTTTTGAGATATCAAATAGATTATGGTGATGGTAAATTTGATGAATTAAATCTCTATACTGAGTGCATGAAAGATGGGAAAAAGTGTTTAGTATTAGGTGAGTGCAAGGCTCAAGTAGGCAAAAAAGATGTTGATAGGTTTATAAAGACTGTAGATAGAGTTTCAAAATTCACTGGTATGGATGTTTTCAAATATATGATCGGTTATACATTTTCTTTAGAAGTAGAGAAATATATAAAAGCAAATTATCCTGATCTGAAATATTACAAGACTTATCAAGTAGAGCATGGGAAGTATTAAGGTTAAGTTG
>CAZFHX010000028.1:0-32383 GCA_964519265.1 uncultured Deferribacterales bacterium
TTCTATTCCCTCTACCCCCTCTATTTCTTCTACCCCCTTTAAATCACTAAAAAAAGGAGCCAAAAATGAAAAATAGTCGTTTAAATTTGCTAATCACCGGTGGTGCCGGATTTATAGGTAGCAATTTTATAAGGTATCTTTTTGAGAAAGTAGGTTTTGATGGTGTTGTTGTAAATTTGGATCTTTTGACCTATGCTGGGAACCTGATGAATTTAGAGGATATTGCCCAAAAATACGAAGGAAAAAACTATTTCTTTGAGCATGGGGATATCTGCGATAGGACAAAGGTGGAAGAGATTTTTAAAAAATATGACATCAATACGGTGGTTCATTTTGCTGCGGAGAGTCATGTGGACCGATCGATATTAGGACCTGAGGCGTTTGTCAAAACGAATGTTTACGGCACATTTACCTTGCTTGAAGCAGCCAAAATGTATTGGAATGGTAATTTTGAAGGTAAAAGGTTTCATCATATCAGCACTGATGAGGTTTATGGTAGTTTGGGAGAAACGGGATATTTCTACGAAACAACACCTTACGATCCAAGAAGCCCCTATTCAGCATCCAAAGCCGCATCGGATCACCTTGTAAGAGCATATTATCACACATACGGACTACCTGTATCGATTTCAAATTGTTCAAACAACTATGGACCATACCATTTTCCAGAAAAACTGATACCTCTTATGATCTTGAATATGCTCGAGGAAAAACCACTACCCGTATATGGTGATGGTAAGAATATCAGAGACTGGCTCTATGTGGAGGATCACTGCAGTGCTGTTTGGAAAATAATCACAGAAGGGAAAGTGGGTGAGACTTACAACATAGGGGGAGAGAATGAATGGGAGAATATCATGCTTGTCAATAAACTCTGTGAGATAGTGGCTACAAAGACAGGAAAGGATAAAGATTATTATAAGAGACTGATAACATTCGTAAAAGATAGACCTGGTCACGACAGAAGATACGCCATAAACTGCGATAAGATAAAAAGAGAACTTGGCTGGACCCAAAGCGTCAATTTCGATGAGGGGCTTGAAAAAACAGTCGACTGGTATCTAAACAACAAGAAATGGGTTGACAATGTGAAGTCGGGAGAATACCAACATTGGTTGAATAAAAATTACAATAATAGATAAAGAATATTTTCTCTTGAAATGATGTAAGTATTTGTCTATTATTATAGCATGGCGTGTAAGATTCTGATAATTGATGATGATTATGAAATACTTGACATGCTCAAGATCCTGTTGGAGGTGGAGGGGTATGAGGTGGATACCGCTTCCAATGGGTTTACTGGGCTTGAAAAGTTGAAGAAGAATAGATACGATCTCGTATTACTCGACCTAAACCTACCCGATATCTCTGGTGAGCAGGTTTGTAAGGCGATCAGGAAAAATGATAGCACTCCGATAATGATCTTGTCTGCAAAGGAGAGTGTTACCGATAAAGTGCTTTGTCTTGAGTATGGTGCCGATGACTACCTTACGAAACCTTTTCAGAATATTGAATTGTTGGCGAGGATCAAAGCTATCCTTCGTAGGTGCGCCTGTAGTGGAGAATTAGACTCCCCAGATGAGACGATTATCAGGTATAAGCATTTCACAATAGATACAGAAAATATGGTTGTAAAAAAGGATGATCAGGAGATTAATTTTACTCCAAAGGAGTTTGAGATCTTTTTGTATCTCGTGAAAAACAAAGGGAAAATTGTTTCGAGAGATAGGATCATAAATGATCTGTGGGGCAAGGACAACCTCTACAAATGGTCGAGAAGTATAGATGTGCATATTCAGCATATCAGACAGAAGATCGAAAAAAACAACAAGGGGCAATTTTATCTTAAAACGATTTCAGGCGTTGGCTATAAATTAGAAGAATGACATTAATCAAAAAGTTTGTAATCTATCTTTCTTTGGTTACCATTCTTATAATATCCCCTCTCATCATGATCATTTGGCATCAGCAAAAAGAGTTGCTTTTCAATCAGGCGAAGGTACAGGCTGAGACGCTATTTAAGATGATCGTTATTACAAGGCAGTGGGTGGCAGAAAATAGGGGGAGAATCGAGCCGGTTCCTGCGGTTGCTACAAAGGAGCTTTCCGAATATGCAGATAGAATGGCCAATTTCAGGTTTCATATCACGAGCGATGTTTTAGTTAATCCCGCCAATGCTCCGGATGAATTTGAAAAGAAAGCCTTAGCCTATTTTAAAAAGGGTGAAAAGGAGTTTTCTGAGATTATCGAATATCCAAAAGTTGGATCGGTTTTTAGGTATATGGCACCGCTTCATATTAATGAATCTTGTCTTGGGTGTCATTACTATCAAGGTTATAAGATTGGAGATGTAAGGGGTGGTATATCGGTATTTATACCTCTACAGTCTGTGAAGGATGCAATTTTGTTAAACAATAAGATGTTTTATATGTTTGGGTTTATCACTTTTACGAGTATCATAATTACTGTGACGATACTTGTGAATAATCTTGTATTAAAACATATAAAAAAGCTTGCAGATGCTTCCAATGAAGTTATAAAAAACAATTATGCTGTCCAAACAAACATAAAAACGGGTGATGAGATCGAGCATCTATCCACAGCGTTTGATAAGATGGTCACCACCATTGCGAAAAATGAGGAGATATTAAAAACAAAATTGAAAGAAGCCGTGAGCAATTATGTAAAAACCTATGAAGAACTCAAAGAGAAAAACGAAAAACTGCTTACATTAAACAAAATGAAAACCGATATCATAGATACAATGGCTCACGATTTTAGAACTCCGATGACAAAGATACTATCCTACTCAGAGATGCTAAAAGATGAGAAATTCTTATCCAACCCCTCTATGATCGAAAAGGCGATTTCCGTAATTTACAATAATATCAATATTATGAAAAGATCCTTAGATCAGATCCTTATCTTATCGAAATTGGAGCATGCTGATGTATCGATAAAATTGGAGGAGTTTTACCTAAAAGATGTAATAGAAAATATAGTCGGCATGTTTGAAAAAGAGATCGAGGACAAGAATCTGACAGTAAATATCGATATAAATGAACACCTTAAAATTCTGTCTGACGAGGATATACAGTATCATCTCTTTAAAAACCTCATTTCCAACGCAATCAAATACAACAAACAGAATGGTGAGATATCTATCTCTGCAAAAAGTAATCCTCATGAGATCATCCTTGAAATATACGATTCCGGTGTAGGGATAAAGAAGGATGAGATAGACAAGATTTTCAACAGATTTTTTAGAGGAAGCAATGTGAAAAACTCTATATCAGGCACAGGGTTGGGGATGTCGATAGTTTATCAATCTATAATGAGACTGAATTGGGATATAAAGTTGGAAAGTGAAGAGGGTATATATACAAAGGTAACCATATTTATACCCTCTACATAAAAAGTTTGGTATTAAGCGGCACCGTTTAAAAAGTGTAGATCAAAGTCTTTAAATACAGGATCAAACCCCCTTTTCCTCAACATAGCAACAAATTCTTTGACACTTCGTGTATCCTCCATCATAAACTGCTGACCTGTATTGGCATGCTCAGAATAGCCACCTGGGTTAGTTTTAGAACCGGCACTCATCTGTGTAACGCCAAGCCCCACGATGTTATCTCTAAACTCTGCAGGCTCCCGTGTGGAGATGACAAGCCCAACATCGTTTAAGAATATTCTAAGAGCAAACATAGATTGGAGTAGATTTTTATCGGAAACGGGGTAGTCGGGTTTAAATCCTCCTTCCGCGTATCTTATTCTCGGGAAAGAAACCTTTATGTGGGTTTTCCAATATTTTTTCATTAGATATTTTGCATGAAGGCCAACAAAAAACTCCTCCACTCTAAAATCCTCAAGGCCCATCAAAGCTCCTATACCCACAGTTCTAAGTCCTGCTTCGGCACCCCTTTCGGGTGTTTCCAATCTCCACTGGTAGTCTGTTTTTTTACCACCTAAATGGTATTTTTTATAAGAATCTTGGTTGTAAGTTTCTTGATAGATCGTAAGTCCGTCTACACCGATTTTATAAAGATCTGCATATTCCTCTTTTGTAAGGGGTTGAATCTCTATACTGATTGATGAAAAGTATCTTTTACAGATCTCTACTGTTTTTTTCAGATATTCCATATTAACATCTTTGGGCGATTCCCCTGAAACGAGCAAGATATGCCTGATCCCTTCGGAAGAGATCACCTTTGCTTCCTTCTCAATCTCATCAAAAGTGAGGGTTTTTCTCGGTATCTGATTCTTTCTACTAAATCCACAGTAGATACAGGAATTGGTGCATTCATTTGATAGGTATAGTGGCGCATAAAGTAAAATTGTTTTACCAAACCTACGGAGGGTAATATTTTTGGATAGGAAAGCCATATTTTCTAAATATTGTTCAGCAGCGGGGGATAAAAGAGTGGCGAAATCTTCATCAGATAGTTTGGTTCTCGTTAAAACTTTTTTTACATCATTTTCAGTTCTCGTATAGATAAAATCCTTAATTTCTTCCCAATTGTAATTTTTAATTATGTCATAGAAGCTCATATCAGTCCCTCAAAAAGCCTGTTAATGGGCTTGATGCTTCAGCCCTTAATTTTTCGGTGGGCATACCTGCATTGATAGCGTGGCAGGCAGCCTCTACGGCTAACTTGAAAGCCTTTGCCATCTCTACAGGGTTATCTGCTGTTGCAATTGCTGTATTTACCAGCACTGCATCAGCACCCATTTCTATGGCAAGGGCAGCATGGCTGGGTGCCCCTATCCCTGCATCCACAACAACGGGGACATTTGCCTGTTCGATGATGATCCTCAAATTTTCTGCGGTTTTTATACCCCTATTGCTTCCAATCGGTGCCCCCAATGGCATTACCGTGGCACATCCGATCTCTTCAAGTCTTTTGGCGAGCACAGGATCTGCGTTTATATATGGTAGGACATTGAAACCCTCTTTTACGAGTATTTCTGCGGCCTTGAATGTTTCTATTGGATCAGGGAGAAGATAGTATGGGTCTGGTGTTACCTCCAATTTTACCCACGGTTCACACCCTGCTGCTCTTGCAAGCCTTGCAAGTCTGACTGCCTCCTCTGCATCCCTTGCTCCAGAGGTATTTGGTAAAAGTAGGAATTTTGTTGTATCTATGTGCGATAAGATGTCATCTTCTCTGTCATTGATATCGACCCTTCTTAGAGCAACTGTGATAATCTCTGCACCAGACTCTTCGAGGGCTTGTCTCATAATTTCGCTTGATGGGAATTTACCGGTGCCGAGCATGAGTCTGCTTTTAAACTTTCTACCTGCAATTGTTAGTTCATTTGTAAACATAACGGTTCTCCCGAAAATTTATTATAAAAAAATGCCATCCGCCGAAAGATACGGATGGCATTTTTTCATCCGATTCCCTTCGACGGCATTACCCGTATCAGGTTCGAGGGGTATTTCTCAGCCCTTTTTAAAGAGCACCCCCACGGATGAAAACAATATATATACTTTTTTAAAATAATTCAATAATTTATTTTGAGATCATACCCCTTTGTCCTCGATGTTTTTTGTAATATTCTTTCTTGTGAGGTACCTATTTAGTGCATTGAGCCAGGCTAAGGCACTTGCCTGTACTATATCTGTGGAATACCCCTTGCCTGTGATATCGTAACCACACTTTTCAAATTCAACACTGAGGGAAACCTCTCCCTGAGCATCTTTTCCAGCACTTACAGCCTGTATCTTGTAGGTTTTTAGTCTACCTTCTACCCCTGTCACCCTTTCTATTGCTCTAAAGGATGCATCAACAGGTCCATCACCAATGGAAGCATCTGTAAGGATATCACCTTTATCGTTGGATACCTGTAATGTGGCAGTGGGTATCGATGTATTACCACTTGTAACATTAAGATACTCCAAAGAAAAATACTCTTTGTGGGATGATATCTGATTTTCAACAATAGCAGCTAAATCCTCATCGTATACCTCTTTCTTTTTGTCTGCAAGTTCTTTAAATTTTGCAAATGCGATCTCCAATTCACTGCTGGTGAGTTCAAAACCCATCTCCTTCAACCTTGCTACAAAGGCGTGTCTACCGGAATGTTTACCTAAGACAAGTTTATTGGATGGATAACCTACACTCTCTGGTGTCATAATTTCGTAGGTTGTTCTCTCCTTTAATACACCATCTTGATGAATACCGGCTTCATGGGCAAAGGCATTTTTCCCTACTATTGCCTTGTTTGGCTGGACATCAACACCGGTGATAGATGTGAGAAGTCTGCTGGTACGGTATATCTCTTTGGTATTTATGCCTGTTTCCACATCGAAAAGCTGTTTTCTTACATAAAGAGCCATTACCACCTCTTCAAGGGAGCAGTTGCCGGCTCTTTCACCTATACCGTTTATTGTACACTCCACCTGACCTGCACCTGCCTTTACAGCAGCGAGGGAGTTTGCTACGGCTAACCCCAAATCGTTGTGGCAATGAACACTTATGACTGCCTTATCCACATTTGGTACTTTATTCATTATTGTGGAGATAATCTTTTCATATTCCATAGGCACAGTATAACCCACAGTGTCGGGAAGATTTACAGTTTTTGCTCCGGCATTGATTACAGCCTCTACCACTCTGCACAGAAAGTCGAGATCACTTCTTGTGGCATCCTCAGCACTAAATTCCACATCATCACATAGGTTTCTTGCAAATTTTACAGCGTTTACTGCTATCTCCAACACCTCTTCGGGAGTTTTCTTTAGTTTGTGTTTCATGTGTATATCTGAAGTGGCAATAAATGTATGTATTCTCGGACGGACTGCGTGCTTTAGAGCATCCCAGCCCACCTGTATATCCTTTTCGTTAGCCCTACAAAGACCTGTAACAATCGGTTTTTTCACAGCCTGTGCTACTTTCATCACTGCCTCGAAATCTCCTGGCGAAGATATTGGAAATCCGGCTTCAATGACATCTACTCCCAATTTTTCGAGCTGTAGCGCCATCTTTACCTTTTCATCCACATTCATACTAAAACCCGGAGCCTGTTCACCGTCCCTCAAGGTGGTGTCGAAGATTAAAATTTTTCTACTCATAAACTACCTCCATTTTTGTCATATATAAAAAAAGCCCCAACTTATTCTAAGTCGGGGCTTTTGTTTGCTTTTTCCTTAAACTTTGTTATGCTTTCTTAGTCCCAGACTCAGAATATATCGGTTTTCTACTCTGGAGTCGGAGGAGTTTTAAAACGATGCCTGAAAGTGCAAACATTACGAAGAATACAAACAGCATCACCTGTGGATACAATCCTAAAAGAAATATAAATAGAACGAAGATTACCAATATATTAAATGGTTTTACAGATATCCATTCAACCTTCTTGAAACTGTAGTATGGGAAGTTGCTAACCATCAAAAATGCCAATACATATATCAGAAATACGAATGAGATAGGTATTGAAAAGAAATAAGGGTCGCCGAAAAATTCTTTTACAAAAAGAACACTTGATGCGATTACCCCAGCAGCGGCGGGGATCGGAAGTCCTACGAAGAATGTGCTATCTATCTTTCCTGCCTGTACATTAAATCTTGCAAGTCTTAAGGCACCGCAAGCCACAAAAAGGAAAGCGGCCATCCAGCCGATCCTACCGTATGGCACCAGTAACCATTTGTAAACCAACACTGCAGGGGCTACTCCAAAGGCAACTAAATCGCTCAGTGAATCGAGCTGTACACCAAAATCGCTAGTAGCATTTAGTAATCTTGCAATCTTCCCATCCAACCCATCGAAGATAAACGATACCAAGATAGCATAAGCGGCTAATACATACTGATCATTCAAAGAGGCAACTATGGAATAAAACCCAGCAAACATCGACATAATAGTGATGAGATTTGGGAAGATGAGGTTTCTTCTGATCATTAAATACCCTCTTCTAATGGGAACCTTGCTATGATTGTTTCTCCTGCGTATACATGGTCATCCATTTGAACATTGATCTTGGCATTCATTGGAAGATAATGGTCAACCCTTGAAGAGAATTTGATGATACCCAATCTATCGCCCAATTTTACCTTATCTCCTGGTTGGACATAGGAAACTGTCCTTCTTGCTACAAAACCAGCCACCTGCTTTACGATTATTTTGCCATATTTAGACTGTATTGTGATAATATTTTGCTCATTTTGGAAAGAGCTTTCCTTTCTATCTGCCGCTAAAAACTTACCAGGTTTGTGAACAACGCTAATTACTTCTCCATCAACGGGTACTCTATTTACATGGACATTAAACACATTCATAAATACAGATACTTTCTTATACATCTCACCTTCAAACTCTTCATCAGAGATCTCAACTATTTTGCCATCGGCACCTGAAACTGCGATACCATCTTCTATTGGAATATCTCTTTCGGGATCTCTGAAAAAGATGAGAAACAGCACGGTCAAAGAAAAGAAAAGTAGTGTGAAAAACCATTTTGGGAGGAAAAATACTATTAAAAAAAGCCCACCAGCAATGGCTACATAAGAGAATCCTTCTTTTGCTATCAATTAACACTCCTATTAATTTTTTTAATATTATATATTGATTTTAAATAAAATCAACAGTTTTATTGTTTCACTAATACCTTTTCAATTCTATTTGTATCTGAATATGGGTCGAATATGTTTCGGTAGAATAGGGGGGTAATGAATTGAGGTACAACTTCCGAATAAAGTTTACAGTATTCGTCATCATATTCTTTTGCACATCTAAATTTTTCTCTACTACTCTGGATTAAATACAAAATATATGGTGAAAATCCTAATTTTATTGATTCTTTTAGGGTAAGCAGATGCTCCAAACCCCTTTTGGTTTTGGCATCGGGAAACATTGCATATTCATCATCAAAAAGCGATACAGATTTTACCTCAAGAAGGATTTGTTTATCTTTAGTCTTTAAGTAGAAATCGATCCTCTTATCGCAGATCTTGTATTCCCTTTTGAGATCTATTATCTGTCCGAAGTCATCTATGATACCATTTATAATCGCGTCATTAATAAGTTTGTTTGCTTTTATGGTGTTTGTTTGTATCCACTGATTATCGACAAAAATACCCTCCAGTGTATAAGGTAATGTTCGCTTTTGATTTACACTTGTTGAAAAGCACACAGGTGCTCCTTCAATCAAAAGATTTCTCATGGAACCTGTATTAGGGTTGTGGCATGTGATAATCTTACCTTCGTATTCGACATCTACGAAAAATCGCTTATACCTCTTGACAAATCTCCCAAATTGTAGCATTTTGCACCTTTCTTATAGAAATTTGTTTTAAAATAACATATAATCTTTTTATGAAAAAACAAATAGAAAAAAGATTTATCTTAAAAATAGCCATATCGGTAATTTTTACTTTTGTTGCTCTACTCTCTGTAAAGTTTTTGGTGGACTATATCTCTCTAAAGTATTATTCCAAGAAAAATGAAGATAACAGAATTGAGTATATGAAAACAGTTGCATACTACAATCTGGTGAAATCTCAGGTGAAATTTTACAACGACATTATCAATATCTCAGACTATATCAAGAGAAACGATTTTCTTCACGAAGAGATCAACCACTACGATTTAGCCCTGACGATAGTGCAGGAAGCATACAGAAAAAAGATCGATCCATATTTAGTATTGGCAATCATAGACATAGAGAGCGATTTTAAGCATAGCAGTGAATCGATCAAAGGGGCAAAGGGTTTGATGCAGGTAAAGGTGGATACTGCTAAGTATATTGCTGTAAAAGAGGATCTTAAGGTTTCCACGAATAGATTAAAGAGGGATCCATTGATAAATGTGAAATTGGGCGTTTCCTATTACGCGTATCTTCTGAATAAATTTGACGGGAATCACAAATATGCCCTTATAGCCTATAATTTGGGTGTAAACAAGGTTTATTCCCTCATGACTCAAAAGATAAACTTACCAAAAAGCTACTATTATAAGGTATACAATAAGTATAAATATATAGCAAAATTGTACAATCAGGAGATCATCCCTTTACAATAAAAAAAGGGGGTGCCGCCCGTAGGCGGCTGTTTATGGAAGTCAAGCGATCTTGATTAAAAGGTCACCGGCTTCGATCTTGTCTCCTTGATTTAATAGGATATCCTCTATCACACCATCGGTATTTGCTACGATCTTTGTCTCCATCTTCATTGCTTCTGTAACCACCAAGAGGTCACCTTTTTTTACCTTATCACCCTTTTTCACATTTATTTTGGTGATTTTGCCCGGCATAGATGCACATACATCTTTTGGATTGTTTATATCACCCTTTTTGTTTGATTTTATGTAGTCGGATAGCTTTTCATCTTTTATTCTTACTGTCCTTGCCTGACCATTAAACTCGAAGTAAACTTTTCTATAACCCTTTTCATCAGGTTCACTCAATCCTAAATATTTTATGATAAGTGTCTTACCTTCTTCGATATTTACCTCAATCTCCTCCTCTTTTCTGAGAGGATAGAAGTAGTCTTTTGTTTCAAATACAGATCCATCACCGTATTCATTAACAAAATTCACATATTCTTTGAAAACTTGTGGGTAAAGTGCATAGCTGACTACTGCCTCATCGCTAAATTCTCTACCAAACTCCTTCTGCAGTTCAGCCCTTGCCTTTTCAAAGTCGTATGGTGGTAGAGATTCTCCGGGTCTACCCTTTAGGGGTTTTTCCCCTTTTAAGATTATCGATTGGAGTCTCTCTGGGAAGCCACCGTAGGGCTGACCTAACATCCCTTTGAAGAAAGATATTATAGATTCTGGCAGGGATAACTGATCCCCTTTTTCATATAGGTCGCTTATATCCAAGTTGTTTCTTACGAGGAATATTGCAAGGTCTCCTACGACTTTGGATGATGGTGTAACTTTTATAATATCCCCCAATTCTTTGTTTACCTTTGCATACATTTTGCGGACATCTTCCCATTTATCCAAGAGCCCTGTTGCTTCCACCTGTACTATTAGGTTGGAATACTGTCCACCTGGGATTTCATGTTCGTAAACCTCAGCTGTTGCCGATTTTAAACCACTCTCGAAGGGGAAATAGTACCTTCTCACCCTTTCGAAATAGTCTGAAATATTCTGTGCCCATACCTTGTCGATGGATGATCTCCTCTCTGTGGAGTCGATGGCATAGAGTATGGAGTTTAAGTTAGGTTGACTGGTGAGACCACTCATAGAGGAGATTGCACAATCTACAATGTCTGCGCCTGCTTCAATTGCCATGAGGACCGCTGCCTCACCATTACCACTTGTATCGTGGGTATGGAAATGTAGTGGTAAGCCAGTTTCCTCTTTTATCGCTTTTACGAGTACTTTGGCAGCATAAGGTTTCAAAAGACCTGCCATATCCTTTATTCCGATGATATCGGTACCGGCGTTTGCAAGCTCTTTGGCTAAATTTATGTAATACTTCAAACTGTATTTTACTCTTTTTGGATCTAAAATATCGCCAGTATAGCATATTGCCGCTTCGGCAATTTTACCATTTTTCTTCACCTCTTCAATAGCAAGGGTCATCTGATCCACCCAGTTGAAGCAGTCGAAGATTCTGAATATATCGATACCATTTTTTGAAGCAAGTCGGATGAACTCTTTTATTACATTATCGGGGTAGTTTGTGTATCCTACGGCATTAGATCCTCTTAGAAGCATCTGGAAGAGTATGTTTGGGATCTTTTCTCTGAGGAGGCGCAACCTCTCCCATGGGGATTCTTTTAAGAATCTGTAAGAAACATCAAAGGTTGCACCACCCCACATCTCAAGGGAGAAAAGACCATTTAAGTGGTGTGCATAAGCATCGGCAATAGCAAGCATGTCTTTGGTTCTAAGTCTTGTGGCAAGTAGGGATTGATGGGCATCTCTCATTGTGGTGTCTGTGAAAAGCACCTCTTTGCTCTGTTTTATGTATTCAAGTACACCTTTTACTCCGTGTCTATTTAAAATATCCTTTGTGCCCGTTGGGATATGTTCACCGTATTTTACAAGGGGGACTCTGATCGGAGGTAAAACGGTATTGTTTTCAAGCTTTACCCCTGAAGGGTTGTTTACAATGTTGTTTGCTAAAAACTTTAATACTTTTGTAGCTCTGTCCTGTGGTTTTGGGAATTTCAATAGTTGAGGGTTTGTATCGATGAAGTTTGTTGAAAAATTCCCTTCCATGAACTCTTTACAGGTGACCACATTTTGTAAGAATGGTATGTTGGTTTTGACTCCTCTGATTCTAAACTCGCTCAAAGCTCTATTCATCTTTTTTGCAGCTTGTTCAAATGTTGTTGCCCAGCTGCATACCTTTACAAGTAGAGAATCGTAATGAGGTGTAATTTTTGCACCTGCAAAGCCGTTTCCAGCATCGAGCCTTATACCAAAACCTGTAGCAATTCTGTATGCTTCTATTTCACCTGTATCGGGTAAAAAGTTGTTTTCTGGGTCCTCTGTGGTTACTCTACACTGTATTGCATATCCATGTTTGTATATATCTGATTGAGATTTTATGCCGATCTCTTTATCTGAGAGTTCTTTACCTTCGGATACGAGTATCTGAGCCTGGACTATATCTATCCCTGTTATCAATTCTGTGACGGTATGTTCTACCTGTATTCTTGGATTTACCTCCAAGAAATAGTGATTACCTTTTGAATCCACGAGAAATTCTGCTGTGGCAGCACAGTGAAGTCCGGTTGCTTTCCCTAATGCTATGGAATCTTTATATAGTTTTTCCAATGTCTTTTGAGGAATATTAAGGGAGGGGGCAATTTCGATAACTTTTTGATGTCTCCTTTGGATAGAGCAATCCCTTTCGTAAAGGTGAACGATGTTTCCGTGTTTGTCTCCCAAGAGTTGAATCTCTATATGTTTTGGATTTTCGATATATTTCTCAATTATGATGTCCCCTTTTCCAAAAGCTTTGATCGCTTCCCTTGTGGCGGCTTCAAAGTTCTCTTCAAGTTCTTTCTCATCGTTGCATATTCTGATCCCTCTTCCACCACCACCAGCGGTAGCTTTCAAGAGAACTGGATATCCAATAGATTTAGCGATAGTTTTTGCTTCATCCAAAGACTCGATGACACCGTCAGAACCTTCAATAACAGGCACATTGCAAGATTTTGCTATATCTTTGGCGATCTTTTTATCTCCGAATATCCTCATTACCTCTGGTTTTGGTCCTACGAAAATGATCCCAGCTTTCTCACATGCGGCGGCAAACTCATATGATTCTGCCAAAAATCCGTATCCGGGATGGATTGCATCGATCCCTCTTCTGATCGCAAGATCGATGAGTTCTTCTATATTCATATAGGCGGCGATTGGGTCGAGACCTTTCCCAACAAGGTAAGCTTCATCTGCTTTATATCTATGTAACGAATATTTATCTTCTTCGGAATAGATGGCAACAGTCCTTATCCCAAGCTCTGTACATGCCCTAAACACCCTGATCGCTATTTCTCCACGATTGGCACACATAAGCTTTTTTATTTTCATATAAACCTCCGTTTTATTTCTGTTTGCTTTTATTATAGATTTGAACGATTGTCAATAGTTTTTAGTATCTTATTGTAAGATATATATGTTTTTATAATTTTAACCATTGTCTTGTTTGTTTGTGCTATTATTTATCGAAATAATTTGTTTTAAAATTTTATTTTTAATAATTAAGATAAATTTTAGGATTTTCTTATATATTTTTTCAATTATATTTGGATTTAAAGTATGTATAGTGAATTAACTTATTGTCAAAGAGTGGTTTCAGGTATATAATTAAAAAATGAAAAAGGCGGGTTGCCCCGCCCAAGACTTATCTTCCATCCATCATTGCTTCGATGTCTTCTTTTACTCCACCGATAGGTTTGATGCCGAAATTTTCTATCAAAACCTTTGCCACATTTGGTGATAAAAATGCGGGAAGCACTGGTCCTAATCTTATCCCTTTTACCCCTAAATAGAGAAGTGCAAGTAGTACGCACACCGCTTTCTGCTCATACCATGCAATGTCATAAGAAATTGGAAGTTTGTTTATATCATCAAGTCCTAAAACCTCTTTGAGTTTCAATGCTACATAGGCAAGGGAGTATGAGTCGTTGCACTGTCCTGCATCAAGTACTCTTGGTATACCGCCAATATCACCCAAGTCGAGCATGTTGTATCTGTATTTTGCACAACCTGCCGTTAGTATTACTGTATCTTTTGGGAGCTGTTTTGCCACCTCTGTGTAGTATTCCCTTTCTTTAAACCTTCCATCACATCCAGCCATTACAACAAATCTTTTAATGGCTCCGCTTTGTACTGCATCAATCACCTTATCTGCAAGTGCCATAACCTGATCATGGGCAAACCCTATGGTGATCCTTTTGCCGTCTTTTGCCTTTAATCCACCACATTCGATCGCTTTTTCGATCACAGGGGAAAAGTCTTTCATTTTTCCATTTGTTGCATTTGGAATATGTTTTATACCAGGCCAACCTACAAGGCCTGTTGTGAATACTCTATCTTTGTAGCTATCCTTTGGTGGTACGATACAATTTGTTGTAAAAAGGATTGCTCCGTTGAATTGATCAAACTCTTCCCTTTGGTTGTACCATGCAGTTCCAAAATTTCCTATGAGATGCTTGTATTTTTTGAACTCTGGGTAGGCATGGGCAGGGAGCATCTCACCATGAGTATAGATATTCACACCTTTTCCTTCCGTTTGCTTGAGTAATTCTTCTAAATCGAGGAGATCATGACCCGACACAAGTATCGCGGGACCATCAACAAATCCTGTGAATACCTGTGTAATCTCTGGTTTTCCATATTTGGTTGTATTTGCTCTATCTAATAGCTCCATTGTTTTTACTGCGATCTCTCCAGCTTTTAATACGAGAGAGATAAGTTCACTTGCTGTGATATCTTTTCTCAAGGTCTCCACAAGGGCATCTTCTGTGAATTTGAAGATCTCTTCAGATTTAAATTTCAATACATAGGCGTGATCAGCGTACGCTGCTATACCTTTTAATCCATATATCAAAAGCTCTTTGAGGGAACGGATATCTTCATTTTGCTCTGAAAGTACTGATACTGCGGCTGCCTTTGCTAAATAGTCCTGCTCTGTTTTTTGTGGTTTCCAAGTAGCGGCATCGTATGGAGCATTTTCATTGGCACCTTTTGATATAGCAATCTCTTTAATTCTATCTCTTAGTTCGATCGCTCTGTTGTTGTATTCTACGAATCTCTGAGGGTCAAAATTAACATTTGTAATTGTGGCAAAAAGCCCTTCCAAGAGAAATAGATCAGTCTCTTCATCTGTAATACCTTTTTCTCTTGCGAGCTTGGACCAATAGGCCAAACCTTTGAGATTATAGATCAAAATATCCTGTAAAGCGGCAACCTTGTCATCTTTACCACAAACCCCTTTAATTGTGCAACCTGTACCCTTTGCTGCTTCTGAACATTGATAACAAAACATACTCATTTTGTCCTCCTTTGTTTTTGTTCTGGTGATAATAATACTCATTTTGTCTTAAAAAGAATTGACTTAGGTCAAAAAAATCTGTATTTTGTAATTATGAAGAAGAATGATGCTATAAAAATATTTTGTACTTCTTTTCTTGGTGGATACGACGAAGAATTATGTAGAATGCTCGATTCTGCCGCATCGGTTGTAGAAAAAAAGAAAGGTGAGATATTCTTTTTTGAGGGTGAGGTAGGAACAAAGGTCTATTTTCTCATCTCAGGGTTGATAAAGCTCTATAAAACGAATGACGAGGGGAAAGAGGCGATTATACATTTTGTAAGAAGTGGGGAGATCTTTGCTGAAATCCTATTTTTTCTGCAGAATAGATACCCGGTTACCTCTCTTGCTATTGAGGACTGTATTGCTCTAAGTATTGATTCGAAAAAGATAGAACAACTCATTCAAGAAAATCCTAAGTTTGCAATGAAACTGATCGGTAGCCTCGCCAAAAGGATCAAGTATCTGATAAATATGCTCGAAAATCTTACGCTTTCAGATCTATCAACGAGGTTTTTGAATTACATATCTGCATTGAGCGAACAAAAAAAGAGCAACGAGGTCATGTTACCTGTTAAGAAGGGTGATTTAGCGATACTCTTAGGTGCTACACCTGAAGCATTTTCAAGAATGTTAAAACGGCTAAAAGATGATGGTGTTTTAGAAGTAGAGGGGAGAAAAGTGAGGATGCTGAATAAATCGTAAAATTTATATATTCTAATTTATTAAACAATGTTATTTTTTGTAAAATATTTGCTTGATTTTGCTAAACAAATTCTGTATTTTGACGATATATACAAATAGTGATATACAGGGGGCATTGATATGGGATTTTTTAAGGATATTTACATCTTCTTAGAGAGAAAGTTTTTCTACACTCTAACGAGAAAACTTGTGGGGAATGTGCTGGTCTTTGTATTTTTTCAAGCAATGGCGGTAATCGTCTTTTTTGGATTTGTAAGGAGATTGGAAGAAAAATTATCGGGGTTGAACCTACCAGTTGAACAGTTGAAGCATATAAACTCCGACATTGATTTGGCATACATCCTCTTTGTAGTGCTAATAGTTGTTTCGTTGTTAACATCTATTTTTGTTGTATTCTTTTTAAGACATCTCATAGTTACCCCTGTAAAACAGCTTGTTTTCTTCTTCAATGATGCATGTACAGGAGAAGGGGACTTATCCAGAGAATTAAAGGCTACCACCTTTGACGAATTCAAAACATTGGCAGAGAGTTTTAACTGTTTTTTAGGCAAATTTAGGAATATGATGACTAAAATTGGGGAAGCAACGATCTTCGTAGCAACGGAGGCTGCAAAAGTAAGGAAGAATTTAGAGATAACTACAAATGCTGCCAAGAGGCAGAGTGAACTTGCAAATACGATCGTGATTGCAAGTAATGAAAGTAATCTTGCTCTTCATGAAATATCCCATAATACAAATAATATTTCAGATGCCACGAATAAAAATCTTGTTTTTGCAAAACATTCCAAAGAACAGATGGAGGAGATCATCAAAAGTGTTGAACTAATAAATTCAAAGATCAGTAATTTCGTCAATACTACAAATATGCTGGCGGAAAACTCTCAGAAGATTATGGAAGTGATTAACCTAATTACGGATATCTCAGATCAAACAAATCTTTTGGCTCTCAATGCAGCAATTGAAGCAGCAAGAGCTGGGGAGCATGGTAGAGGATTTGCAG
Organism: uncultured Deferribacterales bacterium; assembly: GCA_964519265.1. GTDB lineage: Bacteria > Chrysiogenota > Deferribacteres > Deferribacterales > Calditerrivibrionaceae > Calditerrivibrio. The sequence goes on from CAZFHX010000028.1 coordinate 17,204, forward strand.
TAGTTGCTGATGAGGTGAGGAAGTTGGCTGAGAAGGTTAAAGATGCCGCTCAGGATATAAATACAAGTATCAAACTTATGATCAAAAATGTAAATGAAACCAAAGAGGAAACAGAAGCTATCTATGAGAATGTGATGAATACAAAAAATATCGTGGATGATACCTCGAGTAAGTTTAATCTATTCATAGAGGATTTTGAGAGAATTGGTGAGAAATTGATATCAATGGCTTCTGCCATCGAGGAGCTTTCATCTACAAATGAAAATATCAATGCAAGTATTGGTGAGGTAAGTCATCTAAGTGAAGAGACCCACAAAAATGCAAAAAACTCTATGGAATACTCGATGATACTCACCGAGCAGACTCAGAATATGCAGGATTTAGTGACGAGATTTAAGACTGGTTCAGGTATGTTTGAAACGATACTTGGTAAGGTTGAATCTTACAGAGATGAGATTGCAAATGCTATCAGGAACTTGGCAAGTAGAGGTATCAATGTGTTTGACAAGAATTACAAAAAGATCCCTGATACCAATCCTCAGAAATATAAAACAGATTATGATAAATACTTTGAGACAGATGTGCAGTTTATTTATGATAAGTTAATGGCAGAGCTACCTGGAAGTATATTTGCTCTGGCTGTGGACACAAATGGTTATGCTCCTACACATTGCAGCAAGTATTCCAAGAAACCTACCGGTAATTATGAGGTGGATCTTGTAAACAGTAGAGACAAGAGGATCTTCAATGATCAAACCGGTCTAAAGGCTGCCAAGAATGAGAAGAAATTTTTGCTTCAAGTTTATCTTAGAGACACTGGAGAGATAATTGCAGACCTTTCGATGCCAATATATGTAAATGACAAGCATTGGGGTGCTCTAAGAGTGGGATTGACGCCAGAGATGTTCCTCGACAATAAATCTTAAAAGGGGGTTAAACACCCCCTTTTTTTTATTACACTTATGCCTTTGGGTTTTCACCCTTGCATTTTTCTCGGCATTGTATTAGATTTCACCACAGGGCGATTAGCTCAGGTGGATAGAGCACAGGTCTCCGGAACCTGTTGGAGAGGTTCGAGTCCTCTATCGCCCGTTTTTAGGTTGACATTTCTTCTTTTGGGTATATATTAGCGATTGACTAATCAGTCGATTAGATTCCAATGTTATAAATCAGAGGTTGTGATGGGTAAAAACTTGTATCCCGACAAAAAAAGGCTTTTGATGGATGCCGCTGTGGAAGTTTTTTCTGAAAAGGGGTTTTGGCAAACAAAGATTTCAGATATTGTCCAGCAAGCTGATTTGGCTCAGGGGACATTCTATTTATATTTTAAAAATAAAGAATCTCTCTTCAAAGAGATTCTTTTATCTTTGCATCAAAACTTCGTTGACAAGCTTGAAGAGATGTTTGAGAATAAGAGTAGTCATTTTTGCGACAATCTTATTTCTGATATGATAAAAAATTTCATCGAAAAGAGGAAGATAATCAAGATCTTTCTTTATGAAGTGCTTAGTTTGGGAGAAGAATTCATCGATTTGTATTACTATTTTAAGGAAAAGACTGAATTTTACTGTAGGAATGCATTGAAGTTAGACTATCCACATCTTGGAGATGATGTTATTGATCGAAAGGCATTCATAATGTCTGCTTTCTTGAGATCATTTTTAGAACTGCATATATTGAGAAATAATAAAAATTACGAAGAAACAAAAGAACTTATAGATCTCTACATAAAGGAGATACTGAGGTGAATATGAAAAGGTTTGTAATACTTTTACTACTACCGTCAACACTTTGGGCAAAAGAAGTATATAAATTGGAAGAGTTGATCAACAAAGGGCTAAAAAACAATGAACTTATCAAAGCACAAGAACATATCATCAACAGCAAGAGATTTATTCTTGATGCATCTAAATCGGACAATTACCCTTCGGTTGTTGCAGAATATACCTTTACACAGCTTGATGATAAAAAGGAGCTTTCAATGACTACACTGGGTGGGACTATGAGGGTAACTCAGGTGGAAAAGAACTACAGTAATTTCAACATCGGCTTACAGTATAATTTCTACACTGGGGGAGCTGTTTCTTCATTGATAGATATATCGAGAAGAAACATCGATATAACAAAAACTGACAAGCTTGAGCTTTCCAACGAGATGAAATACAACATTCAGAATGCTTATATTTCGATTTTAGAACTATACGCAATAAGAGATCTATACAAGGCAGAAATAGAGTCATTAAAATCCCATGCCAAAGATGTAGAACTATTATACAATCAAGGTCTGGCAGCAAAGGTAGATATATTACACACATCGGTGAAGGTGAGAGATGTAGAGAAAAAGATATTCGAAATCGATAACAACATCAAGATAGCCAAATACAATCTGAAGATGCTATTAGGTGAAGATCCCGATGATAATTACGATATTGAGGAACTTGAAGGTAATTTTGCTACGATGAAAATCGATGAATCTGAGATCTTGGAGAAAGCTTACAAGAATAGACCAGTTCTTCAGAAACTATCATTTGAACTTCAAAACCTTAAGAAACTGGTAGATATAGAAAAAAGCAATTATCTCCCAAAAGGGTTTATCTTTGGTGGGTACAACTATAGCGATTCCAACGATGCAGTTGATCCGAAGGGAGGCTTTGTTTTGCAGGCAGGTGTAAAATTTAAGATGGATTGGGATAAACCATTCAAAAATATAAATGCTAAAAAAGAGGAGATCTATGCTTTTGAAAGCAGGATAAGGGATACCAAACTTAAACTCAAGGTTTCTGTTCAGAAGAGCATAGAGGATTTCTATACCTCTCAAAAGACTTATGAAGTGGCGCAGGAGCAGCTCAAAGAGGCAGAGGAATACTATCGAGTCACAAATCTGAAATACAAAAATGGTCTTGTATCTAATACTGATCTACTCGATGCAGAATCTATGTTTACCGCTGCAAAGGTATCTTTGAAAAAAGCTTATTACAACATCATTAGATCCTTTTACAGAATAGAATTAGAAGCTGGTACGGAGGTTAGATAATGGGAAAAAAGATAAAAATAGCTCTAACAATATTGATTATTGGATTTATAATATTTGCCGTTATTGCGATTTCATGGATAAAAACAAGAATGGAATATGCTTCTACGGATGCCTTTTTTATAAAGTCGGATACTATTTCAAATGTTGGATTTAAGAGGGTATCTGGAAAGATAAAGCAGTTAAACTTCAAAGAGGGTGATAGGGTAAAAAAGGGTGATGTTCTTGCAATACTTGATGATACAGACTACAGATTGAAAGCCGAGCAACTAAAATATGAAATCCAGTCCCTCGAAAATCAGGCCAATTCATTAGATGATAAGAGCATTAAGACATCTTCAGATATAAACACCTCCACAAAGATACAATCTGATAAGGTATCGGCTTTGAAGTACGACCTTGCAGCATCACAGAAATCGATCGAAGAGATCGATATACAGATCAAACAGCTCAAAAAGGATCAGGAAAGGTACAAAACCCTGTATGAAAATAATGCAATACCTAAGAAAAGCTACGAAGATATAACAAACAATTTAGAAACCCTTTATAAGAAGAGAGAGTCAGTCTTAAATAAAATAGAGGCATTGAAAAAACAGATAGAGATGGCCGAGCAGGAAAAAAATCTCATCGCCAACAATAAGTTTGTTATTTCAGAGATATCCAAGAATAAAAGGTCTATTTTAGAGAAGATAAATAGCCTTAAAAAGCAATTGGAAGATGTGAATAATATGATAGAAGACTGTAAGTTGATTGCCCCTTTTGATGGGGTAATAGGGATGAAATATGCAGATGTTGGCTCTGTGGTGTCGAGTGGTGCTTTTGTTTATTCCATTGTAGGGGATAAAAATCTTTATGGGTATGTTCTCCTTGAAGAGGGTAAATTAAGGGGTGTGGATGTAGGGGATAAGGCATCTTTTACCGTTGATGCTTATCCTAAGGAGAGATTTGAAGGGGAAGTTGAGGCAATTTATCCTGCATCTGCTGCTACCTATGCCCTTGTCCCAAGGGATATTTCTGCAGGTGAATTCACAAAGGTTTCCCAGAGGATACCAATTAGAATAAAGATCACAGGCGGCAAGGTGGAATTGTTAAGAGTTGGGATGGGTGGAGAGGTAAGGATCAAAAGGTAAAATGAATATGACGAGCAACTTAGATTACAGCCAACCCCTATATACCCAGATACCCCTTTTGGGTAGATTGCTGATCGTTTTTGTGGTGATGACTGGTACATTTATGGCTATTCTCGATACTACCATCGTGGATGTTGTAATACCTAAGATGATGGCTCCCCTAAACACAGATCTTTACGGAATTCAGTGGGTTATTACGGCTTATATGATGGCTGCTGCCACATCACTGCTTTTAATAGAGTCATTGGATAAAATATTGGGGCTTAAAAAGCTATTCCTCACAGGGATAACCATTTTTACCATATCAAGTGCATTTTGTGGTCTTGCAGAAGATCTACCAACGATGATAGTATCGAGGGTTATACAAGGGGTAGGGGAGGCTTTCATAGTGGCTTCTGCTCAAACTATCATGTTTTCTATTTTCCCTCCAGAAAAGAAAGGGATAGCGATGGGTGTGTATGGAATGGGTGTTAGCTTTGCTCCTGCGTTGGGTCCCACTTTGGGGGGGTGGCTCACTGAGCATCTCTCATGGAGATCGATCTTTTATGTAAATCTTCCTGTCGGCATGATGGTGATAGTATTAGGATTGATATTACTACCTAAATTCAAGCATGAGAATGTAAAATTCAGATTTAACTTTATAAGCTACTTCCTATTAGCATCATTCACGATATCATTATTAATAATGCTTTCAAAAGGTCAGCAAAAAGGGTGGTGGCAATCGGACTACATCTGGATACTACTTTTCATAGCGATCGGTTCGCTTATATTGTATGTTATTTCTGAGATTGCATCGAAACAGCCCCTTATCGATTTCTCGATATTCAAAGTTCCGCAATATAGGTATGCTATGATGATATACTTTTTTACTCTGGGGCTTTCAATCTACCAGCTTTTCTATCTCATACCTCTTTATTACGAAAATCTCAGGCATTATACCACGCTTCAAACCGGTTTACATATGTTGGCATTTGCAATATTCATAGGGTTTACATCACCCCTTGCGGGATTTTTGGCTGATAAGATAGGGGAAAAAAATGTTTTGCTATTCAATGCGGCTCTTTATATTACTACTTCGGTATTTTTAATTCCTAATCTTAATTATTATACCCCATCTGTTCAAACTATGCTTCTAACTATTCCATTGGGGTTTTCTTTGGGTTCTTTTTTTGCTCCGATTACGACTTTGGCTATGCGACACTTGGGACCTAAAACGAGTTTGGGTGTGGGTCTTATGCACTATATAAGATTTATGGGAGGCTCTTTCGGAACTGCGATAGCTACTAATACTTTGAAATCGAGGTTTAACTACCATTTTGAAGAGATATCTGTCATGCAGAACCATCAATATATATACAACTACATCGAGCAGATTAAACCATATTTATCAAAGATATTCCCTACAAATATTGCAGAGGTCAAGGCGGGGGTTTTATTGGGGCTTGCCCAATCCACTATGGCTTTGAGCCATGCCTTTCAGGATGTTTTCAGGCATGCGGGGTATTATGGTATCTTTGGTCTATCATTTCTTACATTTATATTTATCCACGACAGAAGGAAAAAAGCTGCTTTCAAATCCAATAAAATAACCAATAACCAATAACTATTAACTACTTCTTTATTCCCCCTGCTTTATCTCCAATTGATCCAATTTCTCTTGAATCTGTTTTATTTTTCCATTTAATCTAAAAAAATATGCTCCTAAAAGCACCCAGATTACAGCATAGGCAGCGAAAAGGAATTCAAAATTTTTCATAGAGTTCCCCTAACGATTTTTTATCAAATTTATTCTGCGATCTAATCTACCAATAGTTACCCTTTTTATCATCAAGCTAACATAGAGTAAGGTGAATGCTATCACACAAACTATAAGAGCCGTTTTCATATCGGGGTGAAGACCGCCGCCACCTTCTTGCAAAACATTGGGGTGTATAGTCCTCCACCATCTTATGGACAGAAATACTATCGGTACATCGATAAATCCGATAATACCAAGAGCAGCAGAAAACTTTGCCCTTTTATCCTCTTCCTCTACAAATTGCCTTAGCATGATGTATCCGATGTAGATAAACCACAATATCAAAGTAGTTGTGAGTCTTGGATCCCAAGTCCACCATTTCCCCCACGCAGGTTTGGCCCATATAGGTCCAGTGATCAAAACGATGGTGCAGAATATTATCCCTATCTCCGCAGATGACTCGGCTATGTCATCGTAGAAATAGTTGTTTGTAATTAAGACTACAATACTGCATAAAAAAGTGATGAAAAAAGCAAAAAATGCTATCCACGCAGCAGAAACATGAAAGTAAAATATCCTCTGAACAGCACCCATTATAGCTTCGGTGGGAGCGTAAATAAATGCAAAGTAAAGAGCGATTACAATGGATATTATTGTTAAAATATCGATACTTTTTACGATCTTGTTCATAACTATTCCTCTATCACAAAGTCAAATATTACATAGATAACAAGTGTGAATACTATATCAAAAACTGCCAGAAGTTGCAACCATTTATATGAATCTGCAATATCATCTCCCCTTAAAAAGATATTCATCGCCTGAATGGATGATAGCACCACTGGTATTATGATTGGTAGAAGAAGAATGGGGAGCATTACCTCTCTTGTTTTAGATTTTACAGATATGATGGAAAACAGTGTCCCCAATACTGCAAACCCATATGTGCCTATGAACAATGTGATAAGTGTCATAAAAAAGTTATTCAGAATAGGTACATCGTAGAATATAACAAAGATCGGTATTGTTATCGCTTCCATGATAAGCATAAATAGGAAGTTGGAAAGGGCTTTGCCAAAGAATATTGCACTCTTATCCACGGGAGCAAGAAGCAGTGCGTTTAGATTACCACCATTTATCTCGTTCATCATAGATTTATTTAGTCCTAAAATACCAGAAAAGATGATAGCCATCCAGAGGATTCCAGCAGATAGATCATTTTTATATTCTGCACCAGGTTCAAAGATGAAGCTAAATACCACCACAACAAGTAGAGCAAAAACAAGCATCGAGTTAATGACCTCTTTGGTCTTAAGTTCCAGCAAGAGATCCTTCTCAATTATATGAAAAACAGTCTTAAAATATTTGATCATCGATTATGACACCATAGAAATATATATATCTTCAAATTCAAAATCGTTTACATCATCTTTATTTTTAAAAAAAACTAATTCACCATTTCTAATTATAGCAAGTTTAGACGATAAGTCATAACCTTTTGCTAAATTGTGAGTAACCATAATAATTGTCTTTTTGTTGGAAAAGAGTTCTTTTAGTATCTTTGTTAAAATATTAGAAGCATGCTGATCCAGACCTGTGTATGGTTCATCCAAAAAGATAATATCGGGGTTATGGATGAGAGCACGACCTATCGATAGCCTTTGGAGCATGCCACGGGAGAAATTCCTTACGAGTTCATTTTTTCTATGGGTGAGTTCTACCAGATCTAATATCTCTTTAATCCTAAAATCTATATTTTCTACACCGTAGAGTTTGCCATAAAATTTTAGATTATCGTAGGCAGAGAGGTTTTCATAAAGAAAGGGTTGATGGGAGATCACCCCGAATTTAGATCTAAAATCATCTGTGAGGTTTCCTATTTCTGTCTCACCGTAAAATATCTTGCCGCCTGTAGGTCTTGTTTGAGCTGAAAGAAGCTTCAAGAGTGTGGATTTGCCAGCACCATTTGGACCAAATATGGATAGAAAATCCCCTTCATCCAAAGAAAATGAGACCCCTTTTAGGGCCTCATTTTCACCATACTTTTTCTTTAATTTTTCTACAGTGATATGATTACTCTTCACTTTTACGCCCAAATACCCCATGAAGCGCAGCAAGCACCATTACACCGCAACCTATCCAAATCCATACTACAAAAGGTTCCCATACCACCTGTAATCCTATCACTTGCTCATTCATGGAGTAGGATGCAAGGATGATGTATAGATCACCAATAGGTTGTGTGTAGATACCTACCTCGGCGAATGCTTCCTGATTATTGTTGTAAAATCTTCTTTCTGGGATCATTGTCACAATATACTTATCACCCTTTAAAACACGAGTTGGGGTCATTACTGATGTGTAGTTCTGTTTTTCAACAACTTGAAAATCACCTACCTGTAGGGTATAGGGACCAAAGTTGAAAGTTTCTCCTGGTTTTACAACCTTTTCTATTTCATATCTATAGAAGGATGATGCGATAACAGCAAATGCAACGATTACTACACCTAAATGAGTACCCAATCCACCATAGAATCTTCTATGTTTGAAGATTGCAGATATTCCATTCCTCTTGATACCTTTGAATATCTGTATCACGATTGTCCAGAAGGAGAAGAAGGTAAACATAAATAGTAGTAGTGGAATGATCTTTTGGTATCCCATCAGATACATTGCCACAGTACATGCAAGGGCCAATAGAAAGGAGGGTAAAGATACTTTTACCACCTCTTTTAGGTTGGATTGTCCGTAGGGCATCAGTGGAGCAATACCGCTTAATATAAGCATTACCATGAAAAATGGTGTGGATACCATGTTGTAGTATGGTATGCCAACGGTAAATTTATGTGCAAAGATCTGGGTAAATATTGGTAGTGTAGTGCCAAACAGGATGACAAACATCAAACCGAAGAATACCCAGTTTGAAAAGTAAAACAACCCCTCTTTTGAAACAAGGCTTATCTCTGAAGATTCGTCGACTTTGGCTTTGTTTTTCCATACATAGTAGAAAAATACAACAGATGTAAATATCATGAATACAACAAAGAAGATCCCCAGAGATGACTTTCCAAAGCTGTGTACAGAATCTATAACGCCGCTTCTTGTAATGAATGTACCCAATATGCACAATTCAAAACTGATCCATCCAAGTACATAGGTCCAGAGTTTAAGTTTGTTTCTTTTTTCATACATTATGGCAGAATGGATGAAACCTGTGGCAGTAATCCATGGAAGCAATGATGCATTTTCTACGGGGTCCCAAGCCCAGTATCCACCCCATCCAAGCTCCACATAAGCCCATTGCCCACCTAAAACTATACCTATTGTAAGGAAAACCCAGCTTATTATTGTCCAGCTTCTCACATCTTTAACCCAGCTTGAAGCCAAGTTGTTTGAAACAAGGGAAGCAAAAGCATGGGCAAATGGCAATGTTAATCCGACGAAACCTAAGTAAAGAGTTGGAGGATGATACAGCATGCCTGGGTTTTGAAGTAGTGGATTCATACCATTTCCATCGGGAACGACGAAATCAAGGGTCTTAAATGGGTTGGTCACAAAATTAGTCAGTACGAGGAAAAAAGTAGTGGTGAACACTACGGCTGTTAGTACGGCAGATTTGTAAGTAGTATTATGATTTTTCAATCTAAATACTTCGACAAGACCGGCCAAGGAAACAAGCCAACCCCAAAATAGTAGAGAACCAGCCTGTCCAGCCCAGAAGGCACTTATTTTATAGATGAAAGGGAGACTTCTGTCTGTGTACTGTGCTACATATTCAATAGTAAAATCGCTCTTTGCCAATGCAACTATAAGTACAATAGATGTCAATGTGAGTAAAATAGCCTGAATAATTACCGAGTAATCAGCATACTTCTTGTGGGACTCTTTTCCACTTGAAATGGTATTTAAAAGAAAAAAAAGTGCAGAAATCCCTGCGATGAAACTAAAAAATTGCAATAAAAATCCTAATTTCCCCATAATTAAATACTCCTTTATTTTTGCTTTTCCACTTCAGCTTCATACTTGGAAGGGCATTTTGCCAAGAGGGTATTTGCCGTGAATGTATTGGTGTTTTTATCATATTTCCCCTCCACGATTACCTGTACACTTTCTTTGAAAGCATCGGGTATTATACCGTTGTATACCACATTCATTTTTGCGCCTGTTTTATCGGTCATCACAAATTCGAGGTGCTTATTTACCTCATCTTTCTTTACAGAGCCATCCAAAACATCACCGCTTATTCTAATCCCTTTTTTGGTGAATTTATCGGGATCCTTTTGAAGTTCGTGTACCTCAATGTAATATATCGTGTTTTCTTTAAACCCCGTAATCATTAGAAAGATTATGGCACTTAGAATTAAAAGACCTACTACTATAACAATCTTTTTCTTTTTCATAAAAAACACCTCATTTTGTGTTAATTCAATCTAACAGACATTGAAAAAGTTGTCAATTGTATTATTCAATATCTTCCACTATTGATTGTGTTGAGTTTTAAAAGTTCATTTTTTTCATATTGTTTTTATATGTTTTCGATATAATTGTTGATATTATTTTTTCTTCGTAGTAATTGTTGTATATGAAAAAGATCGATGAATTGTTATCAGAGCAGAGTTTTAGTGGGGATGTATTAAAAATCTTCAAAATATCTGCAAATTGGACAAAGGTAATGGGTGATTTTATTGGGAAAAATTCTACACCTATTAAGATAAATAACGATCAGCTAGTTATAGCCGTTTCTGACAATCTATGGATGAACGAATTTACCATGATGAAAAATGAGTTTTTAGAGAGGTTGAAGGGTTTTGGGTATAATCATATCAAAGATATAAGGTTTGTTGTAAAACATATCAGTAAAAAGAATGAACCTTTTAATTGCGAACCCGTTTTTACCGATGATATGATTAAATTGGCAAGTGAGGTTTCAAAGGTTATTAAAAATGATGAATTGAGAGTAAAATATGAACGAGCATTTCTTGCGTATCTTGCTTTCAATAAAGAGAAAGGGTAGGGTTATAGCAGTACAATGTCTAATTCCTCAGATTTTTTTATAGCGCCTTCGGTGTAATTTTTTGCCAATATCATCGGGATGCATTCCTCTTTGAATGCTTTTGATACTATCTGGGCTCTTCTGACGGCTCTTTCTAAATCACCAATATCTCCGACATTAGAAACCTCAAGGGCAACTAAAATTTTCTTTCCAGCCTCCTTTCTTAAATACCCTTCTACAACGGCATCGATACGGTGAGCATCATCCGCTTCAGATTCTGAGATGATTCCAGATTCTGCGGCATCATATAGGGTATCGGCAAGATCGCTACTGTCGATCACTTTTGCTTTTTTGATCACTTTACCCAAAAATGCACCTATATTATTTCTCACTTTTAGTTCTAATACATCACCTTTTAACATACCAACATCATCCTTAAGCTGTTTAACTTCTTGTTTTAGTATAGCAACATCTTGTTTTAATATATAGACATCTTGTTTTAAGACTTCTAAGTCTTTCTCTATTTTATCTACTTTTTCTTTTAAAGGTCGAAATTCATTTTTTAAGAAATCATCAAATATCTTTGGTAATTCCAATAAATCGTTGGAAAGTAATACTTTTCTTATTTCAAGTGCCCACTCAGGATGCTCTCTTAAAGCACGATAGATATCTCCTAAGGAATTAATTTTACAGTTGTCCATTTCCACTTCTACTTTGATAGGGTCATTAAATACCTGATCTTTTACTTCGATCATAGAAACTCCTAAGCAAAAAATATAATGTTTTCGATGAAAAATCAAGTTTATTTGGTTACAGATTTGGAATTTATAATCTTTATTCCTAAATTTATAAGTTCATTTATGGTTTTTATGCAATTCTCCTCGTTTAAACCCTTGATTGCATCTTCTACGAGAAAGGTTTTAAACCCATTTTTCATGGAGTCTACTGCTGTTGCTCTGACACAGTATTCTGTGGCAAGACCGCATACATAAAGTTCTTTTACACCCCTTTTTTTGAGTTCATCTGCTAAATTTAGGTTTGTTGCTTCAAAAGCAGAATATCCGGTATCTGATCCATCGGTACCTTTGAGGGCCTTAATGTTGATTTTATCTACTTTCAGATCTGGGTGAAAATCTGCGCCTTTAGTGTTTTGAAGGCAGTGCAAAGGCCATTTTTCAAAATGCTCACCTTTATCGGGATGCCAATCCTGACTTGAAACTACAAGATCAAATTTATCAATTATCGAATTGATCACAGGTACGATTTTATCACCATCTGGTACGGCAAGAGCACCACCAGGACAGAAATCGTTTTGAACATCAACTATTAGGAGTGCCTTCATCATTCCCCCTTGTAAGAGACTCTATGATGCTACTTCTCAGGTTTAATACACTGTTGCATACAGATACATTGTACTTTGTTGGTTTGTAGAGATTTTTTATTGGTTCGGGAAGTTTTTCTAATCTTTTCTTAGCGTATTCTGCAATGCTATAAATCGGCTTTCTTGTATGTATCCTTTTTCCAGATTTCATGACTGGTTTTAGAAGTATCTCTTCAGAACCTTCATGTTCTTTCAATTTCTCTTCGAGGACAACCATATCTTTTTTGAAGTAACCATCTTCATCGAAATATCTAATGATATTTTTTATGCCTGGTAAAAGTACCTTTTCGGGGTCGTTGGATATTTTCATCTTCGGCTGCCCATCAATGGATATAAGCTTATACACCCCATCTAAGGCGGCATCAGATTTTCCAACTATGAGATTTGTACCCACACCATACACATCTATGGGAGCACCTTTCTGTTCAAGTTCGTCTATACGGTATTCATCCAACATGTTGGATACTACGATTTTGACATAATGTAATCCATTTTCGTTTAGTATCTTTCTACATTCTTGGGAAAGGAGAAGTAGATCCCCGCTATCCAGCCTCACACCCAAAAGTTTTTGACCTTTTTGTTCTAAATATTTTGCGATCTTTACTGCATTTATGATACCACTTTTCAAGGTATCGTATGTGTCGAGAAGAAGGACAGTTTTATTGCCGTAAATATCTGCAAATGTTTTAAATGCCTCGTATTCTGTATCAAAGCTTTGAATCCATGAATGGGCCATTGTGCCAGATGGAGTAAGACCAAAAAGCATCGAACTATAAACATTTGATGAAGTATCTGCTCCACCAATTACAGATGCTTTACTTGCATGAATACCACCAAACCCTTGAGCCCTTCTCAGCCCAAAATCGATTACCATCTTCCCTTTGGATGCGATCTTCATTCTGGCTGCTTTTGTTGCTATGAGGGTTTCAAAATTTAAGATATTTAGTACAATAGTTTCTAAAACCTGTGCCTCAACAAGGGGGGCATGGACACGGAAAAGAGGTTCATAAGGGAAAACTATCTCACCCTCTTCTGCGGCATAGATATCGCCAGTAAATCGGAAATTTTTTAGGTATGTTAAGAAATCCTCACGAAATCCCAATTTTCTTAAATACTCGAGATCCTCGCTATCGTATTTGAAGTTTTCTATCAACTCGAGCAGATCATCCAACCCAGCAAAAACAGCAAAACTACCACCAAAAGGGGATTTCCTAAAAAAATAGTCAAAAACAGCAATTTTATCAAATTGACCCACAAGGTAAAACCCCTGAGCCATCGTAAGTTCGTATAGGTCTGTATATAGTCCGATATGTTTATCGATTATCATAATAGTAAGTATATCACAATTTTGTAAGATTTCAATAAAAAGGGTGATGAGTAAAAAGTATTTTGGAGTTTTTTATCGGTATGGTGGTTCATTGAAACAAAAGTAAGCAACAAATTTATTGAAATAATTATTCAAAACTGATAAAATAAATCTATGAAAAAGAATCTTCCAATAGGTCAATCAAATTTTGAATATATAATTAAAAATAATAATCTCTATGTGGATAAGACAAAATATATCTATAATCTAATTACAACCACCCAATTTAATTTCCTTTCACGACCCCGTAGGTTTGGTAAGTCTTTGCTGATATCCACATTAGAGCAGATATTCAAAGGGAATAAAGAATTGTTCAGAGGGTTATATATTTACAATACCGATTATGATTGGAAAGAGTATAATTTGGTAATCATAGATTTCAACAATATCGTTCTCTCAGATCCAGAGAAACTTGAGATGAGTCTTATAAATGATATTAAAAACAAGGCTGAATCTTATGGTATAGAGTTAAGAGGTGTTGGTGTCAAAGATATGTTTGCATACTTTATAGACAATTTAGGAAAGAAAACTGGTAAGGGAGTAGTGGTTTTAATAGATGAATATGACAAACCGATAATCAGTCATTTGGGCAAAGGTAAAGAACATCTTGAGATTGCTATTAAGAATAGGGATCTTTTGAAGGAGTTTTACGGGACACTTAAGGCTCACAATGTTATAGAAAAACTCAGGTTTGTATTGCTTACTGGAGTGAGTAAGTTTTCTAAAGCGGGAGTGTTTTCTGAGTTAAATAACCTTTTCGATTTAACAATGGACAGTAATTATGCAGGAATGCTGGGGATAACCGATGAAGAGATAGATATCTATTTTAAAGAATATATGCAGGAATATGCAGATTCAAAGGGGATAAGTTATGAAGAGGCAAGGGAAGAGGTGAGAAGGTATTACAATGGGTATAGATTTTCAAGAAGTCAGATTAAGGTATATAATCCATTTTCACTTGTAAACCTCCTTTCTAAGAAAGAGTTGGCAAACTATTGGTTTGAATCTGGTACACCGACATTTTTGGTAAACTTGATAAAAGAAAAGAACTTTGGAATGGAAAAAGCAGAAAGTTATGAGGTAAAAAGCAGTGCGTTTTCTGCCTATGAAATAGAAACCTTAGATGTTCCAACCTTGCTATTTCAAACAGGTTATATAACGATCAAAGATTATAATCCAGAGATAGATTTATATACCTTATCTTATCCAAACCTTGAGGTGAGAAACTCATTTTTAGATTTCTTACTTAATGATTTTACCAAGAAGCAATCGGATAATCTTTATCCTAAGTTGTATTTTGCTTTATCTGATGGTGATATAGATGGGTTTATGTCGATTTGTGAGTCGATCTTTGCCTCAATACCTTATGATGAAGGTAGTAAACTCAACGAAGCAAACTTTCATACATTATTTTACCTCATGGTCTCAGCGGGTGGATTACCTGCACAGAGTCAGGTATTAAATTATATGGGTAAAATAGACATGGTTGTTGAACTAAAGAATAAGGTATACATTTTTGAGTTCAAATGCAATCAGAGTGC
>CAZFHX010000029.1:0-31631 GCA_964519265.1 uncultured Deferribacterales bacterium
TCTAAAAAACAACATTTTATAGAACCTCTGACCTGTTAAAATTTATAGTTGACTCTGATAATACATATTCTCTATCTTTGAAAGAGTTTGTTTCTTGTCATTATATATTTCTTCTTGTTGAAAATCATTTTGAGTTTTTGGGTATGTTTTAAAATCTGTATTTTCAAAATACTTACTTTTTAGTGTGGAATTATCTGGTGATTGTCCAGACTGAAAGGATTTTAGATAATTATAATAATCAATGTTCTGGGCTAACAAAGTTATCGACATAAACATAAAACATAGAATCAGAAATATTCTCCTCACTGTACACTCTCTCCTTACTTTTTATTTTCATCGATTAATACATAAATTTAGTATAAATGTCAATTTAAGACTTCATTATATTACAGCAATAAACGATATAAACCCTACAAACTCTACAAACGCTATTCACTTCCCCTTATCTTCTTGAAAAACCCCCTCATCATCTCCCTTATCTCTTCCTCATAGGCGCCGTATTCGTATTCTACTTTGTGATTTAAGGTTGTGATATCGAAGATTTTGTCATTTGATATGACGCCGCCAAATTTTGGTTCTGTAGTTCCAAAGACAACACGCTTTATTCTATAATGGAGTATGGCACCTGCACACATAATACATGGTTCTAATGTGGAGTAAAGTGTACATTCGTTCAGTCGCCAATCACCCAACTTCTTGGCTGCCCTTTTCAACGCTATGATTTCCGCATGATCCAATGGATTTTTTGTAAGTCTTTTCTTGTTGTATCCAGTTGATATGACCTTATCATTTAAAACGACTATTGCTCCAATAGGAACATCATCGTATCTCAATGCCCTTTTTGCAACTTCTATTGTTTTTCTCATGAAAAACAGATCTTTTTCCGTCATGCTTTAAAAGTATCAATAAGGATCTTCGCATACCCTGCAAAAATTATGGCTGCCGTTTCTGCTTTTAAAACCCCTTTTATAGGTGAAATGGGAACAAATCCCTTCTCCACAAGAGAATTTACCTCACTATCCTCAAAACCACCCTCTGGACCGATCATGATACTCACAGATTTTGACTTTAGATTCATACAACTCTTTTCCTGCTGCCTTTCGTATAAAAGAAAATTGTTTTCTGTATCAAGACTAATCTCCGAAACACTCTGAGCCTCATCTAAAATCGGTAAATAATTGTGTTCTGCCTGCAACGAACCCTTAATGAGAAGTTTTTTGACCCTTTCATAGGTATTGGTATTCATAGATTGAAAACTTCTCTTCGTAATCACTGGAATAACCTTTGTGGCACCTATCTCCCCAAGCTTTTCTATCACCGTATCGAAATACTCCCTCTGAAGTAATCCAACATAAACATTGAGTTTATAATCGAGTACATCGTGGGCTTTCTTCTCATTCAAGGTAAACAGCCCCGATTTTTTCATACCAAAATAAAACTGGTATTCCCCAACCTCTTTGTCATTGATAAAAATAAATTTTTCCCCTATCTTCGTCCTCAAAACATTCTTTATCTGATGATACATATCATCATCGATCTCGATTTCATCCTCAAGCTCTTTTTCGATATAAAATCTCTTCAGTTTTTCAAACATCCCTTCTCCTATATCTTATTCCTATCCACTCATTCTTTTTTAGAATTCTATCAATTACATATAGCTCATTTTCAAACCCATTCAAAAAATCCTCCTGCTCCACCTCTAAGATGCCAGAAAAAATAAGAAATTCAGGTTTCAAACTAAAAAAATCGTTTTTTAAAGAAAGCAAAACTCCGCTTATAATATTTGCAACCACAACATCAAAGTAAACCCCAGATTTGATCGATTGCGTAGTGCCAGCCCATATCAAAATATCCTCTGACTTATTTAAAATGAGGTTCTCCTTTGTATTCTTAATCGCAACACTATCGTTATCAAAAGCGTAAACCTGTGAGGCACCCGATATCTTTGCCGCAATGGAAAGAATACCACTACCACACCCCACATCCAGCACACTCTTTCCGCTACATACATCTTCGAGCAGAGTGGCTGCCAATTGAGTAGTTGGGTGATTACCAGTGCCGAAGGCTAATGCTGGATTTATCAATATATCTCTACCATGAACAAAGTCTTCCTTTTCAAATACATACCTGATTTTATCCGTAAGATTACCCGCTTTTAAATACTCCTTCCATTTATCTTCCCAGCCCGTATCGTCAACATTTTTTACCGATGGTTCGTCTATAAAAGGAAGCAGTTTTCCAAATGTTTCTTCATCACAATATATTGTGTACATTATCTTTTTATCAAAATCATCTTCGATGAGCATAAGACCTTTATCTTCAAGCAGTTTTATCAGTCCTTCATTATACCTTTCAAATCTTATCTCAACCATCTAAAAAAGTCCTTTGAAATTATTTCTTCTCAGTAGATCGTAAAGCACTATGGCAACAGAGTTTGATAGATTCTGACTTCTGATTTTGTCGTTCATCGGAATTCGGTATAGTTTATCTCTGTATCGTTCTCTAATATCGTCGGGTAAGCCATATGACTCGTTGCCAAAAATCGATATCAACTCCCTATTTATTGGTATATCAGTATAAAATTTTTCACCAAACTTGCTAATAAAAGCATACTCAAAGATATCTTCTGGGCATTGTTTGAAAAAATCTTCTATCTTCTCAACTCTTTTAATCTTCACATGATCCCAATAATCAAGACCAGCCCTTTTTAGATGTTTATCTGAGAGAGAAAAACCTAACTTCCCCACCAAGATCAGTTCCACATCGGTACCTGCACAGAGTCTTGCAATATTTCCCGTATTTTGAGGAATCTCTGGCTCAAAAAGGGCAACTTTTATCATCAGATCTCTACCTTTTCGCAAGCTCCCCAGATAGATTCAAGTTTGTAATAATCCCTCTCCTGCTTACCCATGATATGTATAAGAATGCTTCCAAAATCTATACACACCCATCTTGAAATACCATAACCCTCATCTTTTAATTTTGTGAGGTTTTGCTCTTTACACACCTCTTCGGCATAATCTGCCAAAGCTTTTATGTGGGTTTCGGAATTACCCGTGCAGATAATAAGATAATCAGCAAGGGAAGAAACCTCCTTGATCTTGTAGATCACGATATTCTCTGCCATCTTTTCTGAAAGTTTCTCTTTGATCTTCTTTAAAATATCTTCGATCATCATACCTCCCGGTAAAGGTTGTGTTGGTTTATATAGTCGTAAACCTTTTCTGGTAAATAATCTATATGCTTATTTTGGGCAACCAATTCCCTAATATCTGTGCTGGATACAGGTACCTCTTTTATATTAGTAAGTATGATCTTCTTTTCCATACCAAAAACAAAGTCCTCAAACCTAATCACAAGAGGAAGAAGTTTCACAGGGATATCCTGAAGCATCTTTTCCATAGCATAGTTTGGTCTGTTTACCACTACAAAGTTTGCCAAATTGAATAGATCTTCCCACTTGTTCCAAGTCTTGATTGTTGCAAAAATATCTGAACCCACGAGAAAGAACAACTCATTATTCTTATAATATTTATTGAACTCCAACAATGTATTATGGGTATAAGATTTCTTCTGAGATCTGATCTCTATATCAGATATATCAAAAACATTTCTGTCCAACCCCTCCATAGCCAACTTTAACATCTCAATTCTGTCGTTAGGAGATGTTTCAGGTAATTTTTTGTGAGGTGGAATTTTGGATGGAATAAAATAGAATTTATCAAAATTGAAAAGTTTCTGAACCTCTACCGCTAAATTTATGTGCCCTTTGTGAACGGGATTAAATGTGCCTCCGAATAGCCCTATCTTTCTCAACTTACCTTATCTGCCCTGTGCCAAAAATTTGATATTTTGTCGTGGTGAGGTCTTTTGCCCCCATAGGTCCCCTGCAATGAAGTTTCTGCGTACTTATCCCGATCTCGGCACCCAAACCAAACTCTCCACCATCGGTAAATCTCGTGGACGCATTCACATATACCGCCGCAGAATCCACAGAATCCAAAAACTCCAACGCATTGCTATAGTTATCGGTAACTATGGCATCTGAATGCCCCGAACCGTATTTATTAATATGCTCGATAGCCTCATAAAGTGAATCCACAATCTTTATGGAAACCTTCAAGTCTAAATACTCTGTGCTCCAATCGGATTCATCTGCAGGCCTTACATAGTTAAACTTTTGAGATCTCTCACACCCCACCATCTCCACATTGTGTTTATGGTATATCTCCACCATCTCAGTCAAAAATTCTTCGGCTACAGCATGATGCACAAGCAGTGTCTCCATAGCATTACAAACACCAGGTCTACTTACCTTAGCATTTAAAGCAATACTTAATGCCATATCCTTATCGGCAAACTGATCTATATAGACATGACATACCCCTTTGTCATGCTTAACAACAGGAATGAGTGAATTTTCAACAACATAAGAGATGAGATTTTCTCCGCCACGAGGAATTATTAGATCAATAAAATTTTTTGCCTTGAGCATCTGATTCATTATAGATTTATCTGGATCGATCACCACTGAAACGATATTTTCATCCAAGTCCAGATCCGATATAGCTTTCCGAACGATATTACCAAGAGCGATATTTGAATAATTTGCCTCTTTGCCGCCTCGCAAGATGGATACATTCCCCGATTTTATACAAAGGGCTGCCGCATCGATGGTTACATTTGGCCTTGATTCATAAATAATCCCAATCACTCCGATTGGAACCCTTACCTTGTTGATCTTCAACCCATTCGGTCTAATAGAACCCGACTCCACAATACCGACAGGGTCTTCCTGATTTATGATATCCTCTACCCCTTTGATCATCGCATCGATTCTTTTATCATTTAGAATCAATCTATCGATAAGGGATTCTTTCAAATTGTTCTTTTTAGCATTGTCCACATCTTTATTATTCTCACTAAGAATCTCTTTTCTAAATTTATCGATATTGTGAGCAATACCCTTTAAAATCTCATTCTTTTTCGACGATGTAAGTTTAAAAGCCTGTCTTGAGGCTTTTTTTGCCAACTCGAAAAGTTCCATGCTACACCCCATTGGTTTTTGCTACTACGAGATCATCTTTATGAATAACCTCATCGCTGATCTTAAACCCTAAAATCTCCTCTATCTTATCCGTTTTCACACCTTTTATTTTTTTTACATCCGTTGAGGTATATCTCGATTTCCCACGAGCAATCTCAACACCGTATATATCTACAACTTTCACAATATCACCAACCCCAAACTTTCCCGATACATCTATGATACCTGAAGGTAATAAGGACTTATTCATCTCTGTGATCGCCCTTATGGCACCACTATCGATGACGATCTCACCCTTAGGGGTAGCCGCATAAGCTATCCAAAACTTTTTTCTATCCTTTACATCTTCGACATGGGAGAAAAATGTCCCTATCTCCTCGTTTGCTAAGAATCTTTTTATATTCAGAGGGTCTTTTCCATTGATAATCCCAACATAGCAACCAGAATCAAGAGCTTTCTGTGCCGCTAACAACTTTGTTTTCATACCACCTGTACCCACACCAGAAACAGAATCACCCGCCACATTTAAAATATCCTCATTAAAGTATTTCACCTCACTGATCAGTTTTGCATCAAGATATTTCGCAGGGTTTTTATCAAAAAGTCCATCCACATCTGAAAGGATAAGCAGAAGATCCGCCCCCAAAAGCCCACTTACAAGGGCAGAAAGATTATCATTATCACCAAAAGTCTCCACATATTTGAGCTCATTTATAGCAACGGTATCATTTTCATTTATAATGGGTACAACCCCCAAGTCCAACAATCTTTTGAGAGTGGATCGGGCGTTAAGATACCTTTTTCTGTTGGCAAAATCATCTTTAGTTATCAATACCTGACCAACGGTGAGATCGTATTTCTTAAAAGCCTCCTCGTAATACTGAATTAGTTTCGCCTGCCCTACTGCGGCACAAGCCTGTTTGTCAACGATATCCTTTGGTTTTGATTTAAACCCGAGCAGTTTAAACCCAGCTGCAACTGCACCAGAAGAAACTATGACGATATCTTTAACTTCATTTTTAATCTGAGATATCACAGCGGCAAGCTTAGCGAGGAATTCTTTATCGATCTTATCCTTTCCCGCTACTATACTGCTACCAATCTTTATAACTAATGTATTTATTTTGGGCAATTTCCTCATACTTCTTTGATTATTATACAAAAATTCAAAGAAATCAATAGATATGTAAACAAAATTATTTACTTTTACTAAAAAATGTATTATATAGACCATCCCCGTCCCCGTAGCTCAGCAGGATAGAGCAACAGATTCCTAATCTGTAGGTCGCACGTTCGAATCGTGTCGGGGACGCTGTTTTGTGAGTGTTAAGGTGTAATCACTTTAGCACGATTTGACTCGGTCCCCATTTTACCTTTCGTAAGTTTTTATACTTTTTATATAATTTGCCGCTTCTTCTGCCAATTTTTTAGACACTATTCTCACAGAGGTTTCGTTATTCTTACCAAAAGCGCTATCCGTATAGTTATGACTACCGATATACACTATTTCATCATCGATCACCATTAGCTTTGAGTGTAGTTTCCTGAAAGGTGAGTCGTATCTTACAACACCACCATGCTTTGCGATTATCTCCCCTGTGAATATGTTTGCATCCGAAGTTATATCATCCTTTGCCACATCCATGACAAGATATACCTTTACCCCTCTATCGATAGCCCTCAGTAAACTATTTCTCAACTCCACAGCATCACCTTGACCGTCGGATTTAAACATATAAATAGCTACTGATATAGACTTTTTAGAAAATTCCACATCCTCTATCATCTTTTTAAAAAGATTTTCATCAGATAAAAACTGAACATCGTATCTATCTGAAATTTTTTTAGAAAACCAAAATCCTACCACAAATATAAAAATAGTTATAATTAATAGTATCTTACTTGTTGCAATATTCGATAATCTTTTGATAAAGCTCATCTCTCCCCCTTTTGGTGAGCGAAGAAAAGATTATGCAATTTTCAGAAGAGACCATCGGATGAGCATAAAGTTCCCTTAATCTTTTTGCTATTTCGTTATTTGAAAGTTTGTCTGATTTGGTGAGCAATAAAACGAAATCTTTATTGTAAGCCTTTAACCAGTTAAACATAACCTCATCCTGTTCATCGGGATCCCTTCTTATGTCGAGGATGAAAACTACAAGCTTCAGATTAGACCTAAGTTTTAAATAGTTTTCGATAGATTTCTTCCACTCCTCCCGCTCTTTTTTGGATACCTGTGCATACCCATAACCAGGCAGATCCACTAAAACAAAATGAAGTTCTTTTGTCTTTATGGAAAAAAAATTGAGTAGTCTCGTCTTTCCCGGCGTTTTACCCACCCGAGCTAAATCTTTTCTATTTATCAGAGTATTTATAGCGGAAGACTTACCCACATTGCTTTTGCCCACAAAACAGACTTCTGGTAGCTCATGCACAGGGAAATCTTTGGGATAAAAGGCAGATTTTATGAATTCCGACTGCACTATAAAACTCCAATATCTTTTAGCAACTGACTCACCCCAAAATCAAACTTCGTACTAAACCCAGCGGCATTCTTATGTCCACCACCTCCATTTTTCACTGCTATACTACTAACATCAAAATCAGGTTTCGATCTCATCGAGATCTTACCCTTCTGAGCGTTGATAATAAATACATAAGAAAAGTCCATAGACTTAATAAGGTGATTACCCAATTCTGAGTTGTACTTTTCAGCAAAAATAACTCCAAACTTTAAATTATTTTTGTCATGATAGGTTCTTACAGCTTTTTCAGCACTTTTGAGATACTTATCCAGCGATTCAGCCTCGAGGTCCAAGAGCAGCAACTCATGATCCATAAATTTAGTTGATGGATTTTTTAAAAACCTCTCCCTAAATCGATCAAGCCCCAATATGGTAAAAAGCATATTCATCTTAAGACTATCTTCCCTTTTAAGATGCCACATATCAAAATCGTTTACACAATCCACAAAATCCCTATACTCTTTCAAGTCGAATCCACACTCCTCAAGCCACTTCATCGTGAGATAGGTAGCAGAGACAGTAGTATCGATAAAAGATGTAGCGTAATCTGCTAAATGCACCGAAGTTTTATGGTGGTCTATAAATACTATATCGATATGATTCTGAATATACTTAAATGTCTCCTCTGAAGGTGATATATCAGAGATGATCAGTTGGTCATAATTTGCATAGTTATTTTGAATAAAACTATCCACATCGTCGTAATTTAGATAAAAAGTTTCCACGAAATCGTAACATTTTTTCACCAAAATAGCACACCCTACCCCATCTAAATCATTGTGTGTAACATGTAGTATCATAAAATATCTCCCGAAATGTTATTCACCTATAATCTTTATTAAAACCCTCTTTCTGCGGCAACCATCAAATTCACCGTAGAAAATCTGTTCCCATGTACCAAAATCGAGTCTACCATTCGTTATAGCCACTACAACTTCTCTACCCATAATCTGTCTTTTAAGATGGGCATCGGCATTGTCCTCCCCAGTGAGATTATGCCTGTATTTAGAGATAGGTTCGTGAGGAGCAAGCTCTTCGAGCCAAACCCTAAAATCGTTGTGTAAGCCAGATTCATCATCATTTATAAATACCGATGAGGTAATATGCATCGAATTTACAAGGCAAAGCCCCTCTTTTATACCACTTTCATCTATGGCTTTTTGCACATCCTGAGTGATATTGATAAACTCCACACGATTTTTAGTATGAAATATAAGCTCTTTCCTAAAACTCTTCATAAAAAACCTCCGTATATATCATAATAACAGTTTTTAAATAAATCAACACAATTCTGACCTATTCCCCTTGACATAATGGGGATTTATAATATAAATTATAATTAGATGGTTAGATTATTATTAGACACCACAGGTCAATCAGTATCATTAGCAATTTCCAAGCGTGATGAGATAATTTTTAATCTATATTTAAACACCAACAACAATATATCTGAAAAACTCATTGATATAATTGAACAATCCTTCATTTTATCACCTATAAAAAAAGAAAATATAGACGAAATCATTGTGGTAATAGGTCCAGGTTCTTTCACAGGGATCAGAGTGGGTGTGGCCACCATGCAAGGTTTGTCGATGGCATTATCGAAACCTCTTTACGGACTATCAACCCTTGATGCTTTTGCCTTAAGTCGCCCACTAAAATATCAAAAAGTTGCCCTCAAACTGAGAGGCAAAGAGTATGTCTGCCGAGAATACGATTTCTCTACGAATAAGTTTTCTGATTACTACTCATTATTACAAGACGAGTTAACTGAAGATATCGCTATCATAAAGAACCTTCAACTCCATGAATGTTTGAAGAATGATATGCTCACACATTTTCAAACCTCACCTGTTCCATTTTACTTTAAAAAATCTGAAGCGGAATTGAAGTTTGATAAGGCATGCTGTTAGAGAGGATCTCGAGGAGATTTTGAATATAGAAAGAGAGCTTTACGATAACCCATGGGGCTATGAGAATTTTTTGCATGAACTGGAAAATAGATTTACAAAGTTTTATGTCTACGAAGAAGATGGAATAAAAGGTTACTTGATATATTGGGATATTTACAACAATGCTACTGGAGCAAATGAACTGGAGGTATTAAACATCGCCGTTAAAAAAGATTTTCAATCCAAGGGGATAGGAAGAAAACTAATGACACACATGCTAAAAAATACACCCAAACCTTTTGTGTGCTTTCTGGATGTTCGTGTTGACAATTTACCTGCAATTAATCTATATAAATCTTTAGGATTTACCATTACTGGAAAGAGAAAAAATTTTTACGGAACAAACAAAGATGCATATACAATGAAATTAAATTACGAGGTGGAATATGCTAAAGTATGAATCAGAGTTAATTCAGGAGCTTTACAAAACAAATGAGGAGTTTAAATCGCTTTTCGATGAACATATTCAGCTTGAGCAGGATCTTGAGGCTCTTTGCAGTTTGAAATATTTTCCACCCGAGGTTCAGGTTAAGATGAAAGAGATAAAGATAAGAAAACTTCACGGTAAGGATAGAATGGAGCAGATAATAGCAGAATACAAAGTAAAAAGGAGCAATTAATGAAGGGAAGAAGGTATGTTTTCACATCAGAATCGGTAACGGAAGGGCATCCCGATAAAATAGCTGATCAGATTTCAGATGCCATACTCGATGCAATGCTTAAGGATGACCCCAATAGCAGGGTAGCAGTCGAAACACTCGTTACTACTGGATTGTGCGTTGTTGCTGGAGAGGTAACCACATCAACTTATGTAGACCTACCAGAGGTTATAAGAAGCACAATCAAAGATATAGGATATACGAGGGCTAAATACGGATTCGATTATGAAACCTGCGCAGTGATATCTACAATAGATAAACAATCCCCAGATATAGCAATGGGTGTGGATACAGGTGGTGCTGGGGATCAGGGGCTTATGTTTGGTTTTGCCTGTGATGAGACAGAAGAACTGATGCCCTTACCTATTATGCTTGCCCACAAGATATGTATGAAGTTGGCTGAGGTAAGAAAAAAGGAGATCCTCCCTTACCTTAGACCCGATGGAAAATCTCAGGTGACCATAGAGTACAACGGATACACACCTGTAAGAGTGGATACGATAGTGGTTTCAGCTCAGCACTCCCCAGATGTAAAACATAAGGATTTAAAAGAGGATATCATAGAAAAGGTAATCAAAGAGGTAGTCCCCGCAAATCTCCTCGATGAAGAGAATGTAACATACCACATAAACCCAACGGGTAGATTCGTGATTGGTGGACCTATGGGGGACTGTGGGCTTACTGGAAGAAAAATAATTGTAGATACCTACGGTGGTTCTGGAAGACACGGTGGTGGAGCATTTTCTGGCAAGGATCCATCAAAAGTGGATAGAAGCGGTGCCTATGCAGCAAGGTGGGTTGCAAAAAATATCGTAGCATCAGGGGTTGCTACAAGATGTGAAGTTCAGATAGCCTATGCCATCGGTGTAGCTCAACCTGTATCTTTAATGGTAAATACATTCGATACAGGAATAATTCCCGACGAAGAGATCTCAAATATCGTTAAAAAGCTTTTCGATCTCACACCAAAAGGGATCATCACAGCCCTTGACCTCAAAAAACCTATCTACAAAAACACTGCCGCTTATGGTCATTTCGGCAGAAAAGGTTTTACTTGGGAAGAGACAAACTATGCAGATGAAATAAAATCTTTGGCTGGAAAATTGGGAGCATAACTCACTCCAGGAATAAAGAGATGTCCGAATCGAATGAGCGAAAGCTTGATATAGTTGTCATCGGTGCTGGACCAGCAGGAGCCAGCACCGCTCTTGAATTGGCTAAAGCTGGCAAAAAGGTAGCCATAGTAGATAAAAATCTCAATGCTCCTTTGAAACTTACAGGAAACACTATATCAAACACCCTTCTGTACTTAAGTTATCTCTACAATAGACTAAAAACCAAAACCTCCTACTTTATAAACTTCAACATGGAAAATCCCCCAGAACCCGTTTTTGATCTAAAAAAGATGAAAAAATATATAGAGACAGTCTCCACAAAGATATTTAAAGCATACAAAGATGATTTAATGGAATATGGGGTCGAACTCATAGAGGGATCAGCTAAATTCGAGTCTGAAAACTCCATCCTTGTGCATCATGCCAACAAAATGAATGAAAAAATAGTTTTCGAAAAAGCCATCATTGCAACAGGCTCATCTCCAAAAGTACCGACTTTCGCTGCAGGTAAGAAATTTTTAGATCCTCTCAACATTCTAAACTTAGAGAAGATCCCCCATTCGATCACCATAATTGGTGGTGGGTTTATAGGGATAGAATACGCCACTTTTTTTAAAAGAATTGGCTGTAATGTAACTATAATCGAAGCAAGGGATAAAATACTATACACCTTTGATGAATTTATAATTAAAAAGTGTGAAGAATTCTTAAAAAAAGAAGGGATAAACATCATCAAAGAGAAGATGGTGACAAATATCGAAAAAATAGGCAACAAAACACTGATATTCCTTGATAATGATAAAATCCAATCCGATGAGGTATTCATAGCAGTTGGGAGGATTCCGAATATAGGTAATTTATCTCTTGAATCTGCAAATGTACAAATAGAAAACAACTTACCCATTTTAAATAAAAATTTAAGTAGTTGCTGCAATAAAAATATCTATTTCGTTGGAGATGCCGCTGGTAAATTCATGTTTTTAAATTGGGCATATCTCTCATCAGAGATAGTGGCAAAAGATATTCTAGGGCAAAGTGAAGATGATAACCGATTCATATTTCCAAAAGTCCTTTACATAGACCCAGAAATTGCAAGCGTAGGTCTCACAGAACAGGAAGCTTTAGCACAAAAATACAACATTCAAACGATAAAATACTCTTTCTCAGACTTAGAAATGTCCATCATTACAGGACATTCTAAAGGGTATATAAAAGTCATCATAGAAAAGAATACAAAAAAGGTATTAGGTGCCCATATTATCGGTAAAGGTGCCAACGAACTTCTTCCGATATTCTCTCTCATCATCAAACTAAATCTAAACATAGATAACATATCGAAACATATCTTCTCCTACCCCACTTTTGTAGAAGCCCTTGTGGATATCAGTAGTAAGATCAAGAGTTAAATGATGGTGAATGTAATTTTGGGGTTGGGAAGCAACATATATCCAAAATCGAAAAATCTAAGAGATGCAGTAAGAATGCTGTCAAATCATGCTAAAATCATTCAAGTTTCATCGATTTACAAATCTATATCCCTTCTCAGGGACTCACAGGATGACTATTTCAATATAGTCTTATCAATTAATACTGATTTAGATCCAAATACATTACTAAAACTTATTAAATCGATAGAGAAAACGCTTGGTAGAGCAGATGCCGAAAAATGGAGTAGCAGAATTATCGACATAGACATTTTAGATTATAACAAAGAGATCATACAGTTAGAAGATTTATCTATCCCACACTCTGAAATGCACAAAAGAAGTTTCGTATTATACCCATTAAAAGAGATAGTGCCAAACTATCTTCATCCTGTTTTTCAAAAATCTGTTGACACACTTCTAAATGAGTTAAATGATGATCTCGATATAAAAAGATTAGGAGAACTACATTGGCTATAGTGACTATTTCAAGACAATATGGATGCTCGGGTGAATATGTGGGGGAAAGAGTAGCAAGAGCCCTCGGTTATCAATTTGTTAACAACGAAATAATTCAATATGTTTCGATCCTCACCAGCACCCCTGAGAATGTCGTAAAAAACTTTGATGAGGATTACCATTCAAACCTATCTGCAATTCTCTCTAAATACATCGATCTAAACATGTTTAGCGATATCATAAAAGATGATCCCTTTGTAAAATGCACCACACCAGAATGCGTTTATATCCCTAAAGAGGAATCTATCTTTGATGAAAACACAAAGTATGACCCTATTTTCGACAGCGACTCTTTCCAAAAGATGGTGGAAAGGGTAATAATGAAATTAGCTCAGAAGGATAATGTGGTCATAATAGGAAGAGGCAGTCAATGCATTTTACAGGATAATCCAAAAGCATTCCATGTAAAACTATATGCCCCCATCGAAGCACGCACAAAATGGCTACAATTAAAACAGAAGTTAGACCCTAAATCTGCTCGAATGAAGATAGAAGAGATCGATCAGCGAAGAAAAAACTTTTTGAAACACTACTACAATGCAAACATAGATGATCCAAACCTCTACCATACATGGATAAACATGGAAAAATTCACCATTGAAGAAACGGCAAATGCCGTAATAAATATAGTAAAATCAAACTTTTAGGAAATTGTGATTGACTTTAATAATGTTATTGATACAATGGTATTTTTAGGAGGATTATTTGTTTACAAAGGTAAAAGGTTTTAGAGATATATTTGGTAAAGAGATACAATACTGGAATAAAGCTGAATCCATCTTCAATGATATTTTCAAAAAGTATGATTATACAGAATTCAAGCTACCTATCCTTGAAAAAGTTGAGGTTTTTCAAAGAGGTATAGGGGATACCACCGATATCGTGGAAAAAGAGATGTTTGTTTTCGATGATAAAGGTGGAGACCGCTTGGCCTTAAGACCAGAAGGGACAGCGTCGATTGTAAGGGCTTATATAGAAAATAAACTATACTCCAATAACTACATCTCAAAATACTACTACTATGGACCAATGTTTAGAAGGGAAAGGCCTCAAAAGGGGCGTTTTCGTCAATTTTATCAGGTGGGTATCGAGGCTTTCGGTTCCACAGCACCTGCTTTGGATGCCGAAGTGATAAAAACGATGTATGAGATCTTTTCCGAATGTGGCATATCAGATATAGTAACACTAAACATAAACTCCATCGGTTGTCCAAATTGCCGTCCTCAGTATAGGGTTAAACTAATAAACTATCTTAATGCTAAAAAAGATGTATTGTGCAACGACTGTTTGAATAGATTGGAGAAAAATCCTTTGCGAGTTCTCGATTGTAAGATCGAATCCTGCAAAGAGGCAACAAAAAATGCCCCTAAAATGCTCGATGAACTGTGCGATGATTGTAATACACACTTTGAAAAAACGAAGTATTTTCTCAATTTATTTAAAATAGATTTTGCTATAAATCCTTTCATGGTAAGAGGACTTGATTACTATGTGAAAACAGCCTTTGAATTTGTCACGGATAAATTGGGAGCAAGCAGTGCCGTGGGTGGCGGAGGTAGATATGATGGACTCATCAAAACATTAGGTGGTCCAGATATTCCCGGCATAGGTTATGCAATAGGTGTCGATAGACTTGTTACCCTCATGATGGAAAAGGATCTGCTGGTAGATAACACAAAAAGGGTTTTTGTAGTATTTTTTGAAGAAACCATGCAAGATGGATTTAAAATAGTTGATACCCTCAGGGAGAATGGTATCATAGTTGGATTTGACTACGATTTTGGAAGCTTTAAAAGTCAATTTAAAAAAGCAGACAAGTTCTATGCCGATTGGACGGTTATCTTAGGAACCGAAGAGAAAGAGAAAGGTATAGTACAACTAAAAAACATGAAAACAGGTGAACAGTTTGAAATAAAAAGTACAGAATTACCAATAAAATTAACTACATTATAGATCAGGAGGCATTTTATGTTATCACTCTTAGGTGATTGGAGAAGAACACACTATTGTGGAGAATTAAATAGTAAGAATATCGGTGAAAATATCTGCGTCATGGGTTGGGTTCACAGAAGAAGGGACCATGGCGGGGTTATTTTCATAGATCTTAGAGATAAGACGGGGATATTACAGGTGGTATTAAACCCCGAGATCAATGCAGAAGCTCACAAGATAGCGGAAGATGTTAGAAGTGAATATGTGATTGCCGTAAAAGGGAAAGTGGAAAAAAGACCCGAAGGAACAATAAATGAGAAACTCCCCACAGGTGAAGTGGAGATCATCGTAAATGAGATAAAAATACTAAACAACGCAAAAACACCACCTTTCCAGATAGAGGAAACCACCAATGTTGGTGAGGATGTAAGACTTAAATACAGATATTTAGACTTGAGAAGACCAAACCTTCAAAAAAATATAATTATGAGACACAACCTTACAAGAACAATGAGGGAATACCTCTACAGCAAAGGGTTTTTAGATATCGAAACACCATTTTTGACAAAAAGTACACCAGAAGGTGCAAGGGACTACTTAGTTCCCAGCAGGGTAAACCCAGGGAAATTTTATGCATTACCACAATCACCCCAGATGTTCAAACAATTACTCATGATATCAGGCTACGATAGATATTTTCAGATCGTAAGATGCTTTAGAGATGAGGATCTAAGAGCAGACAGACAGCCAGAGTTTACACAGCTCGACATGGAGATGTCTTTCATAGATAGAAATGACTTGATGGAACTCATCGAAGGGCTATTTGTGGAAATATTCCAAAAGATCGCTGGTGTAACGGTACAGAGACCATTCCCTGTTATGACCTATGCTGAGGCAATGGAGAAATATAGTCATGATGCTCCAGATACAAGGTTTGAACTCTTTACAAAAACTATTAATGACTTAGTGAAAGATTGCGAATTTAAAGTATTCACAGATGCCATCAAAGAGGGTGGAATTGTAAAAGCCATAAATGCAAAAGGTGCTGGGAAATTCACAAGAAAAGAGATCGATGAGATCACTGACTACGCTGTGTCCCTCGGTGCAAAAGGTTTGGCTTACATAAAAGTTAATGAAGATGGACTTCAATCACCTATCACAAAATTCTTAGGTGAGCAGATTACCAATAAGATCCTCGATGCAATGGATGCGAAAGTTGGCGACATCATTTTCTTTGGTGCTGGTGAGAAATCCACAGTAAACCTCTTCATGTCTAAGGTTCGTCTTGAGCTTGGTAAAAGACTCGGACTTATCGATAAAAATAAGTACAACTTCACTTGGGTCATCGACTTCCCACTGCTTGAATGGGACAAAGAGGAGAAGAGATACGCCGCAGTTCACCATCCATTCACAGCACCTGTGGATGAAGATATACCATTATTTGACACAGATCCCCTGAAAATCAGGGCAAAAGCCTACGACCTTGTATTAAATGGCTCAGAGATCGGTGGTGGAAGTATCAGGATTCACAGAAGCGATATTCAGGAAAAGATGTTTAACATATTGGGGCTTACGAAAGAGGAATGTGACCTAAAATTCGGTTTCTTTATAGAAGCTCTCAAATACGGTACACCACCCCACGGTGGGATTGCCTTTGGTGTGGACAGGATTGCTGCCATTTTGGCAGGTGCAGACTCCATTAGAGATGTGATAGCATTCCCAAAAACACAGAAAGCTACATGCCTCATGAGCGATGCTCCAAACAAGGTAGATGCAAAGCAGCTTAAAGAATTGAGTATCAAACTCGATATTATCGAAGAGAAATAAAACAAAAATGGCGGGGTCTCCCCCGCCAATCTAAACCAACCTCTGTCTCTATAAATATAACCTCTACAACATTTACACCATCTTCACCCTCTAAAAACCTTTACCCCTTTTACTTATACGCATCCTTAAACAGCTTATACTCGATAGAGTCCACCAGAGCTTGATAACTGGCATCAATAATGTTGTGAGCCACACCCACAGTACCCCATGTATCCTTTTCATCTTTGGACTCAATGAGAACACGGGTCACAGCTTTGGTACCATCCTTCCCAGATAGAATGCGAACCTTGAAATCCACAAGCTCCATAGTTTTAAGTGATGGATAAAACTTTTCAAGGGCTTTTCTCAGAGCCAAATCGAGAGCATTTACGGGGCCATTACCAATTGCTGCCGTATGCTCGATCTCACCACCCACCATCAGCATGACGGTAGCCTCCGCAAAAGGTGGCTCCAATGCACTTCTCTTTTCATCGATCACTCGGAAGCTCAAAAGATCAAAAAACTTTCTAAAATTACCAAGCCCTTTTCTCACAAGGAGTTCAAAAGAAGCTTCGGCACCTTCAAACTGAAACCCTTTGTTTTCAAGCTCCTTCAATTTTTCAAGAATGGTATTGAGATTTGGATCATTCTGATCGATTTCCAAACCGAAATCTCGGGCCTTATAGATGAGATTGCTCTTGCCAGAAAGATCCGATATGAGAACCCTCTGTTTATTCCCTACCAACTCTGGCTCGATATGTTCGTAAGTTCTTGAATTTTTTAAGATCGCACTTACATGTACACCACCCTTATGGGCAAAAGCAGATCTACCCACATAAGGCTGATGAGTGTTGTGTTTCAGATTACCCAACTCGTTGACTAACCTTGAAATTTTGACAAGTTTTTTAAGCTGATCATCGCTCACACACTGATAGCCATACTTCAATTGAAGGTTTGGGATGATGGAGCACATATTGGCATTGCCGCACCTTTCACCATAACCATTTATCGTACCCTGAACATGAATGATACCATGCTTCACCGCCAAAATAGAGTTTGCCACAGCACAATCGCTATCATTATGACAATGGATCCCTAAAGGGTAATCACCAACCTCTTTCTTTACATTTTCGATGATCTCAACGAGTTCATCGGGCATCGTTCCACCATTGGTATCGCAGAGTACCAAGCAATCTGCTTTAGCCTCCATAGCAGCCTTTAATGTTTTGATGGCATACTCAGGATTTGCCTTGTATCCATCAAAGAAGTGTTCGGCATCATAAAAGACAGTATCAACACGCTTTTTTAGATATGTAAGAGAGTCAAAGATGATCTCTAAATTTGCTTCCAACGGTATCTTGAGAGCCTCCTTTACATGGAGATCCCAAGTCTTACCAAAGATTGTAACAGTGGGAGCACCGCTCTGCAAAAGTGCCTGAATATTATCATCAGAATCGCAGCTTAATTTTGCTCTTCTCGTACTACCAAAAGCAGCTACAAACTTTGCCGCTTTTTTAGACTTTTTAACCTCGTTGAAGAAGTCTATATCACGGGGGTTGGATCCAGGCCAACCACCCTCAATATAATCGATACCAAAGTCAACAAGTGCTTCGGCAATTCTTACCTTGTCCTGAACGGTAAAATTTACATCTTCCGCCTGCGTTCCATCCCTTAATGTTGTGTCATAAAGATATATTTTACGAGACATTATCCCCTTCCTCCACAAATTTCTCATGTAATACTCTCACGGCAAGCTCAGCAAATTTCTCATCGATCACGCAAGAGATCTTGATTTCACTTGTGGAGATCATCTGAATATTTATGTTATTTTCAGAAAGAAGTCTAAACATCTTAGCAGCTACACCAGCATGGCTCTTCATACCAACACCCACGATGGATACCTTTGCAATATTTTCATCACTTACCACTTTAGATGCACCGATCGAAGTCTTCACAGCTTCGCAAGCATCGATAGCCCTTAAAAGATCTGTTTTTGCAACAGTAAATGATAGATCTGTCTTGCCATCCAAACCAACATTTTGAATGATCATATCAACATTTATATTTGCTTCAGCCAATTTTCCAAAGATCTCAGCCGCAATACCAGGTCTATCTGGCACCCCTACGATTGTAATTTTTGCTTGATTTTTGTCTGCAGTTACTCCTGAAACGATTACTTTTTCCATATCTTTATCCTCCTTAACTACTAAAGTTCCTGGTTTTTCTACTAAAGATGATAAAACTAATATCGGTACATTATATTTCATTCCAAGCTCTACTGACCTTGATTGAAGCACTTTCGCTCCCAAAGAAGCCAATTCAAGCATCTCCTCATAAGATATCTTTTCCAATTTCTTAGCATTTTTTACTATGCGAGGATCTGCGGTATATACACCATCCACATCGGTATAGATTTCACAAACATCAGCCTTGATAGCAGCAGCGATAGCTACAGCAGTGGTATCTGATCCACCTCTACCCAAGGTAGTTATATCTCCTGTTTCTGGAAAAATGCCTTGAAATCCTGCTACAACACAGATCTTCCCCTCTTTTAAAGCTTTAAAGATCCTTTCAGCAGTGATTTTTACGATTCTTGCCTTTGAATGCGCCCCATCTGTGATCATTCCGATCTGAAAACCTGTAAGGGAGATGGCATCATGACCCAATTCTTTGATAGCCTGGGTAACAAGAGGGATTGCAGCAGTTTCGCCTGTGGATACAAGTTGATCGTACTCTCTCAGGTCGTACTTTGGGGAAATCTCCTTAAGCAGATTGATAAGTCTATCTGTCTCCCCTGCCATAGCAGATGAAACAACGACTACATCATGCCCCTGTTCCTTCTTCTTTACCACCATTCTGGCAACATTCTTAATTCGCTCAATGGAGCCAACGCTGGTACCACCAAATTTCATTACTACCAAGCTCATTTAAGCCTCCTTATGCAATAGACCTGCTCTTTATAAAATATTCTGCTATTTTATAACCTTCGTTTATCATGAAAGATGGGTTCAAATACTCATTATACTCGATATTCTCATCAGGTTCTACCCCAGACCCTGCAATAATTGCTGGAACAAGCTCTGCCGCATGGGTCCTAAGGGATATCGGAGTTGGGTGATCAGGTGTAATTAAAATTCTATATTCGCCAAAAGATTTAAGACCCTCAATTATTATTGGAAGCATCCTTTTATTAATATCCTCGACAGATCTCACCTTTAGATCTATTCTTCCCATATGCCCCGACTCATCTGGAGCCTCCACATGAACAAACACATAATCATGATCTTTAAGGGAATCTATAGCATACTGTGCCTTACCTTCGTAATTTGTATCTATAAACCCTGTGGCACCTGGTACATTTATAATATTCATACCCGCCAATTTCCCAATACCACGAACCAAATCCACTGCCGAAATTACAGATCCATCAACACCATATAGTGATTTAAAATTTTCCAATTTTGGTCTTTTCCCCTCACCCCACAGCCAGATGGCATTTGCAGAGGTACCCAAAGATTTCACAATTTCTGAACCCTTCCTCATTATATCTAAAATCCTCTGAGCACCATCACCTTGTGGGAGATAATCGTGGATCTCTCTACCAATGATGTCATGGGGAGGCGTTGTCTTTAATTTGAACTCAGCATCTCTTATCACCATCAAATTTCTATAACCAACCCCAGCGTAAAACTCCACACCATCGTTTTTAAATGCTTCCTGTAAGTTATTGATAACCATCTTGGCCGAATCG
Source organism: uncultured Deferribacterales bacterium (assembly GCA_964519265.1). Taxonomy (GTDB): domain Bacteria; phylum Chrysiogenota; class Deferribacteres; order Deferribacterales; family Calditerrivibrionaceae; genus Calditerrivibrio. The sequence goes on from CAZFHX010000029.1 coordinate 20,731, forward strand.
TTATCTATATGATGCGCTGTAAAATTATCCATGATGGTTCCATCTTCGGAAAGAGTCACCAAATTACATCTAAAGGCAAAATCGTTTTCTCCAAGTTCAACGCCTATGCTTGCCGCTTCTATAGGGCTTCTACCGGTATACACCTCAGCAGGATTATAACCAAAAACCGACAGATTACAGATATCGCTACCTGGATACATCCCATCAGGAGTGGTTTTTATAAATCCACATCTACCCTGCTTTGCCAATAGATCAAAATTGGATGTATCTGCATACTCCAATATGGTTTTATCACCCAATTCTGGTATTCTATAATCGCTCATTCCATCGCATAATAATACAAAGTATTTCATATTACCCTCTGTGAGAACCTTCTACTCTTATTACAACAGTTTTACTTTTCACATAATCCATCGCATCTATCTCTCTTACAGCATCAGATACATGCCTACCTATCGTTTCATGTGTCATAAATACGAGAGGCACAACATCATCAGGAGAATAATCCCCAGGCTGTATAGCAGCGCTAATACTTATACCATACTTACCCAACACACCCGCTATCTTTGACAACACTCCAGGTTTATCCAGAGCCATAAATCTGAGATAAAAAGATGATTTTATATCATCAATATTCTTTACAGGATAATAGGACCTATACTCCTTTGTAAATCCCAACACAGGAACCCTTTTAGGGCAACCACACACTATATCCCTTGCAATTGAGATTATATCCCCAGCAACAGCACTTCCTGTTGGTAAGCTGCCAGCACCTCTGCCATAATGTATCGTTCTATCCAATTTATCAGATACGAGGTAAATAGCGTTGAAGACATTTTCCACCTTCGATAATATATACCTTTCGGGGATCATGGTTGGGTGAACACGCACCTCTATATCGTTTTCATGCTTTTTGGCAATGGCAAGTAATTTTATTTTACAATTTAACTTTTTGGCAAAATCGATATCCACCTGTTTTATACTTGAAATCCCCTCAACGAAAACCTTATCAAAAGGGATGATAGTATTAAAAGCAATAGAGGAAAGTATGGTGATCTTGTGTGCAGTATCGATACCTTCGATATCAAAGGTGGGATCAGCCTCAGCGTATCCTAATCTCTGGGCATCTTTAAGCACATCGTCGAACTCTTTACCCTCTTTCTCCATTCTCGTAAGAATATAATTTGCAGTTCCGTTTATGATACCATAGATCTCTTTGATATTGTTGGCTGCTAAATCCTCTTTTAACACTTTTATTATTGGAATACCGCCACCAACACTTCCTTCGAAACCCAACTGAACTGACTTCTCCTCAGCCTTTTTGAATATCTCAGTCCCATGTACAGCTAAAAGCGCTTTATTTGCAGTTACGACATGCTTTCCCTTATCTATTGCATCCAAAATAACCTTTTTAGCAGCGTTATAGCCACCTATAAGCTCAACAACAATATCGATTTCAGGATCATTTATGATATTTTCTGCATCAGTGTATTTAAAAGGTATTTTTCTAAGAAAAGGATCATCAAATTCATTGATTTTTAGATCTGCAACAGACTTTACAACAATATCGATACCAGTTTTATCTTTTATCGTAGATGCGTTGTCTAGCAATACATTAACAGTACCTTTCCCAACAGTGCCATAACCAACTACACCTACCTTTATCTCTCTTGCTCCCATAAACACAACTCCAAATGATTTTAAATAATTCTTTTATATTCATAATAGGATATTGTCAAGTGAAGTTAAATTAATTTTTAGTTTCATTAATATTAAAATATCGTTATTTTATTAAAAGATAAGTACTTTTTCATTGGATTTAAAAATTGCAGAAGCTGCTGGGGAATCGTTTTCCAAAAAATCCCTTTCATCTTGTGATAAAAGCAATACAAAACAGTCTTCCGAAGCAATAATCTTAACATTGGTCGATATATCACTGATCTTAAAAAAATCGAATCGGTTCAGATAAATAGAAAGCCCATTTTCATCCACAAGTTCGATACTTCCATTTAGTATAATCACATAATCGTATTTTGGATTCAAAATATCGAGATCAACCTCAGCACCGAAACGCAATTTATATTTTATCACTCTTTTGAACAGTTTTATTATGAAAGAATTAGGATTTTCAAAGGCGGTATCAAATAACACCCTTACTAAAACACCTTTATAATTCTTTTCAACAAAACTGTACTGAGCCCAGAAAAGAAACACAAGAAAAAATATGTAAAGGTAAGCAAGAGTAATTATTAGAGAACTAAGGGCTCCATATACGGCATTGTAAAATGAAACATTATAAAAATGCTTGAACATAATATTTATCAGATAAATACTAACCCCAAAATAGATAGACACCTTAAGAGAATCGATCCAACCGATCCTTCTAAGGGACAGAAAATGGTATGCGATAGTAAGCAGAAAAAGAAAGATTATCAAAGGGAAAGCGGAAAATTTTTCCAAGATTAAAATCGGATATGACAGATCAATATCAACATAAAAAACAAGAAATTTTTCCAAGAAAATCAGCATTACTCTCGAAGCAAGAGCAACAACGATCGTGATAAGAAATGAAAAATAAACAAGAAACGGCATCAGGTTATGCACTAAAGAATCCTTTATTGCTTTGATCCTAAAGATCTTTTTGAATACCTTATTCAGAGATCTCAAAAATATCGTTGAGGTAAGAAATATCGATACAGCTCCAAAGATACCAAAACCAGTCAATTTTGCATCTTTTAAGATCTTCATAATATTTACACCTTCAAAAAGCTCAATATCAAAAGATGCCACCATATTTTCAAAAAATGTTATGCTTTGAGGAAAATATATAAAGAGTTTCTGCATTCCCAATCCACCTATCAAGATCATAGGAACGAAAGAAAGTAGTGCATAATATGTAATTGCAGCGTTAAATAGAAGTATATCATTACCAATCAGATAAAGAAGTGTCAATAGAACCTTAAGAAAAAATCTCTTGATCGATTCAAATAATTTCATATGGAAAATATACCAGAAAAATATATAAAAATAAACTATTTTTAAACAATCTCCTTGAATTTTCCAAAAAAATACCCTATAAATATAAAAACATTGTTTTAGGATGAAAAGATGATATACGAAAGATTGAGTGAACTAAACAAAAATTATCGAAGAAAAAATATAGACATTAATAAGTTAAAAGAACTTTATAGTTTGGATATCCTAAAACTTTTTGACTATATCGGTACTACATTTTTGGAATGGAAAACTCCCTACAGTTCTGTTTTAGAGATGAAGCACCCTCCCAAATATACCTTTTACTCAAACGGAAAATTGGATCCGATACACAACCTGTTGGGTAAACATCTAAATTCAAACAAGAAAAACAAAGCGGCTCTAATCTGGAGAGGTTCAGACTATACAGAGAGGATATTCACATACCAGTCTCTTCACTTTGAGATGCTTAAATTTGCCTACGCTTTAAAGCAATTAGGGGTCAAAAAATACGAGAGGGTACTTATATATCTACCAAATGTCCCCGAAGCAGTCATATCTATGCTTGCTTGCATAAGGATAGGTGCAGTACATACACTTTATCATTACTCCTATTCCCCTGATGCCTTGGCAGAGAGGATAAATGATTGTAAACCATCGATAATAATAACAACAGACTATAGTCTTGCTGGAACAGAAATAGATATCAAATCAAAAGTTGACGAAGCGTTAAAAAAATGTACTCATCAACCCAAACATGTAGTAGTCGTCGAAAGGATACCTAAGAAAACCCACATGAAACCGATCCGAGACCTCTGGTATCACGACCTCTTGAGCGATACAGATTTTAAAGATGCAGCCTCGCTGGAAAACACCTATTTAGATAGCAACGATCCAATATTTGCCATGGTAACTTCAACGCATTTCAATGAGCCCAAAGGATTGGTTTACAATGTCGGTGGCTACTTAGTATGGACACATTTCATCTACACAATACTTTTCGATCCCGATGACAATGACACCTTCTGGAATACATCCGACATATCATGGATCAATGGACATTCTTACGGCATTTATGGACCACTTCTTACAGGTTCTACCACAGTCATGTTTGAAGATGCTATTACTTTTGAAAATGCAAAAAGATTTTATGGTATTGTGGAAAGATACAAAATCAACAAATGCTACACCACCCCAAGAATAATGAAAACCCTCATGAATGCAGATATGAAAAAAAAGATCTATTCACCCATCAGATCTTTAGAACTACTCTATTTAGGTGGAGAACCTATCGAGGAAGAGGTTTTAGATTGGACATACAAAAAGATAGTAAACAAACAATCGCCAATTCTAAACATATATTCAGTGACAGAGCTTGGTGGAGCAATAGCCGCTCATATACCTGAATTTTCCGAAATAAAAAGAGACTCTGTAGGGCATGCCTTTCCAGGTGTCCAACTTGGTGTGTATGATAGCATCACAAAGACAAGATTTGAGTATAGCAATCTTAAAGGACTCCTAATGTTGGAGCATCCAATCCCAGCTATGTGCACTCAACTTTGTCATGATGAAGAGCTATTCTATAAAACCTTCTGGAAAAACTACAATAACAAGTATGTGTTTAGAACAGGAGATAGTGCCTACTTTGATGATGATAAAAGTCTATATCTTGCAGGAAGGGTAGATAATGTCATTCACATCTCTGGTAAAAGGATAAACCTTACCCAGGTAGAAGAGGCAATTAATAAAAACAGATTCGTTAAAGAATCCGCCATAATAATACTAAACGATGAGAAAAGAGGAGACACAATGGTGGCTTTCTGTGTCCTCCATAGAAAGGTGGATGAGAGTTTGCACAAAAGGATCATGACAGAGATCCATGAAACTATTTTAGAAGAATTAGGTGAAGTGGTACTTCCACAAGAGATAAAATTTGTAAGGGTATTGCCAAAAGGTGCAGATGGTAGTATACTTAGAGATTTATTAAAAGAGATTGCTATGCAGATGTAATGGAGGAATGATGAAAGTAAGAGACATAATGAAAACAAATGTGATTACCGCCCACGAAGATGAATCTATAAGAGAGGTCACTCTTCGTTTGAGGGAAAAAAAGATCACGGGAGTACCTGTGGTCAACGATAATGGTGAAGTTGTGGGAGTATTTAGTGAAACTGATGTGCTGAATAAATTGCCCGACATTTTAAACGATGCCGATAAAATCCCATTAGTCGATGTTAAAGAACTCACCGATCCACCCATAAAAACTGTTATGTCTACCCCTGCTATCACTGTAACATCAGATACAGATATAAGAGAGGTGGCAAAGATCTTCTTGTATAAGTATATCCACAGAGTTCCAGTGGTTGATGGTGGAAAGCTTGTAGGGATAGTATCTTTAGGGGATTTATTGAAAGCTTTTAGCGAATCTTAAAACAACCTTTTTATTGACTTTTTGTATAAAAAATTGATATTATAAGAAGTTGAACAAAAAACAGAGGTGTTTGAAATGTATGCTATCATATTAGGTTTTCATATTTTTTTCACGATATTGCTAATCCTTGCAATACTGATACAGTCGGGTAAAGGTTCAAGTTTAAAAGAGGCCTTTGGTGGCGGTTCATCAGAAATGTTTGGACCAGGTTCCCCTGAGAATATAATGACCAAAATAACAACGATACTTGTCATCCTATTTTTTGCTACTTCCATCACACTTACAATTATGTCATCTTCAGGGAAAGCAGGTAATTCTATTGTTAACAAAATCCAGGATCAGCCTGTAAAAGCAGTACCACAAAACAAACCTGTAGTACCCACAGAAAGTAAATAAAGCTCATCAGGGTTTTATTTAATGCTAAAAAAAGCATACCTTCTACTAACCGTTCTAATTCTAACTGCAGGTTGCGGAAAAGAGAAAGAAGATGCCATCAAAAGAAAGACTGACTCATCCAAATTTGGTGATTCACTAATTGAAGGCAGTATAGGTGAACCAAGCAATCTGATCCCTATCTTAGCCACAGATGCCGCATCTCACTCCGTGGCAGGATTGATTTACAACGGATTACTGAAATACGACAAAAATCTCAACCTTGTGGGAGATTTGGCATACAAATGGGAAATATCATCAGACAAAAAAATAATAACATTCCATTTGCGTAAAGGAATAAAGTGGCATGATGGAAAGGATTTTACATCAAAAGATGTAAAGTTCACCTACGAAACAATTATAGACAACAACACCCCCACTGCCTATGACTCAGATTTTAGAATCATCGAAAAAGTTGAAACACCTGATGATTATACTGTAAAAATACATTACAAATACCCATACGCCCCTGCCCTTTCAAGTTGGACGATGAATATCCTACCAGAACATAAGTTAAAAGGGATCCCTATTACTAAATCAGACCTTCAGCGGGCACCAATAGGTACAGGACCATACAAATTTAAAGAATGGAAATCGGGGCACTCAATTACCCTTGAAGCATACGAAAATTATTACGAAGGTAGACCAAATCTCGATCGATACACAATGAAGATCATACCCGATACATCCACTATGTTTTTAGAGCTTTTGAACAAAAATATCGATCTCATGGGTTTATCACCACTGCAATTTTCAAAGCAAACAGATAACCCAAGATTTGTAGAGCAGTACAACAAATATAGCTATTTATCAAATTCTTACACATACATAGGGTACAATCTAAAACATAGATTTTTCCAGGATAAAAGAGTAAGGCAAGCCCTATCATACGCCACCCCAAAAGATGATATTATAAAAGGTGTACTGTTTGGATTAGGTGAACCAGCAGATGGACCATTCAAACCAGGTACAGTTTGGTACACAGACAATGTCACAAAATATAAATACGACATTGAAAAGGCGAAATTGCTTTTAAAAGAAGCAGGTTTTGAAGACAAAAATGGTGATGGAATTCTTGAGAAAGATGGTGTACCATTCTCGATAACCATCACAACCAATCAAGGTAACACAACAAGAAGTTCCATTGCAGAGATACTTCAACACTCTTGGAAAAAGATCGGTGTAAAGGTGGAGATAAGGATCTTAGAATGGGCAACCTTTATCACAGAATACATCAACAAGAGAAATTTTGATGTCGTTATCTTAGGATGGACAATCCCTATGGAGCCAGACCCCTACGATGTTTGGCACTCTTCGAGGTGTGGTGGAAAAAATCTAAACTTCATCTGTTATCAAAATAAAGAGGTAGATAAACTCATCGAACAGGGTAGAGTGGAGTTTGATATAGAAAAAAGAAAAAATATCTATCATAAAATTGCTCAGATCTTAGCGGATGATCAACCGTACACATTCTTGTATTACCCTAAGGCTCTCATAGCATTACACAAGCGATTTAAAAATGTGGAAGAGGCACCTGCTGGCATAATGCACAATTTTATCGATTGGTATGTGGAAAAAGATCAAAGAAGATATAAACTAACAAAATAGGCTATGCTAACCTATATAATAAAAAGACTATTGGAAATGATCCCAATGCTCGTTGGGATCACTCTGATATCTTTTATCGTGGTAAATTTAGCACCCGGAGACCCTGCACAATTCCTATCATCTATGAATCCAAAAATATCTGAAACAGCCTATCAAAAATTCATAAATATGTACCAACTTGATAAACCTGTTATAGAAAGGTATTGGATATGGCTCAAGAAATTAGCTCAGTTAGATTTTGGTAATTCCTTCGCATCGGATCAAAAACCAGTTCTTACTAAAATAGCAGAAAAATTGCCTGTCACCCTATACTTAAACATCACCTCTATGTTTCTAATAATATTGATTTCAATACCCATAGGAGTACTTTCAGCAGTTTATAAAAACTCACTATTTGATAAAATTACTACAGTAATCGTTTATTTGGGATTTGCAATCCCCACATTCTGGCTTGCAATTTTATGTGCATACTATTTCGGCGTTATCAAAGGTTGGCTACCTATATCTGGGCTTACCTCCTATGAGTTTGAAAACTACACCTTTTCAGAAAAGGTATTGGATATAATCTGGCACTCGATTCTACCTGTAGGGATATCTGTATTCGGTAGCATAGCTGGTTTTAGTAGATTCATAAAAAGCAGTATGTTGGATGCAATAAATGAAGATTACATAACTGCTGCCTATGCAAGGGGAGTTCCACAAAAAACAGTAATATTCAAACATGCCCTTAGAAACGCTCTACTTCCAGTAATCACAATATTAGGTCTGTCGATACCAGGATTGATTGGGGGAAGTGTGATTTTTGAATCGGTATTCTCGATACCAGGTATGGGGCAACTCTTCTATCAATCTGTAATGATGAGGGATTACCCTGTAATAATGGGTATATTGGTGATTGGTGCTTTCTTAACACTATTGGGCAATTTAATCGCTGATATCTCTTACGCTATCGCAGATCCGAGGATAAGGTATGGTAAGAAAAAATAAATTATTCACAGCAGGGTTATCGATCATAGCTTTTTTTACCATAGTTGCAATCTTTGCTCCTCTAATAGCCACCCACGATCCAACAGAAATAGACCTTCTCAACATACTCAACCCTCCATCAAGTAAAAACCTATTTGGTACTGATGAATTGGGTAGAGATGTTTTCAGTAGAGTGGTATATGGAACGAGGATCTCCCTATCAGTAGGATTTTTATCCGTTGGAATATCTGTTTTCATTGGAACGATTATAGGCTTGATATCTGGATATTTTAAAGGCTGGGTTGATCAAGTTCTAATGAGAATCGTAGATATAGCACTCTGCTTCCCCACCTTTTTTCTCATCTTGGCTGTGATAGCATTCTTAAAACCATCCATCTACAACATTATGATCGTAATAGGGATTACGAGTTGGATGGGTGTTGCAAGAATGGTAAGGGCAGAAACATTGAGCATTACTGAAAGAGATTACATAACTGCAGCAAAAGTTGCAGGTCTTAAAAAGAGAGTAATACTCTTCAAACATATATTACCCAATGTGGCATCTCCCATATTAGTCTCAGCAACATTGGGAGTTGCAAGCTCTATCCTTGTAGAGTCTGCTCTTAGCTTCTTGGGATTAGGTGTACAACCACCAACACCATCGTGGGGTAATATCATAACCTCTGGCAAAGACAATATCATGTTTGCCTGGTGGTTGTCATTCTTTCCTGGTATTTGTATTCTTCTTGCAGTATTGGGCTTTAATCTGACAGGTGAAGGGTTGAGGGATATCTTAGATCCAAAATCTAAACAATAAAAAAAGCGGGCATCAAGCCCGCCTTACTCTAATTACAATCAGAATTTATTTAATTTCACATCTTCCAGAAGAGTAGTCAACTTTTGCATCGAGATAGTAGATACCTGTCATATTGTATTTGCAGTCATCCTTGAGTCCAAACCACATTTCACCAGCTCTACCACCGCTTGCACACATGAAAATGATATTCTTATCTTTTGGAAGTCTTGATACAATTGAATCGCAACCTTTCTTATAAAGATCATCAACTGGAATATTTATTGCACCCTTCACATGGGCATTCTGAAACTCTGCAGGAGTTCTAACATCTATAATTACTATGTTGTCTGGTCTTGAATCGATGAGTGTTTTAAAGAATTCCTTATCCACAGTTCCCTCATCCTTACCAGCTTTGATAGCTCCTGCTTCAGCCTTAGCCTGTGGTTTTGCTTCCTCTTTCTTAGTCTGCTGCTCCTGTCCTGGAATTACAATTGGTAGTCCTTTTTCTTTCCATTCTGGCTCACCAGCAGAATATACTAAAACATTCTTATACCCTTTCTTGTAAAGGATATCAGCAACGATATGAGATTTTACACAAGCATACCCACCGCAAAATACAACCATTCTTGTATTCTTATCTTCTGGAAGAAGCTTCATATAAGGATCCTGATTTACAGCAAATTTTGTATCAGGAATATTTATAGCACCAGGAATTGTACCTTTTTTGTAAACAAGTTCAGGTCTTGCATCGATGAAAAGCACACCTTCTTTATGAAGTTTTTCAGCATAAGAGGTACTGATCTCCATGAAAGATTTTGTAGAATACTCAGGATCACCAGCTAAATAGATTTTAAGATTTGTATACCCTTTGTCCCTTAAAAACTTTGCTACATTGTAGCTTTTGATACAATCGTATCCACCACAGTATACTATTATCTCTGTATCTTTTGTCACCTTAAATTGATCAAGCTGAGGGAAAAACTTGTCGATCTTGGTATCTGGAATGTTAATGGCACTTGGTATATGACCTTCGTCATACTTCTTCTCTGGTCTTGCATCGATCACAACAAGCTGGTTAAATTTTCTTAACTTATCACCCAACTTAGCAGATACATAATCGTAATCAACGATCTGAAATTTCGCTTCTTCCACGATCTGCTTTACAGTTTTGCCTGCTGGAATTTCATCAGCTTTTGGCTGAGCTTTTGCTTCAGCTTTTGCTTCAGGCTTGGCTTCTGGTTTTGCCACCTGAGATTTCTCAGCACCAGCGCACCCAAATAAAGCTACGGCTAAGCAAACCATCAATAAAGTTAACAACTTTTTAAACTTCATACTAACCTCCTTTTTAAAAGTTGTATACTGTATACCAGACAAAATCCCACCTGTCAAGCAAATTAATTCGACAAAATACTTATTTATCATAAACTTACATCTTATCTATCTATATATACAAATATTCAAAAAAACTGATATTTTATAAAAGTTTCAATCAAATAAATTTTATGCTATAATTATATTGTAGTCATACACAATAGGAGTCAACTATAAATTTTAATAGGTCAGAGGTTCTATAAAATGTTGTTTTTTAGAGAGCATGGCAAAAATTACCCTGATGAGTTTATTGCAAAGAGCTATCATAGTGATGTATGCTGTAAAAAGTGGACACCAACATTAGAGTGTGTTATACTATAATGT
>CAZFHX010000030.1:0-30837 GCA_964519265.1 uncultured Deferribacterales bacterium
GTAGTCTTGATTTAGTTTACCAAACCTGTATAATACAGCTAAAATAATTTTGGTATAACTAAATTCTCCTTGACATTCCAAATTATATCTATTATTAAATTATAAAACGATTATATTTTGGAGCGTTATGTCTGTATTGCTTGAAGTAAAGAATATATACCTCAGTTTCGGTGGTATCATGGCTGTGGCTGGGGTCTCCTTTAAAGTTAACAAAGGGGAGATCTTCTCCATCATAGGCCCCAATGGCGCCGGTAAAACGAGTGTATTAAACACCATCACAGGAATATACAAGCCGAAACGGGGAAAGATCATCTTTGAAGGTCAGGATATCACTGATATTCCGGTTAAAAAAAGAGCCAAGTTAGGCGTGGTTAGGACCTTTCAAAACTTAGAACTTTTTAAAGGTATGACAGTTTTAGACAATCTTATGCTTTCAAGACATATATACATGAACTATGGACTACTTTCATCTATTTTCTATTTCGGAAAAGCCCTAAAGGAAGAGGTAAAACATCGAGAGTTTGTAGAGCATGTCATAGATTTTCTCGATCTCTCAGCAGTGAGAAAAAAGCATGTATTTGAGCTATCATACGGTATTCAAAAAAGGGTTGAGCTTGCCCGAGCCCTTTGTTTAGAACCAAAGCTGCTCATGCTCGACGAACCGATGGCGGGTATGAACACTGAAGAAACCGAAGATATGGCAAGGTATATCATCGATATAAATGAAGAGATGGGGATAACAGTAATACTTATTGAGCATGATATGAATGTGGTAATGGATCTCTCCCACAGGGTTGTTGCCCTCGATTTCGGTGAAAAGATATGCGAAGGTAAGCCACACGAAGTTGCCAGCGATGAAAGGGTGCTTTCTGCGTATTTAGGAGAAGAGAAATGGGTATGACGCTTCTTCATTACTTTTACGATAGATACAAAAAAAATAAGAATAAAGTAGCCTTTCGGGAAAAAGATTTAGGTATCTGGAAGGAATACACCTGGAAGGATTACTTCGAAAGGGTAACAAAAACCGCCCATTATTTTGAATCTTTAGGTTTGAAAAAGGGTGATACCGTTGCTATCATTGGCGACAATAAGCCAGAATGGGTAATCTCAGAGATGGCGGCACAACTTATAGGTGCCTATCCGATAGGGGTATATCAGGATTCCATTGCCAGCGAGGTGGAATATATCTTGACAAAGGCGGAGACAAAGGTTGTTGTTGCCGAAGATCAGGAGCAGGTGGACAAGGTATTGGAGAATTTAGACAAATTTCCAAACTTGAAAAAGATCATCTACTACGACAACAAAGGGATGTATCAGTACGATACACCGATTTTGATATACTTTGATGATATATTCAAAGAAACCTCAAACGATCAATTAGAATCCTACTTTGAACAAAAATTATCCAACCTTAACGAAAATGATATAGCAGTGATGTGCACCACATCAGGTACCACAGGGCATCCGAAGCTCGCCATGCTCAGTCATAAAAACATGATCTTTATGGCAACATCCCTTGCCAAAGCCGATCCTAAGTATGAAACCGATGAGTTTGTATCGTTTCTCCCCCTACCATGGATCGGTGAGCAGATGATGAGCATTGCAAGTGCCATGATCTTTGGGTTTACAGTCAATTTCCCCGAAAGTCACAACACGGTTCAAGAGGATATGAAAGAGATAGGCCCTCGAATCATCTTCTCTCCTCCCCGAGTGTGGGAGAATATTGCTTCAACGGTTCATATGAAGATCATGGACGCAACACCATTTAAAAGGTTCATATACAACCTGTGCTTACCCATCGGATACAAGTATGCAGAATTAAAGTTTGACAAAAAATCTCCAACTTTTTTTCAAAAGATACAGTATTATTTGGCATATATGCTACTTTTCAGGAAACTCAAAGAAAGACTTGGATTTACCTATCTCAGATCCGCAATGACGGGTGGTGCGGCACTTGGTCCCGACACCTTTAAATTCTTCCATGCCTTAGGGATCGAGTTAAAGCAGATCTACGGTCAGACCGAGATCGCAGGGATATCATGTATCCACCGAAGCGATGACATAGATTTCACCTCCGTTGGTAAACCCATAGAGGGAACTGAAGTAAAAATCACAGAAGATGGCGAGATCATCTCCAAAAGTGATGCAGTATTTGTAGGCTACTACAAGGATGAAAAGGCAACCGCCGAAACGATCAGGGATGGCTGGCTATACTCAGGTGATGCAGGGTATTTCGATGACAATGGAAAACTCGTTGTAATCGACAGGATGAAGGATCTGATGTATTTAGCAGACAAGACAAGGTTCTCGCCACAATTCATAGAGAATAAACTGAAATTCAGTCCATTCATAAAAGAGGCAGTTGTCCTGGGCAACGATAAGGAGTACATCACGGCGATCCTCAATATCGACATGGGTATAGTGGGCAAGTGGGCCGAAGAAAACAAACTTGCATACACAACATACACAGATCTCTCGGCAAAAGATGAAGTGTATCAACTGATCTTAAAAGAGGTAAAAAAGGTCAACGAACAGCTCATAGAGAAACACAGGGTAAAAAAGTTTGTTTTACTCTACAAAGAGCTTGACGCCGATGATGGAGAATTGACGAGAACGAGAAAGGTAAGAAGAGGCTTTATCATAGAGAAATACGCCGACATTTTCAATGCACTCTACAGCGATGCAAAGGACGTTTCCACCACTGCCACAATCAAACTGCAGGATGGAAGGATCAAATCTTTCAATACCACTATAAAGATAATGTTTGTAGATTGAGGTGTTTATGGAGTTTTTAAGTCAGATCATTATAGCAGGAATAGTTATAGGTAGTATATATTCCCTCGTTGCTTTGGGATTTACACTGATATACAAATCCACCGGTATTGTAAATTTTGCCCAAGGGGAACTTCTCCTTGTAGGTGCCTATATCTGCCTGCATCTCACAGTGACATACAAGATACCCTTTGTTTTTTCATTCCTAATTACACTAATTTTTATGTTTTTCTTTGGATTTTTGATAGAAAAGGTGTTTTTAAGAAAGATGATAGGTGAACCGATCATCTCGATCATCATGCTCACCATCGGTCTTTCATCATTACTAAAATCGATCGTTCAGATCATCTGGGGTACAGATACAAGGACATTCCCAGAGATCTTTTCCCATGAACCTGTAAAGATCGGTTTCATACAGATAAGTACGGTTTATATATTTGCCCTGGTATCCATCGCAATATTTTTAGCCATTTTCAGCTACTTTTTCAAAACTACGAAAACAGGTGTTGCAATGCGTGCCGTGGCAAGCGATCAGCAGGCAGCCCTTTCAATGGGGATCGATGTAAGAAGGATCTTTGCACTATCTTGGGCAATTGCAGCCATCGTCTCTACGGTGGGTGGAGTGCTACTCGGTAATATAAACGGCATCAATACAAACCTATCCCAATTCGGTTTAAAGGTATTCCCCGTCGTCATTTTGGGTGGATTGGATAGCATCATCGGAGCAATTGTGGGTGGTCTTATCATAGGTGTGTTGGAGAATATCGTGGGCGGCTATGTTGACCCCCTCGTAGGTGGTGGAGCAAAAGAGGTATTCCCATTCATTGTAATGATAGTGATCCTTTTGATAAAACCATACGGATTATTCGGAACTGTTAAGGTGGAGAAGGTATGAATTACATCAATTGTGGTAATTTTAAGACAAGCTACGAAAAAGATGCCGCCATCTATAAAACCACATTTTCAAAGGTATCTATATACGGATTTCTGATAGCTCTATTCTTTGTGCCATTTGTATCAAACAGTTATATACTTTATATTTTAAACATGATCCTGATCTCATCCATTGCAGCGGTTGGATTAAATATTCTCACAGGTTTTACGGGGCTTATCTCGTTGGGGCATGGTGCCTTTGTGGGTGTAGGTGCCTTTGCCACAGGGTATTTAGCCGCAAACTACGGGTTTAATTTCTATTTAGCGATGCCGATTGCCGCTCTCATTACAGCAGTTGTGGGGATACTTTTTGGGTTACCATCCCTTAGATTAAAAGATCTCTACCTATCGATTGCAACATTGGCAGCCCAATTCATATTGGAATTCATCTTCATAAGAGCAGAAAAGTTTACCGGTGGTGTAAATGGAATGGCGATCACACCCCCTACCATATTTGGAATAGAGATAAACAACGATTTTAGATTCTACTTCTTTGCACTTATCTCTGCAATTCTTCTGATCACTGCCGCTAAAAATATCATTAGAACTAAGATCGGTAGGGCTTTCATAAGTATCAGGGATAACTATATTGCTGCAGAGGCGATGGGGGTTGATGTATTCAAATATAAACTTCTGTCATTTGGAATAAGCTCTTTCTATGCAGGTATCGCTGGCTCCCTCTGGGCTTACTATGTGCAGTTTATCACCCCAGAGCATTTCTCCATCTTAGCATCGATTCAGTATCTCTCTATGATAATAATCGGTGGGTTAGGTTCCATACTCGGTTCGATATTTGGTACGATCTTCATGATAGTTTTACCAGAACTGTTGAGACACTTGGTAGATATTTTCTCTGGTGTTGCACCATTTTTAAAGCAGATATTCCCTGCAATCAGAGAAGCATTTTACGGGCTTGTTATCATACTGTTTCTTCTGTTTGAACCCGAAGGCCTTGCAAGAAGATGGAATCTCATCAAGGCTTACTGGAAATTATGGCCATTTTCATATTAAAATAAATATCTTATAGGAGGATGTTATGAAGAAGCTCTTTTTGGCTGCATTGCTTATGTTTTCAGTATCTGTGTTTGCATCAGATACTATTAAAATCGGTGCCCTTTTCGATCTTTCAGGGGGAACGGCCGATGTAGGTAAACCTTATGCCGATGGAGCAAGGGATTGTGTAAGGTGGTTTAACGATCAGGGTGGCATAAACGGTAAGAAGATCGAACTCATCGAGGTGGACTACGGATACAAGATACCAAACGCCCTTGCAGCATACAAGGATTTCAAGATGAAGGGTGTGGTGGCAATTCAGGGCTGGGGAACGGGTGATACCGAAGCCCTCACAAAATTTGTTGCTCAGGATAAGATCCCTTATATCTCTGCCTCTTACTCAGAGCATTTGGCTGATGGTAAAAAGACACCATACAACTTCTTCGTTGGGGCATCATACTCAGACCAAGCAGAGGCAGCCTTAAAATTCATAAAGGATAATAAGGGGAAAACTGTAGCATTCATATACAACGACACAGGTTTCGGTAGATCGCCTTTCTTTCCAGATGGAGAAGAGGCTGCCAAGAAATTGGGTATCCAACTGGTGGATAAGCAGGTTGTGGATCTCAAAGCCCTTGATGCCACTGCACAGATGCTAAACCTAAAAAAATCTGGTGCAGAGTATGCGATAGTTCAGCAAACCTACATGGCAACATCTACAATCTTAAAGGATGCTAAGAAGAATGGGCTTACAACAAAATTCATCGGATTAAATTGGACCTTCGATAAGCCTCTGATAAAGCTTGCCGGCGATGCTGCAAACGGTTTTTATGGTGTTAGCCCCTTTGCCTTCTGGGATGAGACAAATGTGGAAGGTATAAAACTCCTTAGGGAGATCAACAAAAAATACCATCCAAATATCGCTGAGAGAGAGATAAACTATGTTCAAGGATTTGCTTCAATGTATGTGATCTTAAATGCCATTAAGAATGTAAAAGGTGAGATCACAGGTGAAGCGATCAAAAATAGTTTGGAATCTATGAAGAATTTCAGTACTATGGGGCTTACACCTCCTGTAACATTCACAAAAGATATACACAAAGGTGTAAGAGCCGCAAGGATCTATCAGATACAAAATGGACAGATCAAACCTGTGTCAGGTGTAATTACTTTGGACTAAAACTTTAAAAGGGGAGTTTAACTCCCCTTAATTTTAAAGGTGGAAGATGCTCAGTGTAAAAAATATCGAAGTAGTTTACAATGATGTGATACTTGTACTAAAAGGTCTTTCCCTCGAGGTAAAGGAGGGGAATATCGTATGTCTTCTCGGTTCCAATGGTGCTGGGAAAACGACCACTCTCAAAGCGGTTTCAGGTTTACTTCGACCCGATAATGGAGATATCACCGATGGTGAAATAACCTTTATGGGAACGAGGATAGATAAAAAAGATGCCGCAGAGATAGTGAAAATGGGGATCTTTCAGGTAATGGAGGGTAGAAGGGTTTTTAAAGACCTCACTGTAGAGGAGAATCTGATTGCCGGGGGATACACAAGGTCAAAAGGTGAGATATCAGAAGGTATAGAAAAGGTGTACTCATATTTTCCAAGGTTGAAAGAGAGAAGAAAGCAGTTGGCAGGGTACATGAGTGGCGGTGAACAGCAGATGCTTGCCATAGGTAGATCCCTCATGGCAAAACCTAAATTGATACTGATGGATGAGCCATCTTTGGGATTAAGCCCCTTACTTGTGAAAGAGATTTTCAAAATTATTAGGCAACTTAATGAGAAAGAAAAAACATCGATCCTCCTCGTAGAGCAGAATGCAAATATGGCCCTATCCGTATCCCATCAAGGGTATATAATGGAAAACGGCAGAATAGTTCTTGAAGGGGATAGGGATTATCTCTTATCCAATGATGATGTGAAGGAGTTTTATTTGGGGATATCATCCAGTAAAAAGAGCTTTAGAGATGTAAAGCACTATAGGAGAAGAAAGAGATGGCTTTCATAGGGGATTTTGGCAAGGTATTAGAACTATTAAAAAAGATATACGATAAAAACCCTAATTTGAAAGATTTTTTGATAAATAGATACTCTGATATATTTAAAATCAACGATTACGAAGATTTTAAGAAACTACCAATCTTGAGAAAATCTGAATATTCCAAACTCCAACAATCAAATCCCCCTTTTGGTGGGTTAATCACTGCAAAACCTATCAAATATTTTCAATCTCCCGGTCCGATAAACAATGTAAAGATGTCTGATTTTGAGCATTTCAGATTTTACAAAGCACTTAAATCTGCTGGTTTTGATGAAAACGATATAGTGATAAACACCTTTGGATACACAATCTCCCCTGCTGGTGAGATGTTTGACGAAGCATGCAAGTTTCTAAACATACCTATTTTCCCTCTGGGACCCACAGACTCATCAAAAGCAGCCGAGTTTGTGGACACCTTTGGTGCCACAGCTTTCATAGGTACCAAAACCTTTCTCATAAAAACCGCCGAGCAAACAAAGAAAGGGACACTGAAAAAAGCCTATCTAATAGCTGAAAAGATGACTGAGGATGATAGAATATACATAAAAAATCAGTTTGGTATTGAAGCGTATCAGGGGTACGGTATAGCTGAGGTGGGGCTAATAGCCACTGAAGGAAAAGGGTACAGATATATGTCTATAGATACCGATTGTTTGTTTGTAGAGCATCTTCAACCAAACTCACCCGAAGATGTAGATCTTAATGAATACGGTGAACTTGTCCTGACTTTTTTTGACGAGAGGTTGCCCTTTGTGAGATTAGCCACGGGAGATCTCGTTGCTTACGAAAATGGGATGCTCAAGGGTGTCTTTGGTAGAGCCGATAGCTCTGTAAAGGTAAAAGGGGTGTTTGTACATTTCTGGCAGTTTGAAGAGTTCTGCAACAGAAATGGTATAAAAGGTAAACTGATCGTTGAACCATCGGAGAAAAATGATATAATGATATTAGAGGTATCTGAGGATCGTGCAGAACTAAAAGATGAGTTTAAACGATCCTTTGGATTAACCTTAAACAGTATATCAGTATCAAATGTAGAAAAAAACGAGATCATCGACAAGAGGGAATGGAAAAAAGAATAACAAAGGGGTGTTTATGCTAATAAAAGATTGGATGACCACAGATGTAATTACGATAGACCCAGAGGACACTGTTTTAGATGCAATGCACATTATGAGGGAAAACAAGATCAGAAGACTCCCAGTGGCAAAAGATAAAAAACTTTTAGGGATCATTACAGAAAAGGATATAAAGACCTTTTCCCCATCAAAAGCAAGCACCCTCGACATATACGAAATGCACAATATCTTAGCAGAAACCCTCGTCAAGGATGTCATGACAAAGAAGGTGATCACAGTATCCCCCGATGACCCAATTGAAAAGGCTGCTCTAATCCTGAGGGATAAAAGGATTGGAGGTCTTCCCGTTGTGGATGAAAAGAATAACCTCGTAGGGGTTATCACCGCAATAGATGTGTTTGATGTATTTGTGGAAGCGATGGGGATGAGGATCCCCGGAGCAAGGATAAGTATCGTTTTGGATGACAGACCAGGTGCTATTGCAGAGATGGCAAAGATCATAAAACAGCATGAGCTAAATATCGTAAGTTTGGCAACCTTTTTCCTAAAAGATCAGGCCAAAAGGGATGTCGTAATAAGGGTAAGTGGTAAGGATGAAAGTATCATGAGATCGGTGGAGGATCTCAAAGCAGCAGGGTTTAACATAAGCAATTTCACATACATGACAGGAAAGACGGAAGGGTAGTAATTTTTCAGCCCACCCTGAATTTTACTGACTACTTTTTACTACTGCACCAATCTGTTATCTGCCACCCTGTAGTATGAACTATCCAAAAGGGCAACTATCTGCTTGCTCTTTTCATTTAGAGCAACGATGTCATTCCTAGCCAAAAGTATCGGTGGTGCTACGAAGTTTAAAGGGTTCACATATTTAGAACCCACCTGGATTCTGTAATCAACATGGGGACCTGTGGAATATCCCGTTGAACCAACATAACCGATCACCTCTCCCTGAGACACACGACTACCTACCTTTAAACCTGCCCTAAATTTAGACATATGCATATAGGTTGTAGTTACATTGTTGGCATGCTTGATCTTCACAAAATTTCCAGCCCCACCTTGAAAACCCATCTGTGCTATTACTCCAGATCCTGTAGCATAGATCGGTGTGCCAACAGGTGCGGCATAATCCACACCAAAATGAGGAAGATACCTTCCAAGAACTGGATGTAGCCTACTTGAAGTAAACTTTGAGCTCACCCTGCCAAACTTCAAAGGTGCCCTTAAAAAACCTTTCTTCAGATGTTTTCCATCAGGGGTGAAATACCCCGATAGCTTACCGTTGTTATAGTATATCGCCCTGATCAATCTGCCTCTATTATAAAAATCTGCTGCTAAGATCTTCCCATACCCGATGAATATACCCTTAGCAAACCTCTTCTCTACCACTATACTAAAACTATCCCCAGGATGCACCTCTTTGAAAAAGTCCACTTCCCACTGATAGATATCGGCAAAACTAATAGCCAATTCATCACTTTCTCCAACCCTGTTTATAGTTTCAAACAACGACCCCTCTATCGTTCCACTTACAACAGTATTGATGGTATACACAGGATGCTCCACTAAGTTGATCTCGTACCCAGCCTCTTTTTTAAAGATCTTGACCTCTTTTGTCACATCCAAAGGTATATGGACATAATTTTTTCCAAATATCACCTTTTGCCCTTCCCTCAAAACAAACCCCGGGATCTTCGTTTTTAGATCGTTGTACAAGCGGATCACAAGGTGATAATCAAACATTTTTGTAAATATCCCCGCAAAGGTATCACCCTGCTTGACAACGATCTCCTCTGCCAGCAGATTAAAACTAAAAACAATCAAAAATAAAATAGAAAAACTAACCTTTCTTAGCATAGCTTTTCCACCTCAGATATTTTTTGTATAAAACTATATAAACGATAACAAGCACCACCAAAGATGGTACTATGACAATTGTAATCTTATTTATATGCTCTTTAATGATGTGCAGATTTGTCCCCAAAAAATACCCGGTGTACGCCAAAATCACAGACCATATACCTGCACCCAACGCAGTAAAAAGGGTAAATCTAAAAAGATTCATCTTTGCAAGTCCAGCTGGAAAGGATATGTACTGCCTTATGCCTGGTAGAAGCCTACCGACAAAAGTGGTAATCTCCCCATGATTTCTGAAAAACTTTTCCACTTTTTGAAATTTAGACTCAGCAAGAAAAAAATACTTCCCATACTTCACAATAAAGGGCCTACCAAATCTTACGGCTATATAATAATTAACAAATCCCCCTAACACACTTCCCAAAATAGATGAAAATATAACCATAAACATATTCATCTTACCCTGTGACACCAAATACCCCGCAGGTGGTACAACAATTTCACTGGGAAACGGGATAAAACTACTTTCAATCATCATAAAAAACACAATCCCCAAGTACCCCGTTTTATCTATCATATTTACTACAAATGATGCTATCTGTTCGATCATCTGCTGAGAAGCTCCTCCGCTTGTTTTAATGAATTCTCCGTAATCTCCCCTGCAATCATGGAAGCCAATACATTTTTTCTTCCCGTTTCATCTAAGATATTTATCGTCGTTTTCGTTTTTCCACCATCATCCTGTTTGATGAGATGAAAATGTTTATCCCCCATAGCCGCCACCACAGGAAGATGGGTAATAACAATCACCTGTTTGTGTGAGGATAATTTTTTCAACTTTTCAGCCACTTTTTTGGCTGTAATACCGCTAATCCCTGTATCTATCTCATCAAAGATCAGCGTATCCACGATATCCACTTCTGAAAAAGCCTCCTTAAGTGCTAACATCACCCTTGAAATCTCACCGCCAGAGGCGATTTTAGAAAGGGGACCAGGCTCAAAACCTATATTAGTGGAGATAAAAAACTCCAAGTTTACACCACCTTTTTCATCAAGTCTGTTAAGATCTTCAATCCTTATTTCAAACACTGCATTTTTCAACTCCAGATCCTTTAAGAATGCTGTGATCCTTTCAGATAAAAGGGTGCTTACATCTCTTCTTTCCTTATTGAGAAGCTCTCTCAAACTTTCAGCTTCTTCTTGTAATCTATTCTTTTTCTTCTCCAAAAATTCTATTCTCTCATCTCTAAGATCGATCTCTTCTAACCTCTTTTTTATCTCTTCTAAGTATGAAGGAAGTTCTTCTATAGTCTTACTGTACTTTTTACAGACCCTATCAATTCTATCCTTTCTCTCCAGCAAAAGGTTCATCTCCGATTCATCTAAATCGTATTTACCGAGCATATCTTCGATGGTTCCAGAAATATCCTGTATATCATAGAAAAGGGTATCGAGCTTTTCCGAAATAGAGTTTAACTCGGCACTATACTTTGAAATCGAAGAAAGTTCTCTCTTTGCCATAGCTAAAAGAGATTCCACATTCACTTCATCGCCATTTAAATAGTTTATCGCCTTTGAAAGTGAAGTTTTGATTTTGTCTATATTAGTCATGATGGAAATTCTATGCTCAAGTTCTAAATCCTTATTGGGATCAATTTTTAGAGCATCTATCTCATCAACCTGAAACTTGAGATACTCCCTCTTACTTTCTAACTCCTGAATATTTTCGGTAAGTCTTCTGATTTCATTTTCAACCTGTTTGTATTCGAAATATTTTTCCAAATATCCATTTTTTATTTCATCTTTTATGAGCATATCCACAAAGGACAAGTGGTTTTTCGGATTTAAGAGTAATTGATGTTCGTGCTGACCATGTATATCTAAGAAGTTTTCCGTCAATACCTGAAGTTGCTTCAAAGTCGCAACATTTCCATTGATGGTGATCCTGTTTTTCCCCTGAGCATCAAACTCCCTTTTTATGATAACCTCATCCTCTATTTCAAACTCTTCCTTCAATTCCTTTGATACAGAACCATCTTTTATGGTAAATACTCCTTGAATCTTAATCGGTTTTGTCTCATCTCTAAAAAAATTCCTGTTGAGCTTTTCTCCCACGAGGAGTTTCACCGCATTGATGACAACAGTCTTACCAGCTCCCGTTTCACCGGTAAATATATTTAACCCATCAGAAAAATCTATCTCGATATCCTCTATTACAGAAAAATTCTGTACAGAAAGAAACCGTAGCATTAATTACCACCCCAACCCAATTTCTCTCTCAAAACTGAAAAGTAGTTTCTATTTTTGGGAACCACAAGGTTTATATTGTGGGGAGAGCGCCAAATTACTATCTCCTCATCCCTTTCGAGCCTTTTGCCTATTTGACCATCGTAAGTGACAAAAACCTTTTCATCGTAATTTAAAACCCTCATTCTTACAACCACATCAGCATCCAGCACTATAGGGCGATTCGACAATGAATGGGGGCAGATAGGTGTAATGATTATATTGTTTAATGTTGGGTAGATGATGGGGCCACCAGCGGCTAAATTGTATGCTGTGGATCCTGTGGGTGTGGATATGATGAGTCCATCGGCCCTGTATCTATTTACGAAGGAATCATTCACAAAGACATCGATATCGATGATCCTTGCCAACGCCCCTTTATTTATGACAACATCGTTTATAACAGATGCCTTAAATGTGTGCTGATCATTGAGTCTGATTTCACTGCATAGTTTGAGCCTCTTCTCTAACGAGAAATCGCCACTTATCATGTTTCTAAGGGAATCGAGCACCTCATCTATTCTTGTCTCGGTGAGAAACCCCAATCTCCCTAAATTCACTCCCAGAATCGGGATCTCCTTTTTATCGAAGATACGGATAGCTGATATAAGTGTCCCATCTCCTCCCAACACTATCGCAGCATCTGCCAAGTCTCTTATCTCGTTGTCTGAAAGAGGTTCTTCTCCTAAGACAGAAGCGGATCTCCCCTCGAGAAGATAATTGATACCATTACTCTTAAAAAATTCTACAACTAACTCGAGCAACCCCTTTATATTTTCAGCGTGTGGCTTCGCAATGATAGCAATATTCTTCATCAACAACCTTATCAACGATATTTTCTAATCCTTCAGAGATATGTGCTTTACCGTTATACACGAAAAATACCAAATATTCAATATTACCTTTTGCACCTTTTATTGGGGACACCGTTAACCCACAACATTCGAAACATTCTTGATACTTTGAAATGATATCACAGATGACTCTCTTGTGAACATCTTTATTTTTCACCACTCCACCTTTCTCCACCTCATGGGGCAACGATTCAAACTGTGGTTTTATAAGAAAAATTACCTGAGTGCCATCACGGCAGAATTTTAAAAGAGGTTCGTATATAGACTTCAAGGAGATAAAAGATAGATCCCCCACAATTATATCGGGGTATTCGCCTATGTCATCAAAAACAATGTGCTTGAAATTTAGACCTTCTTTGACAACTACCCTATCATCATTTCTAAGATTATAATCAAGCACCCCTTTACCAACATCGATGGCAAAGACCTTCTTGGCACCGTTTTTTAATGAATAATCTGTAAATCCACCGGTAGAGCACCCAATATCCATCACAACTTTGCCTTTGAAATCGATGGAGAATGACTCCGCAGCCTTTTTTAATTTAAGTCCCCCCCTGCTGACATACTCCATCACATCTTTTACATAGATATCAGAATCGGGATCTATCAATTCACCCGGTTTATCCAAAACCTGTGTTCCAGACCTTACCCTTCCCGACAGTATCAATCCTGTGGCAATTTTCTTATCCTCTGCAAATCCATTAAGTATTAGGTACTCATCCAACCTGACCTTTTTCAAAAATACTCCACAGGATTGATTAGAATGTTACCTCTTTAAGACTGACAACACCTTTTCTGTCATCTGCTCTGCGGTGAGACCCACCAATCTTCTCAAGTTTTCTAAGTCTCCATGTTCCACAAACATATCAGGTATCCCAAATCTCAAGACTTTTACCAAAATATCTGCATCATTTAGGATAGATTGTATATACTCCCCTGCACCACCGTGTAAACTGTTTTCCTCAAGAGTCACCACCAACCTTTTACCAGAGAGGTATTTTAGCAGAATATCTTTATTCAATGGTTTGATGAACCTCAAATTTATTAAAGTAGTTTCGATGTTTTCATTTTTAAGTTTTTCATGCAGTTTAATCGCCTCTTTGAAGATATGCCCCACCGATACAATACAGACATCACCACCTTCGTAAACAACTTCCGGCTCACCAATAGACACATTATTATAGGGAAGATCGTATCTATCCACTTCCCCTCTTGGGTATCTGATTGCCACAGGTAGATTTATATTCTCGGAAAGTTTGAGCATCTCTTCGAGTTCTCTACCATCCTTAGGAGCCATGATCACCAAGTTTGGCACCAATCTCAAAAAGGATATATCAAATGCCCCGTGATGAGTAGGTCCATCATCTCCTACAAACCCAGCTCTATCAAGACAGAATACAACCGGCAATTTCTGAAGAGCCACATCATGAATGATCTGATCGTAGCTTCTCTGGGAGAATGTAGAATAAAGGGCCACATAGGGTTTTAATCCCCCTGCTGCAAGCCCTGCAGCAAATGTAACGGCATGCTGCTCTGCAATACCAACATCAAAGACCCTATCGGGATAGGCATCCCTAAAGATACTCATACCTGTACCATCTGGCATCGCAGCAGTGATCCCTACGATCTTATCATTTTTCGATGCCATATCTCTTAGCGTCTCACCAAAGATCTGTGTGTATGTTTTCCCATCTCCAAACTTCACAGGTATCCCAGTTAGTTTGTCAAACTTAGACAAACCGTGGAATTTGGAAGGGTTTTTCTCTGCTGGTTCATACCCCTTTCCTTTTTTTGTATTAATGTGTATCAACACAGGTGAAGTTTGAATAAAGGCATTGTGAAGCGCCTCTTCCAGATCCTTTATGTTGTGCCCATTCACAGGACCTATATACTTGAACCCCAACTCTTCAAATATTATCCCCGGCGTAAAAAATCCCTTTATCCCCTCTTCTAATTTTTTAGCAAAATGTAAAAGTGGTCCACCCACGATGGGGGATTTTTCCATAAAATGCTGGAAATCCTTTCTAAATTTGGTATATATCTCACCTGTCATAGCCTTTGAGAGGTAATTTGAAAGTGCCCCCACATTTGGGCTGATCGACATCTCGTTGTCATTTAATATTACCACAAGATTCTTTTTGAGATGCCCCGCATTGTTGAGCCCTTCAAAGGCAAGACCTGCCGTCATAGAACCATCACCAATTACTGCTATGGTCTTAATCTCCCTCTTTTGAAGGATATTGGATATCTTTATCCCAAGCCCAGCAGATATAGAGGTGCTGGAATGCCCCACCCCAAAGGCATCGTAAGGGCTCTCCGACATCTTGTTGAACCCGCTGATCCCCTTAAACTGCCTCAGAGTTGGGAAACTATCCCTTCTGTCTGTGAGTATTTTGTAGGCATAGCTTTGATGCCCCACATCCCAAACGATCCTATCCCTCAGCGGATCAGTCATACGAAGTAGTGCAATTGTAAGCTCCACAACACCTAAGCTCGGTGCTAAATGCCCACCATTCTTCGATACGACATCTATAATATACTCCCTCACCTCGGAGGCAAGTGTGGTAAGTTCGCTGTAATTCAATTTTTTTATATCATCAGGCAGGTTTAAATTGAATAGTAAGCCCATAGCATATCCTTAATTTTTTCTTTCCACTACAAATGATGCCAATTCCCTAAGAGGCATAGCTGCCTCACCATATTTATCGAGAATACTAAATGCTGAATTTATGAGATCATCGGCGATCTTTTTAGACTTTTCCAATCCGAAGATAGCAGGATAGGTAGCCTTCTCCTTCTTTAGATCGCTCTTGGCATTCTTTCCCAACTCCTCTGTGGTACAGGTGAGGTCCAAGATATCATCTATCACCTGAAAGGCAAGCCCTATCTTCTTACCAAACTGTACCATATCCTTTTTCTCATCCTCATTGGCATACCCTAAGATAGCACCCAATTCACAGCAATAGGATATAAGAGCTGCCGTCTTGTTCATGTGGATGAAGGATACCGTCCCCTCGTCAAAAAAACTCCCCTCAGCCTTTAGATCCGCATATTGACCACCCACCATTCCTTTTTCTCCTGTGGCTATGGCAAGCTTGTTTGCTGCTTCGAGCATCATGGTAGGTTCCACATCGGGGTTTAGTTTTGTACTTGTCATGATCTCAAAAGCTTTTGTAAGCAGCGCATCCCCAGCAAGGATTGCGACACCCTCACCAAACACCACATGGTTTGTGGGTTTACCCCTTCTAAGGTCATCGTCATCCAAAGCAGGGAGATCATCGTGAATTAGGGAATAGGTATGAAGCATCTCCACCGCCGCCGCAAAAGGGGTAACCTTGTCAAAATACCCATCAAATATGCCAAAGGATGAATAGATAAGTGCAGGTCTCAGCCTCTTTCCACCGGCAAACAAACTGTATCTCATCGACTCGATAAGCCCATCTATGTACTGACTATCCGACACTATATGCTGTTCAAGCCAGCTATCCACCTTCTTAGCCCAGAATTTTATGTAGTTGTTTACATCAAACTTCATCAAAAGGCTCCTTTTCGATCTCACCATCATTTGCAGAGAGGATCTTCTCCACCTTCAATTCTATCTCTGAAAGGGTTTTCTTACAATCTTTTATCAACCCCATCCCCTCTTGAAATAGATCCAATGTATTTTCTATACCATACTCCTCAGACTCCAAAATTGCGATGATCTCTTCGATCCTTTTTAATTTATCTTCGAACTTCACCTTTAACCCCTTTTAAATATGATTCTATAATTTATTGTAAACCATTTCACAATGCCCGTCAACTTTTACATTATAGAAAGCCTCTTTTATCACTCCATCCTCTATTACAAA
Source organism: uncultured Deferribacterales bacterium (assembly GCA_964519265.1). Taxonomy (GTDB): domain Bacteria; phylum Chrysiogenota; class Deferribacteres; order Deferribacterales; family Calditerrivibrionaceae; genus Calditerrivibrio. The sequence continues at coordinate 16,671 of CAZFHX010000030.1, forward strand.
GGTGGATCTGATGATCCCAAAGGTTTTCTTGCCATACATCACCTTTTCGCCGTAAGCACCGTAGCTTTCGGCAACCTTTTTATCTGGGTCAGAAAGGAGCAGGATCTTCAAATTGTGCTTTTCAATGAATTTGTTATGACTATTTATGCTATCGGGGCTTACACCCACAATAGTGTACCCTTTATCTTTAAACTTCTCATTTAGTTCGGAAAACCCTATCGCCTCTTTTGTGCAACCAGGGGTATTGTCCTTCGGATAAAAATAGAGAACTACTTTACTTCCCAAATCCTTCAAACTATAAAACTTCCCATCGTTCCCCTGAAGATTGAAATCGGGTGCTTTATCTCCAGCATTAAGTTTAACTGCCATATCTAACCCCCTTTTCATATTTCGCATAAAGCTGCCCGCAGGCACCTTCTATATTTTTCCCTAAGCTCTTTCGTATAAAAGCGGTGATATTCCTATCTGTGAGGTACTGCTGAAATCTCAAGACCACATCATCACTGGGTGGACGGAAATCGGGATCGCCACCTTCATTGTAAACGATCAAATTTACTTTCACAGGTAAACCGTTTAACAATCTAATCAACCTCTTTGCGTCATCAATGGTATCGTTTACACCTTTGAGTAATACATACTCTATTGTAATCCTCTTCCTCTTTTGAATAGGCAAGCTCTTTAATTTGTTTATAAGCTTCTCTATGTTAAATTTTCTATTTATCGGCATTATCTTATCCCTAACCGCATCAGTGGTGGCATTTAATGAAATGGCTAAATTGACCTGCTTTTTCAGTTTGAAAAGTTCATCGATCTTATCCACCAACCCTGAGGTGGAGATCGTTACCTTTCGATGGGAAAACCCCAACCCTTTCTCATCTGTTAGTATATCGATCGATTTTGCCACATTAAGATAATTATCAAGCGGTTCACCCATCCCCATATAAACGATATTGGTAACCTTTTCATTCTGCTCATTCAGATACCTATTTACCTCTATAACCTGCCTGATTATCTCACCAGCCGTCAGATCCCTAATAAACCCTATCTTTGCAGTGGCACAAAAAGCACACCCCATTCGGCAGCCAACCTGTGTGGAGATGCAAAGGGTTATTCGATCCTGATCTTTTAATGCTACCGATTCTATCTTATTGTTATCTTCAAGTTCAAAGAGGAATTTTTGTGAGCCATCGATACTATCCCGTTTGATCTCAATGGGATTTAACACTGTAAATGATGCTACATCTTTTAACTTATCCCGAAATTCACTCGATATATCGGTCATCTGGGAAAAATCTGTAACCCCTTTCTGATATACCCATTTATATAATTGATCAGCTCTAAAGCTCTTCTCCCCTAAATCTACCACAAAACTTTTCATCTCTTCAAGAGAGAGGGAATCGATCTTGATCACGGATCCCCTCAAGAGATGTTCTTGGAAAAAAGGGTTTCATAGTAATTTTTGTATGTGAAATAAAGGTTAGCATTACCTATCTTTTTGGCAATATCTATCAAAAGTAGTATATCGTTCTCTTTTTTGAAGATCTCCACCTTCTTTTTCAGCATATCCACGAGTTCTTCATTATCACCATTTTTAAGGCATAGCTCCAAATACAGGTCGATATCCTCCTCAGAATACCCTTCATTTAAAAGGACAAGATATTGCCACTTTTTCGCTTCTCCAATTCTACCTTTTACAATATTCAATGTCACAAGATGTCTCAGCGTTTCGATATTGAGATTCTCCTTCAAACTATCCTCATACTCCTTCAACACCTCATCAGATGGCATTTCAACATCACTTGTCATCTGGTATAGGTCTCTAAAATCCTTTTCCACGATCTGATTTATATTCTTTTTCTGAAAGACGATCGGTTCACTACATACCTTCACGATACCAGGCAATATGTTGAAACAATGCTCCTCCTCGTTGGTGGTGAAAATATGCCCATCGTAAGACAACAACCCACAAAACTGTTTTATGAGATCTTTTACATAATGCTCTGTAAGATAAATCAATACATTATTACAAAAAATTACATCGACCTTCTCTTTTACATATTTCTCCAATGGCTCCTTGATGCAATTTGCATGGATAAACTCCACATTATCCTTAAGGTCATCATTTATATAAATATATTCATTTTCAACCCTAAATGCCCAAGTGTATCTCTCATCAAAGTTTCTAAGGTCAAAGGGGGTATAAACACCGCTTTTGGCCCTACTAATGGCCACTTCATCCACATCCACAGCGTATATCTTATGCTTTATTTCATTTTCGGTGAGAACGATGGATATAGAATAAGGCTCCTGCCCATCTGCACATCCAAAGCTTAGAATCTTTAATGGCTCTTTGTTTGCAATTTTTACAAGGTATTCCAGTTGAGGCTTGTTGCGAAAGAAGTAAGACTCGTTATTCCAGATACAATCCCTTAGGTGAAATCTCACAAAAAAATCGATATCCTCCTCTGTATCGGGGTATCGATTGAAAATACCATAAAGTATTTTTAGCAAGCACCCTGAATTTGTCTCTGTGATCTTTATTCCATAATTTATCTCTATAAATCTACAGATCAGCTCGACAAATGAGGATGCCTTATAAAGCTCTTTTAGCGTCCTCATCAGTAGGGTAGATGGAGAATATTTTGATGAGATTTGTATTTGCAAAGATCTTCTTTATATTTTCAGACAGAAATGTGATGTGAAGTTTTTTCCCTTTGTCCTGTAATAACTTTAAAATCTGAATGAGTTCTCTAAGCCCGCTACTGTTTAGATATGTCACCCTTGAAAAATTTATAATCACAGCAGAAACTTCATTTGCAATTTTATTCACATAATCCTTCATCTCGGAACCGTTTACAGCATCCACATCGCTCACAGGGAAAAGTATCTCAACCTTACCATCTCTTTCTTTATAAAATGCCATAACTACCCCCATCAAGACAGTTTTTTATTCTCGATCTGTCTCTTAAACACATATTTTATGATCTGATCCCTATCTCTCTCTTTTATCAGTATAAATTCTACACCATATTCATACTTTCTGTCAATCTTTGAGTAGAGTTTGATAACACTACCAAAGATCTCATTTATACCTGGGAATACATCCGAAAGGTCAAAAAGCAAAACATCACCTTCAAGGAACTCCACCTCTGAAACAATCCGTACACCACCACCTGATATATCCTTTATCATTACCTCATAGCTATTCATCTTGGCAAGAATATCCCCATTCTGTTTATCAAAAAATAGCTTGGTAACCTTTGTTTTTATCCGTGTTTCCACCCTAAAATACTTTCTCAGCTCAGAACGGAATATATAATCAGGTTTTTTAAGTTGTAACAAAACGATCCCTTCAGATACTCTACCTTCCACCACCGAACTGAAACTAAACCTTCCCTCGTTGGAGATAAAAGATACCTCCACCTCTGTTCCTGGTCGGATGGGAAATGGGACACCTTTTAGTGTAGGTAATGAGATTAGGATATGCTTCTGATTTATATCTTCTATACGGGAGTCATACAATCCAGCATAATCCCCTTTTGATACCCCCACATTTATCTTTGTGTTGATCTGTAAAATATTCTTATAGTCTTTAATCTTTTCCATCTTTAACCATCTCAGTTAATTTTGGAAACGAGAGAACAAATTTTGTGCCATTTTCAGAGGTAAAATATTTCAGCCCCCCCATATGCTTGTTCATGACATTAACTACGATGGTAAGCCCCAACCCAGTGGATTTTTCATCATTTTTCGTGGTATAAAAAGGCTCAAACATGTACTGCTGAACATCCTCAGGGATACCTCCGCCGTTGTCCTCTACTTCGACATTTACAAAATTATCATCAGCATTCGTTCTAATAATGATCTTAGGGTTTTCTCTTCCCTGAAGGGCATCACTGGCATTTAAGAGAAGGTTCAATATCGCCTGCTCTATCTCAGATTTATACCCCCTTATCAAACCTATATTTTCAGAAAGTTCAAACTCAATATTTACCCCGCCCCTTTTGATGTCGTAACCTGAAAATGTAAGGGTCTCTTTTATTAGATTATTGAGGTTTATATTTATCTCCGATTCACTGCTTTTCCGTGCAAAAAAAGTAAGATTAGCCACAAGATCCATTATTTTTTCAAACGATTTTCTCACCTTAGCCACAAACTCATTTAAAATAGACTCTTTATCTTCAGCCCTTAAAATCTTCTGCGGATAGAGATCCAAATAAGCCTTCATCGCAGATAATGGATTGTTGAGTTCGTGCAAAACACCTGAGGCTATGCGGCCGATTGTAGCAATCTTGTCAAACTCCCTCTGTTTTTCCACCACATTGGTGATTTCGGTGATATCTTTCAGTGTAATCAGTATCTCTTTGTCGAGTTTTATAAAATTCCCAACGAAGGTCAGATTTCCCACTTTGAAGATATGGTTCTTGATGTACCCAATCTTCTCCAATTGGTGTGTATATTTTTCCAAATCATCGAAAAATATCGAAAAATCGATATTTTTTTTGTATGAGCCTCTGAGAAAATCGTAATTATTTGCAGCATTGTTAATATAAACCACGATATTATTTACATCCAAGAGCATGATCGGATCCATGATAGATTCAACGATGGAATTAAATCTCCGCTCTATCTTGGACAACTCCCTACCAAACTGTACAACCTTTCTTGCTTTATCCTCAAGGGATTTAGATAATTCAACTGCAAGAGGGTCTTCTATAGACCTCTCCTCCTTGTTGGCAAGTACCTTTTTAATATCTTCTGGAAAGGTAAGAGGGTCGATCGGTTTTGTAAAATACCCTGCACAACCTATCTTGTCGGCTAAGTGTCTGTATTCATTACTATATGCAGCAGTGAGAACAACGATGGGGATATCTCTCGTTTCAGGCTTTGATTTGATGAGGGTTGCAGCTTCAAAACCTTTCAAGTTGGGAAGGTTCAGATCCATGATGATCAGATCGGGCTTGTACATCTCTGCCTTTTCTATGGCATCAAGCCCATCTACAGCATTCATTACACTAAACCCATTTTTAGTAAGAATAAACTCCACAAGTTTATAATTATCGAAATTGTCCTCTACATATAAAACTCTTGCCATATTTCACCAGTATTGTTTGTTATTCTAATAGAATAATATCAAATTTCGAATTTGTAAAGAGATTATTGAATATACAATTTCTGCTTTACAATTTATACAAATGATTTAAAATAGATTTTAAATAGTCAAATTTTTAAAAAAGCGTTTCTCAGGAGATACTATGCTTGCAAAACGAATCATCCCCTGCCTCGATGTAAAGGATGGTAGAGTGGTAAAGGGGACACAGTTTGTTAACCTTGTGGATGCTGGAGACCCTGTTGCAGTGGCAGAGGAATACGACAAACAGGGGGCTGATGAACTAACTTTCCTCGATATCACCGCCAGCCACGAAAACAGAGGGATTATTTTGGATGTCGTGGCAAAAACTGCTGAAAAGGTCTTTATGCCCCTCACCGTTGGTGGAGGTGTAAGAACCATAGAGGATATAAGAAAACTTCTAAACTCAGGGGCTGATAAAGTTTCGATAAATACTGCTGCCGTACATAACCCCGACTTTGTAAAGGAGGCTGCTCTAAGATTCGGCTCTCAATGCATAGTGGTGGCAATCGATGCAAAAAGAAGGTTGGATAATAGCGGATGGGAGGTATATACCCACGGCGGTAGAAACCCCACAGGGATCGACGCTGTAGAGTGGGCTATAAGGATGGAAAATTACGGTGCCGGTGAGATACTCCTTACAAGCATGGATAAGGATGGTACAAGGGATGGCTACGATCTCGAACTTACTGCTGCCATATCCGATGCCCTAAGGATACCAGTGATTGCATCCGGCGGTGTAGGGACAAAGGAACATATCTTGGATGGGTTTACAAAAGGGAAAGCCGATGCGGCCCTTGCGGCATCCATCTTTCACTTCGGTATGTACACCGTATCAGAGGTAAAGCATTTCTTAAAAGAAAACGGTGTACCAGTCAGACTTTAAGGAGAAGATAGTATGAATATAATCGAACATCTCACAAAAACAATTAGAGATAGAAAGATAAATCCCAAAGAAGGTTCATACACAAACCAACTTTTCAGTGGTGGAGACAACAAGATCATAAAAAAACTTGGTGAGGAGAACGCAGAATTTATCAAAGCATTCCTCACCGAACCGGAGGATAAAATAGCTTCAGAAGCCGCGGATATTATTTACCATCTCATCGTTGCCCTTGAATACAAAAATGTGGGATTTGAAAAGGTTTTAGAGGAATTACAGAGAAGAGTAAAATAACAGATGAAACTATTACTCGAAAAGGTATTCACTGAGGCAGAACAGAAATTAAAAGGGCTCACCATCAAGGATTACATTATAGGCTTAGGTTATACCCTTGTGGAAACAGAGGACGGCGCTGGAGTTGCCTATACATTTAGAGATTCAATCCCCGGTGGTTGCAATGCCACCGATAATTTTTTCTTGGGTAAAAGTGCTATTGAGGTGGCAGAGTGGGTGTTTTCCAACAACCTACTTGAATCCGCCATTGGTTTAGCAACAATAAACTCAGTTCTCGATAACGGTTTACCAGATAAGGCAGACATAGCACAGTTATTCGATTTCAAAGATAAGACTGTCTCGATGGTCGGTTATTTCAAACCGATTGAAGAACAGATCAAAGAACAGGTAAAAGAACTATACATATTTGAACTAAAAAACTACCCAAACGCTTACAACCCAGGCTATGCAAAGATCATCATTCCAAAATCGGATATTGTTTTGATAAGTGGTACCACTTTTATAAACAAAACAACGGAAGACTTTTTAAACTTCGTCAGTGATTACAGCAAAGTGATCTTCATAGGAGCATCAACCCCTTTATCCCTTTCACTGTCAAAATATGGTACCATTGCGGGATCTAAGGTAAAAGATATAGAATATGTAAAGACAGCACTTTCAAAAGGTGCTGGAATGAAGCTCATGAAAAAGGGGTTGGAAAGAAGAATAATACAACATAATTAGGGGAGAAATATGGGATACCTTGTCCTGATCTTTGCAGTTGTTATGCAATTATGTTTGGGTGCAACCTACTCCTGGTCTGTGTATGTAAAGGATCTAAAATCAATCTTACAGATCACACAGGCACAGGCTCAACTACCATTTTCTGTATTCTATTTCGTATTTCCAGCAACAATGATCATCTCGGGGAAGATTTTAAAAAAGTTAGGACCATCGCTATCCACAATAGTTGGTGGTGCTCTCTTCGGTTCGGGATGGATTATCTCATCTTTTGGAGCAAACAATTTCACTCTCTCCATTTTAGGAAATGGATTAATTGCTGGGCTTGGTGCTGGTATTGCCTATATAGTCCCTATTTCCACCTGTATAAAGTGGTTCCCCAACAAAAAAGGGTTTATAACGGGGATCGCTGTTGCAGGATTTGGTGGTGGTGCAGCCCTTGTAAGTTTTTTGGGCGGTATGCTTCTTTCAAAAGGATGGACACCATTTCAAATCTTTAGAATATTAGGAACAGTTTTTCTTGTGCTAATCGTCTTTGCTGGTTTTTTTATGAAAAATCCCGAAAAAAATATCAACTTAGGTGAGTCTACCCCTGCAGTGAGATACAGAGATCTCCTATTCGATAAGAGATTTCTAATACTATATTTTGCCATGTTTGTCGGTATCGCGGCAGGTTTTGCAGTAAATGCCAACATAAAAGAGATGTCTAAAACAGCCACTGCCGCGGCAGGTGTAAGTGCAGTGGCATTTTTCGCCCTCTTTAACGCTTTTGGTAGAATCTCTTGGGGGGCTTTCTTCGATAAATTCGACTTTGTAAGAGCCCTACAGATAAACCTTTTCCTACAAACAGTAATGATGCTACTTTCCCCCTTAATACTAAAAACAGGCTACGGTCTGATTTTATTTGCCATTCTCACTGGACTAAACTATGGTGGGGTGCTTGTGATGTATGCTGGAACTGTAGCAAAGATATGGGGTGTGGAAAATGTTGGTATGATCTATGGACTCATGTTTTCATCAAATATACCGGGTGCTATAGCCCCAATTTTTGCGGGATATGTATTTGATAAAACGGGTAGTTTCACAATTGCTCTCTATGCTATTGCATTTTTACTCATAATTGGGATAGTACTTTTAAATAGTTTAAAAAAGAACAAGGAGCATTAAATGGAAAAGATGATCGAAAAAGCTTCAGTACTGATAGAAGCGCTACCCTACATAAGAAAATTCTACGGCAAGACCATCGTGATAAAATACGGTGGACATGCGATGGTGGATGAAGAACTAAAAAACAATTTCGCAAGGGATATCGTATTACTCAAATATGTGGGGATCAACCCGATAATAGTTCACGGTGGTGGTCCACAGATAGGGGATATGTTAAAAAAGCTGAATATTCAAAGTACTTTCGTTTCAGGGATGAGGGTAACTGACAAGGAAACGATGAATGTAGTAGAAATGGTCCTTGTGGGGCTCGTGAATAAAAATATAGTAAGCCTCATAAACAGCAATGGTGGAAAGGCGATAGGTTTATCAGGTAAGGACGGAAACCTGATATTGGCAGAAAAGCTCTACATAGAGGAGGAAAACTTTTATAAAACCCCAGAGATCATAGATTTAGGACATGTGGGGAAGGTCAAGAAGGTCAACTCAGAAGTCCTCGATCTCATTTCAAAAGAGTACATCCCTGTAATCGCTCCGGTTGGTATTGGAGAAGACTTTGAACCTTACAATATAAACGCAGACCTCGTCGCTGGAGCAGTAGCTTCAGCGGTGGGAGCGGAAAAACTGATATTGCTAACAGATGTTAGAGGTGTTCTCGATAAAGAGGGGAATTTGATATCCTCTTTGAGCGTTTCAGATATCGAAAACCTAAAAAATGACAACATTATATATGGTGGTATGCTTCCAAAGATGGATTCCGTTAAATCTGCCCTACTGGGTGGAGTTAAAAAGGTACATATCATCGATGGCAGGATTCTGCACTCAGTTTTACTTGAGATATTTACAGACAAAGGTATAGGAACCCAGATAGTTCTGTGATGAAGATACCAGAGAGATATATAAAAGATATCGTTGCACCAAACTGCAATTACGATGAACGGATCATTCAAGCATTTCTACACTGTCCAAGAGATAGATTTGTTGATGAGGCTTTACAGAGGATAGCCTACGAAGATAACGCTCTACCCATCGGCTTCGGACAAACGATATCCAAACCATCAACAGTTGCATATATGACATTCATTCTGAATCCGACTCCAGAAGATAAAGTTTTAGAGATAGGTACAGGATCTGGGTTTCAGTGCGGCATCCTTTCATTTCTATCCTCACAAGTTTATACTGTGGAGAGGATACCACAGCTTAGCTACAAAGCATCATTAATTCTAAAAAAAATGCATAGGAAAAATATTAAGTTCAAGGTTGATAATGGTTATATCGGCTGGATAGAATTTGCACCCTACGACAAAATTATCGTAACCGCATCGGCTGAAGAGATACCAGATGAACTTTTGAATCAGTTATCCATAGGTGGCAGAATGGTAATCCCTGTGAAGGATGTTATCAAAATAATAGAAAAACAACCCGATGGAACTGTTAAAACCACGAATGGTGAAAATTGCAAATTCGTTGAATTTATAAAATAAAAAAAGGGGCTTATTAAAGCCCCTTTTTATTTTAAGTATAGTAAAATTACTTCTTAGGAGCGTTGTCAGCTGGCTTAGCTTCTTTCTTAGCTGGAGCTTTCTTAGCTGGAGCTTTCTTAGCTGGCTTCTCAGCTGGTTTTTCAGCTGGAGCAGCGTTGTCAGCAGCTTTAGCCTCAACTTTTTTCTCAGCTTTCTTAGCTGGAGCTTTTTTAGCTGGTGCATTGTCAGCAGCCATAGCGAAAGAAGCGAAAAGAAGTGTTGCAAGAACAGCAGATACTAATTTTTTCATGGTAAATCCTCCATATTTTTGTTTGTGCTTTATCAAGCCATAATTAGTATAAGCAATATTCGTGCCAAAAATATAAATAACGATTCAACAAGGTTTTCAAACACTTTCAATAAACCAACTTAAAACTATCACACCAAATGGTATAACAATACACCAAATTGTTGAGCGAATAAACATACTGCACCAAGGTGCAGTTTCACCTTTTGATCCCGTATTTAGCTATTCTGTACTGTAGAGTCCTGAATGTTAAACCCAATTTTTTTGCCGCTTTGGTTATATTGCCACCAGTCTCCTTCAGAGCGTTCTCAATGAGTTCTTTCTCTATCTCGTCCAAACTTTTACCATTTTTTGCAATATCAACATGACCATTACTCAAAGATCCATTCGTAGATTCCACGATCAAAAACTGCCTAACATCTTTATCGGTGATCTCATCTCCATCAGACATGATAATAACTTTTTGGATAAATGACTCCAACTCCCTCACATTTCCATACCAGGGATAATCCAATACCAATTTTATGGCATTTTTACTGAAATACTTCTCCCTATTCTTTGCCAAGTACCTGTACTTCATAAGAAAATGATTAACCAAAAGGGGGATATCGCTGCTTCTCTCCCTAAGAGAAGGCATCCTTATCGTAAATACATTCAACCGATAAAATAGGTCCTGCCTAAAACTTCCACTTCTAACCAACTCTTCTAAATTTTTATTAGTAGCCGCCACTATCCTCACATCGATCTTCACTGGATTATTACTGCCCAAAGGTAGTATCTCTTTATTTTGGATCAGTCTCAAAAGCTTTGCCTGCACCATTGGTGATATCTCCGAGATCTCATCTAAAAAGATAGTCCCCCCCGCTGCAGATTCAAAGATCCCCTTCTTTTTCCCAATAGCACCTGTAAAAGCACCCTTTTCGTAGCCAAATAGTTCGCTTTCTATGAGTGTTTCTGGAAGGGCAGCACAGTTTACAGGGACAAAAGGTTTATCCTTTCTATCGCTTAATCTATGAATATACTGAGCGGCAATATCCTTACCTGTTCCACTTTCTCCTGTGATCAAAACATTGGTATCCACTGGTGCTATTCTTATTATAGCGTTTAATGCCTGTTTGAACAATGGATGCTCACCTATGAAATCGCTAAACTGGTCCCTATGTTTCAGCTGACTGTAGAGGAACTTCCTCTCTTTGAGCAGCGCCGTTCTCTCAAGACCTTTTTTTACAGTTAAAAGAACGGTCTCTTTGCTAAGAGGCTTTTGAATATAGTCAAAGGCACCTTTTTTTATAGAAGAAACAGCAGAGTCTATCGTACCATGCCCTGTAATTATTATAACGGTTATATCTGGGTACTTTTTGAGTGCCTCCTCTAAAAAATCCATACCACTTTTTCTCGGAAGTAGTAGATCTGTAATGACGAGATCCACATCCTCATTCAGCATCTCCAATGCAACCTCTGCATCAGAGGCAGATATTACATTATACCCCTCTTTTGTTAGAATATAGGAGAGAATCTCCCGTTGTTTCGGCTCATCATCAATTATCAGTATCTTATACTCACTCATAAGGCAACTCTATGACAAATTTTGCTCCAGAGGTATAGCTATCATCAAAATATATCTTACCACCATGCTCTTCGATGATCCTCTTACTAAAAGCAAGCCCCAATCCCATGCCTGTGGTCTTTGTGGATATGTAAGGTTCGAATATCCTACCCCTAATACTCTCTGGCACCCCTTTACCGTTATCCATCACCTCTATAAAAACTGTATCATGGTTGTGGTAAGCTCTCAAAACGATCTCACCGTTTTTCCCTATCGATTCGATGGAATTTATCACCAAATTGAGGAGACACCCCAATATTTTATCCCTATCGCATGTTATAGTAAAGTCATTATTTAGATCAAACTTGAGCGTTATTGCTGGATCTTGTAATCTAAGATGGACCACTCTATTTAAGTTGTCCAGAATATCTTTTATTGAATGTCTTTGCAAGTTTAGACTTATCGGTTTACCGTACTCCAAAAAATTTACAAGAAGGTCGGATATCCTCTTTACTTCATCCTCAACCATTTTGAGCATATTTATTATGTTGGGGTCCTCTTTCTTCTCTTTTAATTCATCTTTCACCTGGTTTATGGCTAAATTTATGAAATTTAGCGGATTTTTAATCTCATGAGCAATGGCAGAAGAAAGTTGACCCACCTTATATAAATGAGTCATCTCTTCAAGCTGCTTTTCCAACTCGAATCGCTCTTTGATCTTTAATATCATATCGTTGAAGTTGTCCACAAGAAGTTTTATCTCGGGAGTGGAAGAGAGATTTTTGCTGTCTATGGGAACAAGTTCACCATTTGATACCCTCACTGTAGCTTCTACCAATTTATTGATAGGCTTTACATACTGTGTGGAGAGAACCACTATCAAAATAGTACCAAGCAAAAATATACCCATAGTGGCCATCAATCTCATCGTGAAATGCTTCTGCTGGATTTCAGTGAATGTATCCATGTGTAATACCAAATTGACATATCCATACTTTTCATCACCAATAATTATGGGGAGATTGATCTCTTTTATCTTTTCCGTACTACTTTTGGATCCCAATTCTGCCTTGATAAGGAAATCTGTATTCATATCCTTCTTCACTGTTTTGCCGATCTTTTTTGGGTTTGAGCTTGCGATGATCTCTTTATTATCCGAAAGGATAGACACCTCACTCACACCTTTTTTCCTAAACTGCTTTACAAGCTCTTCCACCTGATTCTGGGAATCTAAATTTTCAGAGGTCAAATTCTGAACACTTATCTGGATAGCTTTCGTCAGGTCTTCGATATTATCGTTTATCTCGTTTATGATAGCCTTTTGGGATTGTTGGCTGATATAAAATAGCGCCAATGCAATTAGAATGTATAAAAAAACCATCAAAAATATCAATCTGCCTCTAAGGGTAAGCATAGGGTTTAATAATATTTTATTCGTGGAAAATCAAGAGAAGTTTGAGATTCTATTTAACATTCACCTTTTTTAAAGTCATCTCAATATCATTCACCGAATACCCTTCTGAGAAGCATCCCATACCTACTTCATTATTGAAATATTCGATCCTTTCGATCAATTCATCTAAAACCTCATCGTCTGCTTCATTGATTAAAAGGATCCTTTCCAAAAGGAAGTCTGGTAATTCGTTTTCTCTATTTTGTAATCGGGCTAAATTGTGGAGTTTTTCTATCTTATTCATAAACTACACCTTTTTATAGATGTGTAAAAAAATGGGATAATCTCTATTCTTTCTATTTACAATATATGGAACAGACTTATGTATCAGTTCAAATCGGTTTTTTAATGCTGTTTCCACTAAAAACTCTTGATCTATACCAAAATGGGGAGGTTGCTCCCCATCGTGATAGGTTCCATCCTCTTTATCGAGATCGGCAATGGCAAGGTACCCACCTTTCTTGAGCATCCTGCTTAATCTACCTAATCCCTCTGAGATATCAGCAATATGATGAAATGTCATCAATGTAGTGATAAGATTATACTTTTCATAAGGCAAAGGATCAGAAAATATGTCAAGTTGCAAAGCGGTGGCATTATCAATACCACCCAGCGTGAGCTTTTCATTCAACACTTTTAGCATATTTTCAGATGTATCTATCATATCTATATGCTTTACGCGATCAACAAAATTGATACCCAGCAACCCCGTCCCACATCCAAAATCTGCCATAACCCAACTTGACGATATCGGTATACTGGATACAATAGCATCAGCTATCGTTTTAGCTCTCTCTACATGCATCTGATTGCTATCATAAGTAAAAGCATCTCTGTCAAACTTATTCATCATGTACACTCACAGTGCTATTTAACTTGTACATCCAAATTAAACATACCTTTTTATCAAATTGTCAAGATGTTTCTTCAATGTTTCAAGGGGCTGCTCCATCTCCTTGACTATATCATACACACTTTCGTATCTACCCGATTTTATGTGTTCCATAGCTTTTTTACCCAACTCATGTACTTTGATATGGTATGGCTCTATCGCTTTGAAATCGAAATCGTTACCAAAATCTCTGATACCATCTGAATAATAAAATACCCCAAAATTACAATGTCTATGATCCACCACTTCGTAAGACTTCCTAAATACTATCGCATCGTATAGCTTATTAATGAACTCTATATGAGCTAACTTAG
>CAZFHX010000031.1:0-9714 GCA_964519265.1 uncultured Deferribacterales bacterium
GTAAACTTGCTAACACCTGTAAGAAAGGCAAATCTTAAGAATCTATCGCTATCCTTGATAATCGAATAAAAACCTTTAAGATAAACCCTCATCCACTTTGCCATCTCCAAATTGTCTAAATTATCCAATATTGGTTTGTCATATTCATCTATCAGTACAACCACTTTTTGATTGTATTTTTCATAAGTTTTTGCAATTAGTTCAGCAAAGCAGTTTGGCATGTAATCTGTATCAGTACAACTTACACCCAATCTATGCTGATTCTCCTGTAAAATAGCTCTTGTGCGGGATATTATATCCTTTTCCGATTGAAGTGTCCCACTCCAACTAATTTTTATCACTGGGTATTTCGTATCCCAATCCCACTTGTTGTAAATGTATAACCCTTTGAAAAGATCTTTATTCCCTTCAAAGATGTTTTTGAGAGTATCAAGAAAAAGAGACTTACCAAACCTTCGAGGGCGGGATAGAAAAACATAAGTGTAATTATTAATTATATTAAACGCAATATCAGTCTTGTCTACATAAATGTAATCATCTGACCTCATTTTGTCAAAAGTTTGTATCCCTATCGGCAACTTTTTCATAAAATACCCCAAAAATTATATTAGTGATAATATAATCTATATTCGATACTAATTCAACATACATTTTCATAATTTCTCTATAAATAGCATTCAAATACCCACAAACTTGTTGATTTATTTTAAAAATATGTTAAAAGTCTTTTAACTTTTTACGGAGGAATGTATGAGTAAAATATATCTAAAACCCGAAGAGATGCCCAAACAGTGGTATAATATCTTAGCAGATCTGCCAACGCCAATGGATCCACCCATCAGCCCCTTTACAGGCAAACCTGTCACTTTTGACGAAATGAAAGCGATATTTCCACCACATCTGATAGAACAAGAGATGTCCCCTCAGAAATGGATTGATATACCTGAAAAAGTGTTGGATGTTCTCTCTATCTGGAGACCATCACCACTTATCAGAGCAAAAAGATTAGAAGAGGCACTTGGCACCCCTGCGAAAATTTATTACAAATACGAAGGAGTTTCCCCTGCGGGAAGCCACAAGCCAAACACTGCAGTAGCCCAAGCATATTATAATAAAATAAATGGAATTAAGAGACTCACCACTGAAACAGGTGCGGGTCAGTGGGGAAGTGCATTATCACTTGCTTGTAAGATGTTTGATATAGAATGCAGAGTTTACATGGTTAAGGTAAGCTATCATCAAAAGCCATACAGAAAATCGTTTATGAGGCTTTTTGGTGCTGAAGTTATCCCAAGCCCATCGGATCTTACAAATGCTGGTAGAGAGGTTTTAAAAAGGAATCCCAACTCCAACGGCAGTTTGGGTATTGCAATCAGCGAAGCAGTTGAGGAAGCAGCTCAAAGAAGCGATACAAACTATGCTCTTGGTAGCGTTTTAAATCATGTACTTCTTCACCAAACAGTTATCGGTCTTGAGGCAATCAAACAATTCGAATTGGTGGGTGATTATCCTGATAAAGTATATGCCTCTTGCGGTGGTGGGTCGAATTTCGGTGGTATTGCTTTCCCATTCCTTGAAAAAATGCTAAAAGGTGATAAAAAGATAGAAGCAGTTGCAGTAGAGCCAGCAAGTTGTCCTACACTTACAAAGGGTGTCTTTGAATACGACTACGGTGATGAAGCAAAACTAACCCCTATCATGAAAATGTACACATTAGGACACGATTTTGAGCCACCTGCAATCCACGCTGGTGGATTAAGGTATCATGGCGATTCACCAATAGTGAGTTATCTTTACAACAAAGGTCTGATCGGAGCAGAGGCTGTCCAGCAGTCTGAAGTATTTGAGGCTGGCTTACTTTTTGCTCAAACAGAAGCTATAGTACCAGCTCCAGAATCATCCCACGCTATCGCAGCCACCATAAAAGAGGCAAAAAGATGTAAAGAGACGGGTGAATCCAAAACTCTCCTCTTCTGCCTTAGCGGTCATGGATTTTTCGACATGGGCTCTTATGATGCCTACTTAGATGGAAAATTGTCAGATTACGAATACCCAGAAGAGGCGATAAAAGAGTCATTAAAGCATTTGCCAAAAGTAGAAAGGTAAAAGGCGGGAATAGTTCAATGTTCAAAGTTCAAGGTTTAAGTATTTTTATGGTCTAAATGTTGGGGAAGTCATCTTCCCCATTTTGAAAAATAATTTTTATGGAAAAGATACTCCTTCACCAGTGCTGTGGACCCTGTTCGATATACCCTATCAAAATCCTACAAGCATCTTTCGAAATAACTGCCTATTTTTACAATCCCAATATTCATCCCACTTTAGAATTTTACACACGATTAGAAAACGCCATAAAAGTCAACAACTACTACAATATCGCTTCAAAATATACCGAAGAATATGGACTGAAAGACTTTTTCAAATTCAAGGATGCAAACAAAAAGGATCGATGCACCTACTGCTATACCATCAGATTAAGAGAATCAGCTAAGTATGCCAAAGAAAATGGTTTTAAAACCTATACATCGTCCCTTTTGTATAGCAAATATCAGAACCATTCACAAATCAAAGAGCTTGGTGAGCAGTTTGCAAAAGAATACAATATTTCATTTTTTTACCATGATTTTAGAGAGGGTTGGAAAGAAGGGATCAATATTAGTAGAGAGTTAAATATCTATCGACAACAGTATTGTGGCTGCATATTCAGTGAAGAGGAACGATACAAAGCACAATTATCAAAAAAATTATCAAGTTTGTTTGACAAATAAAACATCAAGGTTATAATTCTAATAGAACAGGTATCAGGGAGTGTTCGAATGCCGAGAGGGTTCTTAATTTTAATTACAATATTTATTATGCTTTATTCTGTGCTTGCTTGTAATTTTAAAAAAGAACCTCTCTCTGTAGGTTTTCACAATTGGGCACCATATCAGATGCTCTGTATCGCAAATAAGGAAGGTCTTTTTGAAAATGTTAGAATAAACAAAACATCATCAGCCACGAAAACAATGGAACTATTAAAACAAAAAAAGTTAGATGCGGGGGCACTCACTTTGGATGAAGCTATCAAACTGATTGACGAAGGTGTTGATCTTGTAGTCATACTCGTGTTTGACATTTCAGCAGGTGCAGATATGATAGTTGCTAAGGAAGATATCAGATACCCACCACAGCTGATAGGTAAAAAAATAGCAGTTGAGTACAGTGGGCTTGGTGCTCTCATGCTCAGCAAGTTTTTAGAAATTTATAAAATTAGTGATAATGATATTCAAAAGGTTATCTCCCCTGTAGATCAACATCTTGAACTCTGGATGAATAATGAAATAGATGCAGCCATCACATTCCCACCTTTTGCAGACAAAATGTTGGAACTCGGTGGAAGATTGATCTTTGATAGTAGAGAAATTCCAAATACTATAATCGATGTGCTTGTTGTTAGAAAAGATGTTATGGAAAAAAAGCATAGTCAGATACATAATTTAATCAAAGGTTATTTAAAGGTCTTCGACAACTTTGTATACAATTCAGAACATTTTTACTATGAAATAGCCTCCTGCATGGAAGTGGATGTAGAAGGTGTAAAAAAATCATTCGAAAAATTGAACATTCCAAATATTAATAAGAATAAAACTCTCCTAAGCGAAGATGGTGATGTTTTAAAAGTGGCAAAATATTTGGCAGATCATTTAAAACAATGGAAGATAATAAAAGAAGTAAAAATAACCAACTCATTAGTATCAGATAAATATATACCGGTGTCCAGATGAAAAATATCATAATGATAATCATCCTAAATTTGATATTGGTATTCAATACCTACGGAAAAGATCCTCATCAAATCAACATCGGTGTACTATATCATGGCGAAAAACAGAATGTATTCAAAAATTGGAAAAACATAGAGGACTATCTAAACAAAAACTTCGACGAATATTTAGTACAAATTATCCCCCTTACCCATGAAGAAATCGAAGAAAACATACACAATAGAATGGTTGATTTTGTAGCAATAAATCCATCTTACTTTGTTGTATTAAAATATGAAACCAATCTTCTCGAGAAAATTGCAACCATAATAGACAAACATAAGAATAAACCATTATATGGTATCGGTGGTGTTATAATTGCAAAGAGTGATCGAGTTGACATAAATACCCTTGAAGATTTAGTGGGGAAAACTGTTGGCATACCAAACAAAACAGCTGGACTATACGCATATCATGCCCAACTATACGAGCTTTATAAGAAAGATATAAATGCTAAAAAAATTAATTTCAAAATCATATCCAGCGATCAATCGAAGATCGTTGAGGCTGTTTTAAAAGGCGAAGTCGATGTTGGTTTTATCAGAGCAGGATTGATCGAGCAACTTGCTGAAAACAAAAAAATTGATCTATCAAAATTAAAGTTTATCAATAAAAAAGAACTTAAAAGTTACCCATTTTCAATTTCCACTGATCTATACCCAGGATGGGCTTTTTGCGCTTTAACCTTTACAGATTACAAAATTAAAAATAAGATGATGACCTTACTTCTAAACATTGACCCCAATTCAGATATCTTAAAAAATACAAATATTTATGGATTTAAAACCCCAGATGACTATTTGATTATCGAAAATATTCTGAGAAAACTGAGGGTACGACCTTTTGACACCCCACTGGAAGTAACCCTCAAAGATATTTACTCTACCTATAAAATCTTCATTCAACTAATTGCTGTTTTACTTCTGATCGTATTCTTACTCCTCGTGGGACTTATAGTATACAACAGAAAAATCAAAGAACTCCACAAAAAAGTTGAACAGGATAAGGAAATTTTAGATGCCGTAATCGAAGGTACAAGAGCAGGGTATTGGGTGTGGGATCTTCCAACGAATAAAGTCAAAATTAATGAACAATGGGCAAATTTGCTTGGTTATAAATTAGAGGAATTAGAACCTGTTTCTCTTCAAACTTGGGAAAACTTAACACACCCTGAAGATCTCCAAAAAGCCTACACAGTTATTAAGAAACATTTAGACGGTGAAGTTGACTACTATCAGTGTGACATAAGAATGAAACACAAAGATGGTCATTGGGTCTGGGTTATCGACAGAGGCAAAATATCAAAAAGAGATCAAGATGGTAAACCGATAGAAATGGCTGGAACCCACATAGATATCACCGAAAAGAAACTTACCGAACTCGCCTTGATGGAAGAAAAAGAAAAACTTTTTATAATCTTGAGAAGTATAGGCGATGGCGTAATTGCCACTGATAGCAATGGCAATATCTTCATTATGAACAGTGTAGCGGAAAAACTCACAGGTTGGAGCCTCGAAGAAGCCAAAGGGAGGTTTATCTCCGATGTTTTCAACATCTACGAAGAAACCACCAGCAAAAAAATGATAAATCCTGTCGAAAAAGTCTTAGAAACTGGTGAGATACACAATTTGGAAAATAGTACTATTTTAGTGTCCAAAAATGGAGAAAAACATCTCATTGCAGATAGTGCAGCACCTATAAAAGGAAATGATGGTGAAATTTTGGGTGTTGTACTCGTTTTTAGGGATGTCACTGAAAAACAAAAACTTATGGAAACCCTTACAAAAGCTCAAAAATTAGAATCTCTCGGTATTTTGGCAGGTGGGATAGCCCATGATTTTAACAACATCTTGCAAGGTATTTTCGGATACATCGAAATCGCAATGAACGAAACAAAAGAGGAGAAGACTATGAAGTTATTAGAAAAATCCCGTTCTGCTATCGAAAGAGCAAAAGGGCTTTCAAATCATCTCCTCACTTTTGCAAAAGGTGGAGCACCCATCAAAAAAGTCCAACCCCTTGTACCTTGGTTGACAGATACTGTAAAATTTTATCTGTCGGGTTCTAATGTTGCTTATAATTTTAAAATTGCCGAATCGCTCCATCATGTTAGCTATGATCCCAATCAACTTGGTAGAGTGATTGACAACCTTGTAATGAATGCAAAGCAAGCTATGCCCAATGGGGGGAATCTCGAAGTAATTGCAGAAAATGTAAAATTGGATGAACAGAATGTATATAAACTCAAACCAGGAGATTATGTCAGAATAATATTCAAAGATACCGGATGCGGCATACCAAAAGATATCATCGGCAAAATATTCGACCCATTCTTCTCTACAAAACAGATGGGGTCCGGTTTGGGTTTATCTATATGCTATTCCATCATACAGAGGCATGATGGTGCAATAGATGTAGAATCTGAGGTCGGAAAAGGAACCACTTTTTACATTTTCCTACCATCCGCAAAGCCGACTACTTATCAAGAAGTTCAGAATGAAAAGGATACTAAAAAGACTTTCAAAGGTAAAGTGATTGTTATGGATGATGAAGAGTTTATTAGAGATTACTATAAAAATGCTTTTAAAATGTTGGGTATCGAGACACTACAAACAAAAGATGGACATGAAGCTATTGAACTATACAAAAAGATGAAAGAAAATGGGGAGAAAATCGATGCAATCTTCTGTGATCTTACAATACCTGGTGGATTAGGTGGCATTGAAGTAGTGCAAGAGATCAGAAAATTCGATTCATCAGTAAAGATATTTGTTTGCAGTGGATATTCAGATGACCCTGTGATGCAAGAACCTTTAGATTACGGTTTTAATGGGAGTATTGAAAAACCATTCACATTTGAGAAATTAAAATCGGTAGTAGAACAATACTTTGAATAACTTTACTCTTTCTCGTCGCTAAAAAAGTAAAGCGTGAGGGATATCAATATACCTGCGATGCAAATTAGAAAGGTTGTACGATAGGCTTCCAGCGGGTATTTTCCAGCAGTTTTACCATAAATATCAAGAATAGTCCCCATGATATGCTGAAAAATTGCAGCACCAAAGATGGCAAAAAAGTTTATCCAGCTCATTACAGTCCCAGCCTGACTTAGAGGAAATCTCTCTTTGGCATGAGAATATCCAATAATCCCAGCAGAACCGAAAAATCCATAAATAAAAAACAACAGATAGAGCATTTTTATAGAAGTATTGTTGTCTGTCTTTGTCATAAGTATCAGTATCATCATAAAGATAGACAACCCAGCAATTATCACCCATTTCCTCGACTTAAACACTTTATCCGACAAAAACCCCATAAAAGGACCACCAAATATAAAACCGATGGCTATCATACTGATAATTTTGCCAGCATCGGTTTTCGACAAATTAAATGTATCGATGAGAAATGGACCACCCCAAAGCCCTTGAATCCCCACAAAAGTCCCAAACCAGAAAAACTGCATCACAGCAACGATCCAGAAATTCTTATTTTTAAGGATATCAAGTAGATTTACCTTTTGTGTTTGCTGTGTTTGAGGAAGCTCTTTATCTACTACAAATTTCCAAATTAAAAATGCTGATAGCACAGTAAAGACTGTGATTATAAGAAAAGAGTTTCTCCATCCAATAGAAGTGCTTAGCACAGCAAGGGGTACTGTTGCGGTAAGTGCCCCGATATTCCCAATCGCCATAGATAATGCTGATAATGTGCCAAACTGATCCTTTGCAAACCACATCGATACAAATTTCAGTGTAGCCATGTATGCACAAGATACACCCAAACCGATCAACGCCCTGCCAATAACCGCATATATGTAAGTAGGAGCAAGGGCAAAGAGTAATGAACCAGCAATTGTGAATACACTAAAGTAAACCACTGTCCTTCGAGGTCCATATTTATCGAGTATCGGTCCAAGCGGAAACTGCGCGGCAGCAAAGGTGTAAAAATAGAATCCGCTGAGCATCCCCAAGGCTTCGGCAGTTATTGAAAAATCTTTCATAAGATCAGGGGAGATAACCGCAGTAGACACCCTGTAAAAGTATGATAAATAATACATTGAAATTATTATAAAAAACATTAGTATCCTATTGTTCATATTCTATTTTAACACATCGATAACAAAATGCAATTAATTTCTTGATTTACTTAATATTAATGTATATAATATTAAAAAGAAGGCGGATGAGTGATACATGAGAAATTTCATAATATTTTTGATGATTTTAGTAGTAAGTTGTGCTGATAATATCAGTAAAGTAAAGGTCTCCAATAATTTTAAATTTGATGGATCTGCTACATTGGCCATCTCAAATTTTAAAGCTACTGGGCCGCTCTCAAGCCAATCAGAAAAGATAGTTGAAAAATTCTCTGTTGAAATTGTACAAACCAACAAATTTAAGGTTATAGATAGAGCCAGCATTAAAACTGTTTTCGAAGAGATCGGATTCCAGAATAATTTGGATTCTGTGGGTGGTTTAGATGAAAAAACTAAAACTAAATTAAAACAACTCGGTGCCCAATATCTCATGACAGGAGCTATATTCACAATAGAAGAAAAGAAAAGACAAGAAGATAATTTTGTCCTCTACTCAAAGGTTCATATCACATCAAAGATCATTAATATAGAAACTGGTGAAGTGGTGTGGGCATCTGAGAAAATGAAAGATTCTAAAGCAATAAATGCCGATGAAAAAAAGTCGAAAAGTATGCTTAAGGTAGAGATAGCCGCAAAATCAGCCGACAAACTTTTAGATGAGATCATCACAGAAATGGCAGAAAGTATTATAAAAGGGTTGAAAAAGTAGTTAGTTACTATTATATCTGAATTTTATTATTCTTAATCATTTTATGTATCATCACGGTTCTTTATATCTTTTTTCAGTATTTTAAAAATATTTCAGAGTAAAAATATTCCAAAAAATTTAATTGACAGCTGGTTTGAGAAAATTTTAGAGGTTTGAGAATTTTTAAGAACGATTAAAATGTTATCAATAACCCCCTATCCTTTATGTTTCAATAATAAGACCGATTACTCTACCCTCTTTGTAAAGCTCAAGGATCTTCATAATCAATCTGTTTAAGGGATATAGAAATCGTTGAAAACAGTACTTGATGTGGAGATTAGTAAGGCGAAACTATTTGAGTTGCAAAAAAGGTAGAGAAGATGTAAGATGATAAAACAGATAGCTTGTTTTTTATAGAATAGATAATAAAATAATGTAGAAAGGATAAATATGGGGTTGCAGTTTGATCCTAATGATAATTTTTTGTGATAAATGAAAATAAAACAAAAACGATTTTTGTTTTAAAAATTTTTGTAAAATACGCTATCTCTACTTCGAGAATTTTTTCGTTTTTTTTTGAAAAATTAAAAAGACAAACATATTGACAAAAAAAGAAAAATAGAGTAATACTTTTATGGGTTTTAGCCCCCAATGATGGGATTTAAAGGTTTGCTCAATTAGGGCGAAAGAGGGGAACGGATACGTTTTAGCCCCCAATGATGGGATTTAAAGGCCAGATCGGAAATAATCTTGCTAAAAGGGTCGTTTTTGTTTTAGCCCCCAATGATGGGATTTAAAGGTGCAGGGTGCTAAAGGTATTTTCTATTTCCCTAATGGTTTTAGCCCCCAATGATGGGATTTAAAGTCTTAATAGAGATATTGAAAAGTACACAAGATACAGTTTTAGCCCCCAATGATGGGATTTAAAGCAATCTGATCCGCATCCCTTACGGCATCTTGTAGTGTTTTAGCCCCCAATGATGGGATTTAAAGCGTCATAGATGAGGGGTTTTTAAAGAGGGAGAGATGAGTTTTAGCCCCCAATGATGGGATTTAAAGAAAGTGTTTAATACTAAGCACGATGTGTATGTTGCCGTTTTAGCCCCCAATGATGGGATTTAAAG
>CAZFHX010000031.1:9814-28601 GCA_964519265.1 uncultured Deferribacterales bacterium
GTTTTAGCCCCCAATGATGGGATTTAAAGATAAAATACCACCTACCGCACTCAGTCCACCCGCAGCGTTTTAGCCCCCAATGATGGGATTTAAAGTGAGATAGGCGGAGTGGTGATAGATAATGAAGTGGTGTTTTAGCCCCCAATGATGGGATTTAAAGTTCTTTATTTTTACTTAAATAGCTTAAAGATGCTTTTGTTTTAGCCCCCAATGATGGGATTTAAAGTTTTTTTTTGTGAAGAGGGGACAGAGAAAGCCTTTAGTTTTAGCCCCCAATGATGGGATTTAAAGATAGAACGGTATTTTACAATATCATGTTGTCTTTTAGTTTTAGCCCCCAATGATGGGATTTAAAGTGTGTCTTTATTTCTGTTTGTGTGTTTGGTGGTGCTGTTTTAGCCCCCAATGATGGGATTTAAAGATATTACGTAGAGTTTCATACGCATTACTTATCCTCGTTTTAGCCCCCAATGATGGGATTTAAAGAAGGCACAGTTATTAGCAAGTATTTTTGAGTTTATGGTTTTAGCCCCCAATGATGGGATTTAAAGAAGGAACTTTGTGTTTTTATTACAGTTCCCAGATATTGTTTTAGCCCCCAATGATGGGATTTAAAGATATTACGTAGAGTTTCATACGCATTACTTATCCTCGTTTTAGCCCCCAATGATGGGATTTAAAGAAAACTTGTTAGCCTCTTTAGCTTTATGTAAACTGGTTTTAGCCCCCAATGATGGGATTTAAAGCTCCTATTGTTTTTTATTTTTGGTACTCTTCCGTACTTGTTTTAGCCCCCAATGATGGGATTTAAAGCTGTTTTGGTTTAATATATTAGAAAGTTTGTTTGATTGTTTTAGCCCCCAATGATGGGATTTGATTGAATAAGAAAAAAGTTTAGAGTTGAGAATTGAGAGTTTAGAGTAGGTGAGAAAGAGTTGTTGTGTAAGATGCCCCCTTTTGTCAAGACTTTTTTCATAGATTTTAATTTTCCTTCATTCATGCTGTTTCACTCAGTAAAGTGTCTTCTTTTAACATACCTTGAAAGTAAACCTCATCTGGTGTCCGATACCCAAGAGATGAATGTAACCTAAATTTGTTATATCTATTTATATAGTTATCAAGATTGCATCTCGCATCTCTTATGTCTGAATAACTTTTTAACAACACCTCTTCATATTTCACTGTCCTAAAAAACCTTTCTATGCTTATATTATCTATACTTCTGCCTTTACCATTCATCGATATCTTTATATTATTGTCTGACAATAACTTGATATGTTCATTCGAGGTATATTGTGAACCTAAGTCAGAATTGAATATCTGCGGTCTACCATATTTCTCAAGTGCACTCTTTGTTACAGAAACCACGAGTTCTGTGTCCATAGTATTCGATAATCGCCAAGAAAGCACCTTTCTACTATACCAATCCAATATTGCCGCAAGATAAGCATGACCTCTTTCTAACTTTATGTATGTGATATCAGCACTCCACACTGTATTTGATTTGGATAAAATTATCTTACCCTTATCATCTTTAAATTCATCAAGTAAATACGGATGTCTATTTTGTATTTGATTGTTATATCTAACTCGTTTTTTAGGATACACCGATCTTATACCTAAATAACCCATCATCGACACTACCTTCTTCTTTCCAATTGCGTATCCACTGCGGTTTAACTCTGCTTTTATTCTTCGGTAACCATAGGTTGGATTGACAAGATATATCTTCTCTATTTCTCTCAACATTTCATTGTCTTTTGCATTACTGTAAGGTTCCAAATTCTTATAATAATAGGTACCTTTGTAAATACCCAATAACCTCAATTGTCTATTAAGGGAAGGATTTACTCTATTAGCTTGGACACCTTCCCATTTATCGATTAGATTACGCCTAATCGATAAGTCCAAGCTTTTTAGCTTTCCCGCCAACCACTCCTTCTCTATCACCTCTTGGGCAAGCTTTTTAGAAAGTACTTCTTTTTCTTTGGTAAGCTTCTCTATCTGCTCCTTATACTCCTTTACTACCTTTGTCTTATCGAATGCTAAGGAGGCATTTGATAAAAACTCATGTTTCCAATCATTAATTGTCTGTGATGAAATCTCATACTTACTGCATAATTCTGCAACTGTCTTTTGTTCAAGCAAAAGTTCAAGAACCACCTGAGTCTTAAACTCTGACGAAAATCTCCTTCTTTTCCTACTCATCAATTTACCCCCTTTGTTAACTTTTCTCGCTATCATCTCGTTTTACCTTTAACATTTTTTCTCCCAAAAAATCCAGTCTCATTTTCCGGGGGCATTATAGTGTTAATATCTATTTGAGGATACATAAGCTTTTTTACTTTTATAATTGTTGGAAGATTTTCCTGCATTAAGAAAATAAATAATCTAAAACCCGATAGTCAGTTTTTAGTATATAATAAAAAATAAAGATCTGCGTAATAACTGTGAGATTTCATGAAGTAATACAGCAAGATATGAAAAAGTTAGAACATCACTTGAAAAATTTAATCAAAAAGTAGTATTAAAAATACTATCTTCTCGATAATTAAGGTATTTAAGAGATCAACAGCCTTATCAAGTTCCTTTTGATATAACTCTCGTACTCATACCATATTATTTAGTCTCATATAAGTCTCCATAACAATTAGCCTTTCATCAGCCCATTTTTCTACTTCATCCCATTTTACTTTTTTCCGTCAAAATGAAAAGTAATCCGGTTAGCGATAGAGTTACAAAATAACTTTCAACACTTTTTAATACCCATAAAACCCTATATTAAAAGAATAAAATTGGCTCAGAGAAAAAATAATCAACCATGTCAATAAATTATAAAATTTCTCAAACCCCTGACAAAATATACAGACAATTATTTAAAATTAGAGAAATAATTATCTATTTCTGGCCTTAATTCTAACCCAACCCTTTCAAAGCAATCCAGTAGTTCCAAATAAGCTCCTTCTCCACCCAGAAAATCCCAAAATTCTTCTGCAACTTTTAATTCTTTATCCAAATCCAACATCCCTTTCAATGTCCACCTTTCATAAGGTTTTGGCTCATATGGATTATAAGGGATAGCTATATAAGAATTTACATTTGCATCAGGATATTTTAATATATAGATTGCTATCCATTCTAATAATGTTCTTTTGAAATCTTTAAAATTACTAATATTAGGTTTAGCTGTTTTTAAATCGAATAAATAAATACTTCCATCATCGGATTTGATCAATAGATCAACTTTTACAGTTTTTAGCTTCTTAATTCTACCCTGTGAACAAACTTTTCTTATTCTTTCAATTTCTCTTATCTTGTCTGGATTATTTCCGGTTGTAAGCTCATTTATAATCTGCTGAATTTCATTTTGAGCTTGTTCACTTATTGTATCACCTACCACAAATTGTTTTTGTACAACTGAAAATCTTAATCCTGCCAATGTTTCTGCCACAGGTTCGAAAATAGAAGTTCCAAAAGTGGTATTCAACGAATGTATAAATGAAAATAAAGCCATTCTGTCTTTACCAAGCAAACGATAGTGAAATGGCATATTAGCTGTTTCAGGTTTATATGTTATAAGCTTATTTCTTAAGCTTTTTTTAATTGTATCTTCGATCTTTTTTATCTGTTTTTGTGTAAGTGACATTTTATTTCTCTTTAAAGTGAAATATTATTTCTGAATATAGAGTATCCCTATTCTTCTCTACTCTATTAAGAACAGGTCTCTTGAATTGATTAACTATTCTCATCCCAGCCAATTCTGCAATCTGAGGATAAAGGTTGTATTTATCATTAGCTACAAGAAATATATCATAATTTTCTTGAAGATACTTTTTACAATTTATTAATACTTTTGCTATATCTTCAATATACGATTTTCTTTGCAATTCTCCTTGTCCCTTAAATAAGGGGCCTATCTCTAACTCATCTCTTCTATCAAATCCAAACAGCTCATAAGCATAAGCATGTTGATCGTGATAATCTATAAGTCCAACATAAGGTGGGCTTGTAAATATCCCTCTTATCTTCTGTTTTTCCACCATCTCTGCAAAACTTATATTTCGCTTTTTAATCTCTTCATAAATATCGATAGTCCTTGAGTCCCCAGTCAAACAGATTTGAAAAGTATCTGTTCTTAATTTATCAAATTGTTTAAGTCTATTTAGAGTATCTCTTGTATAATATTCCCACCATTTCGAGATAGAAAATATCGGTTTACAGATTTTTCCATGTTTTTTACAATAGTAAGTAGTAGTAACTGGCTCTTTTAAAGTAGCTAAATCTGCATGAGTTGTTGCTCTGCACGAACGAACAGTTCTGCTTAAGATAATCATTAAAACTTTTCTTGCATCAGAATCTGATAATGACTTAATTTCTTGCGCAAGTAAATCTATTTCCTTCCTAACTGGATCTAAAAACCATTTTTCTAAGAAAGTCTCATTTTTACTTTGTAGTAATACTATTTGGTATTTTTGTATTAAATCGTAATAAATAGAAAGGAATTCGTTTTCTTTATCTTTTCCATATTCTTCTTCATTAACTTCTCCTTCAGCTATTCTTCTTTTATATTCTGGTGATGGAAAATATTTATTGTTAAATTTTGTAAGTTCTTCAAGCAAATGCTCCTCAAAAATAATATTATTTTTAGTTTTTTGGAATTCTTTTAACTTTATTGATAAATTATGGATAATTTCTTCAATAGAAATTAAATTATGTTTTCCAACTTTAATCTCGGATATCAAAACATTAAAAGGCGAGATATCTATTCCGATAGCATGCATTCCCAGTTCATTTGCTTGGACTAAAGTTGTACCACTTCCGCTAAAAGGATCTAATACTATATCACCTTTATGAAAATAAACTTCTTTCTTGAATTCATCAGTATGGGAATCAAGAAAATATTCTACTAATTGGGGTATGAATTTACCCTTATAAGGGTGTATTCTATGCACATGCTTTGTTCTTTCTGATTCTTTGTATTGAGCAAATGATAAATGCCAATTGATATCCTCTCCTAACATTTTTTTGAAATGGCTCTCCTTAGAATTACAATCGTAATATTCTTTTAATTCGTCCAAATTTACAAGGGGATTCCCAGCAGCCCCAAATTTCTTAATTCTTCCATACTGAAGTAAATATGAGATATTTGAAATTGTGACTTTACGGTTGAGATATTGAGATGCCCAGACACTTGCCTCTTTTAATGTAACTAACTTTTCATCTGTATATTTAAAAATTGTAAACTGATTCATTCTTTGCTTTCTCCATTTATAATAATTAATTGTATTTTTTATCTTCAATCCAACTATAAATTGATTTTGGATATTTCTTTGCGCTACACATAAATGATTTCCCTTTACCATCTTTCCTCATTTTGCAGCATATCCAAATTCATACTACTCCTATAATTTATAATCATCAATTTTAGTCTCATCTCACTTTTTTATAAGTTTTCCACAAGAAACTGTTTGTTTCTATAAATTTAATATAGTCTATAAATTTCCATTTGTTATATACCATATTTCTTTATGAATAACAACATTGTCTTTTTAAAAAAAAGCTCAACAAGCTAAGAAAAAATGTCTGAATTATAGATTTTGCAATTATACTATGTTCTTACTATCCTGAGTACTAAAATAATCAACTGTCATAAATTCTAAAAACCCCTGACAATTTTTCTCAAAGGTAACAACTTTTACTTACAAAAATTAATTTTATAATATTTACTTTATGATAAAAGAAGCATGATATAAAAAAAGCCGACCTTCCGGTCGGCTCTTATATTACATATCCATTCCCATGCCTGGATTTGGCATAGCTGGTTCTTTCTTTTCTGGAATCTCTGTGATCATTGCTTCAGTAGTGAGCATCAATCCAGCAACTGATGCGGCATTCTGAAGAGCAGATCTTGTAACTTTAGTTGGGTCGATGATACCAGCTTCGATCATATCAGTATAGATCTCAGCATGAGCATCAAAACCGAATGTATCTTTATCAGCCTCAAGGATCTTATTTACAACGATTGAGCCTTCAAATCCAGCATTCTCAGCAATCTGTCTTACTGGATATTCAAGTGCCCTTCTTACTATATCAGCACCAACTTTCTGATCTGGAGAAAGGTCTTTCAAGTTTGCAATTGCTCTTGAAGCCCTGAGAAGAGCTACACCACCACCAGGAACGATACCCTCTTCTACTGCTGCCTTTGTAGCATGAAGAGCATCTTCTACCCTTGCCTTCTTCTCTTTCATCTCTGTTTCAGTAGCGGCACCTACCTTAATTACAGCTACACCACCAACAAGCTTAGCCAATCTCTCCTGAAGTTTCTCTCTATCGTAGTCAGAAGTAGTCTCTTCGATCTGCTTCTTGATTACATTTACTCTTGCCTGAATATCTTCAGTCTTACCAGCACCTTCTACTATAGTAGTGTTTTCTTTCTCTACCACTACCTTCTTAGCTCTACCTAAATCGCTAAGTTTTGCATTCTCAAGCTTGAGACCAAGTTCTTCGCTGATCACCTGACCGCCAGTGAGGATAGCGATATCTTTGAGCATCTCTTTTCTTCTGTCGCCGAAGCCAGGAGCTTTTACAGCGCAGCAGTTAAGAGTACCCCTCAATTTGTTTACTACAAGGGTAGCAAGAGCCTCGCCCTCGATATCTTCAGCAATTATAAGGAATGGAGCATTCTGCTTTGCAAGCTGCTCAAGGATTGGAAGAAGCTCCTTCATATTGGAGATCTTCTTGTCGCAGATCAAAAGATATGGATTCTCAAGCACAGCCTCCATATTCTCAGGATCAGTTACAAAGTATGGAGACAGATAACCTCTATCAAACTGCATACCCTCTACTACATCCAATACTGTATCTGTTGATTTGTTCTCTTCGATAGTAATTACACCATCCTTACCAACTTTTTCCATAGCATCGGCAATTATATTACCGATTTCTGGGTCATTATTTGCAGATATAGTACCTACCTGAGCGATCTCTTTTTTGCCCTGAATAGGTTTAGACATCTTCTTGAGTTCTGCAACTACCGCATCTACAGCCTTGTCGATACCTCTTTTGAGGTCCATTGGGTTTGAACCAGCTACAACATTCTTTATACCCTCTCTGTAGATAGCCTGAGCCAAAACTGTAGCTGTAGTAGTACCATCACCAGCGATATCGCTTGTCTTGGATGCCACCTCTTTTACCATCTGAGCACCCAAATTCTCAAGGGCATCTTTAAGCTCGATCTCCTTTGCTACAGTCACACCATCTTTTGTAACAAGTGGAGAACCAAACTTCTTCTCGATAACTACATTTCTACCTTTTGGTCCCAATGTTACCTTTACTGCGTTTGCCAATTTATCAACGCCTCTTAATATCGCCTGTCTTGCTTCTTCGCTAAATGTAATTGCTTTTGCCATCTTATTTCCTCCTTAAAGTTATTTGTTAATAATTCCTAAGATATCATCTTCTCTCATGATGAGATACTCTGTGCCATCAATTTTAACTTCGGTTCCAGCATACTTGCTGAAAAGAACCTTGTCGCCGGGCTTAACGGTAAGTTCGATCCTTGTTCCGTTTTCAAGCACTTTACCTGGTCCTGTTGCAATTACTTCACCCTCTTGTGGCTTCTCCTTTGCTGTGTCTGGGATAATGATACCAGAGGCTGTTTTCTCCTCTGCATCAAGTCTTTTTACCAATACTCTGTCCTGCAATGGTTTAATACTTGCCATTAAGACCTCCTTTTATCTTTATGTTTTTGTTGGCAGTTATTAGAGTTAAGTGCTAACAGTTTTTATATATATAACTCTTTTCAAAAAAATCAAGGGGTTTTTTGTAAAAAAATTATAATTTTTATGAAACTTTACAAATTTAAAGCACATTAAACTTTACAGTTGAAAAAAAATAGATTATCATCTAATTTAGCAACAGCAAACTGTATCCAAAACAAACGAGGTGTCTTTATGGGAAAAAATCTCTTTAACAAGGTCTGGGAGATCCACGAAGTGGCAAAGTTGCCAGGGGGGAGATCTCAGCTTTTCATAGGATTACACTTGATTCACGAAGTAACAAGTCCACAAGCCTTTTCAATGCTGAGGGAGTTGGGACTGAAAGTGGCATTTCCAAATAGGACCTTTGCCACCTGCGATCACATAATACCTACAGACAACATAAAAAGACCATTTGCCGATCCTTTAGCAGAAGAGATGATGCAGGCAATAGAGAAAAACACAAAAGACTTTGGTATAAAATTTTTCAGTCCAGAGACAGGATATCAAGGTGTAGTACACATTGTTGGCCCAGAATTAGGGTTAACTCAGCCAGGTATTACAGTTGCCTGCGGAGATTCTCATACTGCCACACACGGAGCTTTTGGTGCAATTGCCTTCGGTATCGGCACAAGTCAGGTAAGGGATGTTCTCGCCACCCAAACGATGGCACTTAATAATTTCAAGGTGAGAAAGATAGAATTAAAAGGTGATTTGGCAAAAGGTGTATATTCCAAAGACATCATCCTACACATCATCAGAAAATTGGGTGTAAATGGCGGTATCGGCTATGCTTACGAATTTTCCGGTGAAATCATCAAAAAGCTCTCAATGGAAGCCCGCATGACGATCTGCAACATGGCAATAGAGGGTGGTGCAAGGGTAGGATACATCAACCCCGATGAAACTACTTATAACTATTTGAAAGGTAAACCCTACGCTCCAAAGGGTGCTGAGTGGGATAAGAGATTACAGTATTGGGAAAGTATCAAATCAGACCCTGATGCAGATTATGACGATGTAGTAAATATCGAAATAAGCTCCCTTGAACCTATGGTAACATGGGGGATAAATCCAGAGCAGTGCATAGGGATCTCAGAAAATATCCCTTCGGATTCTTCCGACTCGGTAAAAGAGGCCCTCGAATACATGAAACTTAAGCCTGGGCAAAAGATCAAGGGAACCAAGATCGATGTGGTATTTATCGGTAGCTGTACCAATGGCAGACTTGAAGATTTAAGGGAAGCGGCAAAATACCTCAAAGGGCACAAAGTGGCAAAAGGAGTTAAAGCGATAGTCGTTCCCGGATCTTATACCATAAAAAAACAGGCAGAGGCAGAAGGGCTCGATAAGATATTCATCGAAGCTGGATTTGAATGGAGACTACCGGGATGCTCAATGTGTTTGGCAATGAATCCCGATAAATTGATAGGGGATCAGATATCTGTATCCACATCAAACAGGAATTTTAAAGGTAGGCAGGGTTCCTCCACAGGTAGAACCATCCTTGCAAGCCCTGTAACCGCAGCCGCATCAGCTGTGGCAGGCGAGGTAGCAGACCCCAGAGAAATCTTCTCGATAAAATAAATTTAAGGAGCAGATTATGAGTTTAGGACCTATAAAAACAGTAAAGGGAAGGATAATGCCGATCTTAGGCGACGATATAGATACCGATAGGATAATCCCCGCAAGATACCTAAAATGTGTAACATTCGATGGGATAGGTGAATTTGCCTTTTATGACGAAAGGTTTAACAACGATGGCACACCGAAAAATCATCCAATGAACGATCCAAAATTTAAGGGTGCCAACATCCTGTTATCCGGAAACAACTTTGGATGCGGATCATCGAGGGAGCATGCCCCACAATCGATAAAAAGAGCGGGATTCGATGCGATTATTGCCGAGAGTTTTGCCGAGATCTTCTTCGGAAATTCTCTAACACTGGGAATTGTATGCGCCACACTACCAAGAGAGAAGATTTTAGAGATAGCTGACATTGTAGAGAAAACACCCACAACAGAAGTATCCCTCGATTTAGAGTCAAAACAATTGACAGTTGGGGATAAAGTTTATAATATAGATATAAAGGAAAGTGCAAGAAAGGCATTTCTCGATGGTACATACGATAGCTTGGGCGAGCTTTTGAAGAATATCGACAAGGTAAAAGAATTTGAGAAAGGTTTGCCATATAGATTTGAATAAACATTGGAGAGTTCCTTGAAAAAGTTAGAAATGTTGTTTGAAAAGTTTCTATGGTACAGTAGATTATTTCTGGTATTCGCAGTTATCTCTTCTGTGTTTGCCGCTATCCTTTTGATCTTTTTGGGCACTTACGATATTATCTTATTATTCAAAAAGGTCTTTTTAGCCCTTCAAGATTATTCATATTACGAATCGATCCAGAAGGAATCGTTGGGCAAGATCATCGGTGCCATAGACAACTACCTAATAGCAACAGTTTTGATAATATTCGGAATAGGTTTATACGAGCTTTTTATCAGCAAGATAGAGTCTATCGAGAAAGATCAAAAATCCTCCCGCATACTCGTTATTCACTCCCTTGATCAACTTAAAGATAAGATTGCAAAAGTGGTTGTAATGGTACTCATCGTCACCTTTTTTAAATACTCCATAAGTCAAAAAGAATGGAACATGATAAACTTACTTATTCTCGCTGGGGGTACTCTTCTGGTATCCCTTGCCCTTTATGTCATCAATGCCAAGAGCGGACATGATGATGAGCACTAATAATTTAGGAAAATTTTGAAAAAATTCAAAAAGTTGTTGACTATAAGAAAAAATAGTGCTAAATAGACAATCCTTTTTAGAAAACGGAGGTAACAATGATTGCTATAGTGAAAACTGGTGGAAAGCAGTTTATAGTTAAGGCTGGCGATGTTTTAAAAGTTGAAAAGATAGAGGGTGAGCCTGGTGCTCTTATCAAGTTGGATACCGTTCTTATGGTTTCCGATGGTGAAAAGGTAACTGTAGGTGCTCCCACTGTTCAGGGTGCATTTGTAGAGGCTGAAATCCTTGAGCAAACAAGGGGCGAAAAGGTAATAGCCTTCAAGAGAAGACCAAGACACGACTTCAAAAAGAAGATCGGACACAGACAGCACCTTACAAAGATAAAAATAAAAGATATAAAAGTAAGTTAGGAGGCGTGAAATGGCTCACAAGAAAGCTGGTGGTAGTACAAGAAACGGTAGAGATAGTCACAGTAAACGCCTTGGAGTAAAAAAATCTGACGGTCAAGTTGTTGTGGCTGGAAATATCATAGTAAGACAAAGAGGTACAAAGTTTAAGCCTGGCAAAAATGTCGGTTGCGGCACAGATTACACACTTTTTGCTCTCATCGATGGCAAGGTAAAGTTTGAAGATAAAGGTTCAAGAGGTAAGTTTGTATCAGTTTATCCCGATCAGATTGCTTAACAAGGCAATCCCCTAAAGAAATATATCGGGTGCTTATGCACCCTTTTTTTTTATGCGAGGTAGGATTTGAAATTCATAGATACCGTAAAGATTATCGTAAAAGCTGGTGATGGTGGTGATGGCTGCGTTAGTTTCCGCAGGGAGAAGTATGTCCCAAAAGGTGGCCCTGATGGTGGTCACGGCGGAAGAGGCGGCAATGTAGTTTTCGTTGGGGATAAATCGAAGCATACCCTCTTAGACCTCAATTACAAACATCTCTACAAAGCAGAAAGAGGCCAACACGGAAGAGGCAACGATCAGAACGGGAAATCTGGTGAGGATCTATTTATAAAGGTACCCCTCGGTACAGTGATAAAAGATCTCTACAAAGATGAGATAATTGGTGAAATCCTCGAGGATAACCAAGAACTGATAGTTGCAAGAGGAGGTAGAGGTGGCAGAGGTAATTTAGCATTTGTGAGTCCCACCCAAAGGGCACCCCGAATTGCAGAACCCGGGGAACCAGGTGAAGAAAAAACATTACTTTTGGAATTAAAACTGATAGCCGATGTTGGTATTGTAGGTTTCCCAAATGCTGGCAAATCAACATTTATATCGGTTGTTTCCGCAGCAAAACCGAAGATAGCAGATTACCCCTTTACAACGCTCACTCCAAACTTAGGGGTAGTAAAAGGTGAGTTTGGTAGGTCCTTTGTGTTGGCAGATATGCCTGGTTTGATAGAGGGAGCACACTTAGGATTGGGACTCGGCATCCAATTTTTGAGGCATATAGAGCGAACAAAGTTTATTCTTCACTTCGTAGATGCCTCCAGCGAAGAATCGATGATCGAAAACTATAAAAAGATCAGAAAAGAACTCGAATCTTATTCCAAAGAGCTATCAGAAAAGTATGAGATCGTTGTAGCAACTAAGATAGATGCCGCCAATACAGAAAATCTAAAAAATTTCGAAGAATTCATCAAGGGAAGGGAGTTTTTTAAGATCTCATCGCTGGATAAAACAGGAGTAGATGAACTCATCAAGTTTATCAGTGAAAAGCTATTAACCTTTGATGAGAAGCATAGGCAAGACAGCCAATAGCCCCGTTGAAGTGGGGGTTTTTAAATGGTTCTATACT
Source organism: uncultured Deferribacterales bacterium (assembly GCA_964519265.1). GTDB lineage: Bacteria > Chrysiogenota > Deferribacteres > Deferribacterales > Calditerrivibrionaceae > Calditerrivibrio. The sequence continues at coordinate 22,125 of CAZFHX010000031.1, forward strand.
CTTACCCAAGTGACTTGATAAAAAATGTACAACCGCAGGTAGAAGCATCACACCACCGCTTGCATATATATTGTGTTTCGTGTATTTCTTGACAAGGGGTAAGATCCTCTTGGCAATCGATTCATTGACTCCAGCTGCGATCGATTCAAAGGAATAACCTTCGGCGATCTTACCTATGATCTCCGACTCAGCAAATACCGAGCAGGTAGAACTCAATTTTGCTGGATTTTCGCAAATCTTACCAAAATCAATTAGTGGAATTTTTAAGATATTAGCAGCAGATTCGATAAATCTTCCCGAGCTTGCGGCACATTTATCGTTCATCACAAAATCTTCAATATAGCCATCTCTCACAACAATCACCTTACTATCCTGGCCTCCGATATCAAGAAGTATGAAATTTCCGATCTGTGTCTGCTCCAAAGCACCTTTGTAGTGGGCTTTTATCTCAGAAATCACCTCTACATTTTTGAAATTTATAAGATTTCGTCCATATCCGGTAGCAACGATCTTCTGGGGTACTTTTTGCAAAAAAGATGTATCTAATATGAGTTCTCCGTCCACCCTTTTTATATATTTTTGATAAAATTCGATGGTATCGTAAAGCTGATAATCGACAACTCCTTCATCCAGGATTGCTAACTTTACAAATCTACTTCCTAAATCAATACCTACATGCATACCTTCCCTTCCAGCATCTCAATGAAAGACTCCAATCTTATCTTTGTTCTGGCATCGAGCCCTTCGGGTTCATTACCCTCTATTGTGATAACAGGTAGATCAATCTCCTTTTTAATGATGACATCCTGGATCTGTCTGTAGCAAAAGGATTGAACATAATGGATAATACCATCAAGATCCCTTTTCTGTATCTCCTTTTTTATGTCGTGTAATCTATGGTAGATATCATAAGGATATGTATAATCGATGAAGTTTTGGATATAGTCATCGTTCATGAATGGCATGGAAAATTGCCGCTGAATCTCATTAAATATTACTGAAACCCCCTTTGACTCTAAAAATTGGTAGAGATCCGTAAAAATGGGTGGCACTCCGATGATACCTATCTTTATTTTGTGTTTTTTTCTTTCCCTTTTTACTGCATCAGAGAGAAATTGTTCTAACTCCTTTTCAAACTTTACCACATCGGAATTAAAGTCTGTGGAGGATACAAGCCACAGATGATTTTCAAACCCGCTTACATACCCCTCAACCGTTAGTTGATCAAGGAAAATCAGTTTCTGTCTCAAAGGGATGAGTTCCTTAGCGATCTCTTTTGCCTTAGAAAGATCGCCCCCAAGGGAACAGGCAAGGTTTTCCATCTGTTCCAGTAAGAATCTATATTTATCCTTTTCTCCATAAGGGTAAGCAAATGTGTGAACAGGTACACCTTCAGATTTGAAAATCTCTATTAACGCATGGGTATTACTACAATCCCCTTCCGTCACAGCAATTACCTCATCCACTGCGCGCTCCATAACTACGGCAAGAATCCCCTTAATCCAATTACAAGTATTACGAGGCAAGCCGTATTCCTCAGCAAAATCGATCTTTTTGTGGGGTGAAGGGGAAGTTATAAAGATATTATTTAGATCCACAGGTATCTTCCCTGCGGAAAGTATGATCTCTACAGGGATTGTGGTGGTAAAACCAACTTTTTTCATCAGAGACTATAATCGATGTATCTTCTTATCTCTCTGTGCAATCCCGTTCGATTTTTGAAGATAACCGTATTCTTTTCAAAAAAGTTATCGATCTCGTCAAAATCAGCGATGTCCACCTCTCGACCATCGGTCAAGGCAACTCTATATACCTTTGTAAATTCGTTGTTTTTTAATATTCTACCCTTTAGATGCTCATTTTTTCTGAGAAGTTTGATATCTATTAATTCTCCATTGATATCAAATTCTATCTCTTCCCACCGCATATTTTTGTAAACAACCATCCACCTACTCATAGATACCTTCTATAAAAATTTTTGATGACAAACTAAAATATACTTTTTTCTCAAAAAAACAAGTACCAACTATCTATCGAACATCTAACTACTATCATTTTGTGAGCATTTTGACCTACACATTTAAATTCAACTAAAAATCGTTAGATACTTGACTTTCATAACCTCATAACCTCATAACCTCATAACCTCATAACTTCATTTCTTCACCCCTTCACTCCCTCACCTCGTCATCCCTTCACTCCCTCATTCCCTCATTCCTTCATTCCTTCACCTCTTCATTTCTTCATCCCTCTACCCCTTCTTACCCTTTATCTTCTCCGCCTTACAGAGCCTCTTCTCCTGATTTGCCACCCTTCCACAGGATCTGCAGTAAAACTTCGGATCCACAATAGCTTCCATAAATTTTTCATGATCCTCTTTCGGAGAGATCTTACACATAGTTTTTGCCATATCATACCTCCATAATAGGAAAATACCCCTCTTTTTGAAATACGCAAGGGCAATTTTTTTTGATATTTTCAGTCGTTATGGTATAATTAAGAAAAACGCAGGTGAGTTTATGCGAAAGACGAAGATCGTTGCCACATTAGGACCATCATCCTCCAGCGAAGAGATGATTTTAAAACTGATCAATGAAGGTGTAGATATATTTAGACTAAATTTTTCCCATGGGGATCACTTCTCCCATTTAGAAAATTTATCCAAGATCCGCAAACTCTCCGCAAAGGCTGGAAGATTTGTTGGTGTATTGCAGGATTTGGGAGGACCAAAGATAAGACTTCTCGATGTACCCGAACCTTTTGATATTCACAGTGGTGAAACGATAGCTTTTAAAAAAGATTTAACCGTTTGCAGTAGAGAATGTTTGTCTTTGAATCACCCCGAAATCCTTGATAATTTAAAAGTAGGCAGCAGAATTTACATCGCAGATGGACTAATTCGCCTTGAGGTGGAAAGGATCGATGGAGAACTTATACATACCGTAGTTCTCGTTGGTGGTAGGATATCTTCTAAAAAAGGGGTAAACTTCCCCAATATCTCCTTAAACATACCATCGATCACTGATAAAGATAGAGAGGATGTCCTCTTTGCCATAAAAAATGAATTCGATTATATCGCTATGTCTTTTGTAAAGACAAGAGAGGATGTGTTAGAACTTAAAAGATTTATCAAAGAAAACGGCGGTGATATCCCTGTAATAGCAAAGATAGAGAAACATGAAGCAATCAATGATATCGATGGAATAATAGACGCTGCTGATGGTATAATGGTGGCAAGGGGTGATTTGGGGGTAGAAATCGATCTTGAAAAGGTCCCTGTGATCCAGAAGATGATTATCTCCAAGGCAAATAGCAAAAATAAACCTGTGATTACCGCAACCCAAATGCTCAACTCTATGGTAAACCTACCAAGACCCACGAGGGCTGAGGTATCAGATGTGGCAAATGCGGTGTTGGACGGCACCGATGCGGTTATGCTCTCTGATGAAACTGCGGCTGGCATCTACCCCCTCGAATCTGTCAGGGTAATGAAGAGAACCATAGAAGAAACCGAATCTATATACCAATATCATGTTAATAGAAAAATCGAAAATAGCTATGCAATCCCTTTTTCTGGAACAGAGCTTGCAAAAAATACAGGTATAGAAAAGATAGTGGTATTCACCAGCACAGGAGCCTCAGCGATAAGGACATCCTATTTCAGACCCAAAGCAGACATCATAGCCAATGTCACAGACATTAGAGTGGCAAGAAGGCTCTCACTGATCTGGGGTATCAATCCCAACATGCTCGTTTTAAAGTCTGATGACAGTGATGGACTGATAACTGACTTCATAGAAAAAGCCTTGGACGATGGGATCCTTAAAAAAGGTGAAAAGATTATAATAATAATGGGGTTCCCTGCCGGTGTACCAGGATCAACAAACCTTCTTAAGATTATGGAGGTCTGAAATTTAGAAGTTCATATACCCCCTGATATACTCTATGATCTCCTCTGGTTCTTCCATAACCTTTATCAGGTCTAAGTCTGTATCTTTTATAAAATTGCTCATAAGCATCTGCTCTTTTATCCAACCCAGCAGCCCACCCCAAAACTTAGAATCTACCAAGATCAATGGAAATGGGAGTATCTTTTTTGTCTGGATCAATGTCAGTGCCTCAAAGAATTCATCCATCGTCCCAAATCCACCGGGGAATATCACAAACGCCTTGGCATATTTTACAAGCATAACCTTTCTGACAAAAAAGTAATTGAAGGTTAGTACTTTTTTAGCATACGGATTAGGCTTCTGTTCAAAAGGTAGCTCTATGTTAAGCCCCACAGACATACCACCCGCCTCACTCGCCCCTCTATTGGCAGCCTCCATGATCCCCGGTCCCCCACCTGTAAGCACCGATATCCCCTCCTTTGCCAAAAGCTGACCTAACTTTCGCGCTTTACGGTAGTCTGGATGATCCTCTTTGATCCGTGCAGATCCAAAAATACTCACCGCAGGCTCGATTTTGGAAAGATTTTCAAACCCCTCGACAAACTCCGACAGTATCTTAAACACCCGCCAGGTATCTCCAACTTTTATATCATCGATTATGTACTGCTCTTTTAATAAACCGTTTTTATTGTCCATCATCGCCTCAAGATTGAATTTTTTCAAATGTAAATGTTAATGGATTATAACTATAGATCTCTCCCGTTTCGATAATATAATACCATCCCAATATATTCAATAAACCTTTTCTATATTTCTCTGCAATGTAAGGATATGTAAGTAGATTCTGCATCTGATATACAACATTTGCCTGCTCAAAATACCACTCCTCATGGGCATAATCGTTTTTGTTGGTATCGGTCATCAATTTTTTGACAAAATCTTCAACAGGCTTAAGCTCAGAAACCCACTTTTGAACATGGGGAAGATTATTCAACTGCTCTGGGTTTCTTGCCGCCTTACAGCCCCCACAATTGGAATGACCACAGACAACAATAGTCTCCACCCCCAACACTTGTACAGCATACTCAATAGCCGAAGTAGTAGCCAATACCTCATTAGAATCCCTATACTTGGGAACAACATTTGCAATATTTCTCACAATAAACATCTCTCCAGGTTTACTGTTGGTTATCAAAGTAGGAACAACCCTTGAGTCTGAACACCCAATAAAAAGTGTGTGTGGATTTTGAATATTTTTCAACTGCTCGAAGATCTCCTTATGCTTTAAAAACTCCTCTTCCTGAAAGTTTATTGCCCCAGCGATAAGTTTGTGCATAATCTACCTCTTACAGATTTTTATCAGAATATAACAAAAATCATTTATAAGTCAAATGATTTTCTGATATGTAAACTAATGACTGTTGACATTTAAAAAAATTAAATTATATTTAACTTCGAATCTACCTGATAAAGAGGTATACCATGATAAAAACCACCAATCTAAATGTAAAAGAGCTAATCCCAATAGTTGCACCATACTATCTCAGACAGATATTTCCTCTGAGCGAAGAAGATGCACTATTTGTTACCCAGAGCAGAGAACAGGTAAAAAATATTATGTTTGGCAATGATAATAGATTAATGGCAGTAGTGGGACCCTGTTCGATTCATGACCCGATAGCTGCTCTTGAGTACGCTTCAAAACTAACAGAATTGGCACATAAAATAAAAGATAAGATATTTATAATCATGAGGGTTTACTTTGAAAAACCAAGAACTACTGTAGGGTGGAAAGGTTTGATAAACGATCCCGATATGGACGGTAGCCATCTGATATCTAAAGGATTGGGGATCGCCAGAAAACTACTTTACGATATAACAAAGATGAAACTACCCGTTGCCTGCGAAATGCTCGATACCATAACCCCCCAATACCTATCGGATATGATCACTTGGGGAGCAATTGGAGCAAGAACTACCGAATCTCAACCCCACAGAGAGATGGCAAGTGGTCTCTCATTCCCCGTGGGATTCAAAAACGGTACCGACGGTAACCTGAAAGTAGCAGTGGATGCCATGCTTACCGCCCTTAGACCACATAGTTTTTTGGGTATAAACGGTGAAGGGAAAATCTCTATTGTAAAAACCACCGGGAACAAGTTTGTTCATATAGTGTTGAGAGGTGGAGCAGACAGACCAAATTATTACCCCGAAGATGTCGCCGAAGCAGTGAGTTTACTTGAAAAAAATCAACTCCCCACATCTATAATGATCGATGTTAGTCATGGAAACTCCATGAAGGATCATCGTAATCAACCAAAAGTTTTCTCTGAGGTGTTAAAGCAGATAAAAGATGGTAATAAACATATCAAAGCCGTCATGATAGAAAGCAATCTCTTTGAAGGGAATCAATCGATTCCGGAGGATAAAAAACTTCTAAAATATGGCGTGTCCGTTACAGACAAATGTATTGACTGGAAAACCACAGAAAATATACTTTTGGAGGCATATTCGTTGTTGTAAAAGTTCCCAAAAGGTACTTGTCAATAACATATTTACCACTTTTGTTCATTATTGATTTAACATA
>CAZFHX010000032.1:0-28238 GCA_964519265.1 uncultured Deferribacterales bacterium
TACCAAAATTATTTTAGCTGTATTATACAGGTTTGGTAAACTAAATCAAGACTACGATTGATAAAGTTTAAATATCGATGAACTATCTGGCATTGATCCTGTCTGTTTTACATATTCATCGTAGATGTTTATTGAACCACCCAAAGAGAAAAGAGTTTTAGCTATCTCTTTACCGTTTAGTAGATTATTTTTAGTTTTAACAAAGAGGTCTGCGCTTAGTACCTCTGCCCATTTGTAGCTGTAGTAACCTGCGGCATATCCACCCGAAAAGATGTGGGAGAATTGATTTTGGAATTTTACATAGTCTGGTTGCTCCAGAGACCCTATCTCATTTCTTACATTTCTCAAAATAGCATCCACCTCATCGGCAGAATAGGCATCGAAGTGTATCAGCATATCAAACAGGGCAAACTCGAGTTGCCTTGCCATCTGATATCCAAAGAAGAACCCTCTCTCTTTCTTTATCTTTTCCACGATATTAGTATCTATCTGTTTACCTGTGTAAACATCGATGCCCAGATTCATCAAGATATCTGAGTCGAAGGCGAAATTTTCCAAAAATTGTGAGGAGAACTCCACTACATCCCACTCTACACCATTTATTCCACTGATTAAATAATCTGTTGCGTTGCTCAGTAGGTGATGCAGCGCATGCCCCATCTCGTGAAATAAGGTTTCCACATCGGAGTGTTTAAGTAAAGATGGGGTATCATCTTTTGATGGTGGGAAGTTTGAAACGATGAATACCTTGGGATAGATAATATTCCCACCCGAATCCAAATATCGTGTGGTCCATTCATTCATCCATGCTCCATCCCTTTTACCCATTCGAGCTTCGAGGTCGAAGTACAACTTGCCGATAAAGTTTTCTCCATTTCTAATCTCGTAAACAATGACATTGGGATGCCATGTCTCTTCTTGTACCTCGATAAAATCTAAACTAAAAAAATCTGCCACAAACTTAAGAATCCCCTTAACAGTCCTCTTCTGTTCGAAGAATCTCCTTACCTCATCCTCTTTTATACCGAGCTCCTCTCTTCGGATCTTTTCCATGAGAAAAGGGATGTTGTAGGGTTTGAGTTTACCCAAACCGAGTTTTTCAGAGCTATCCTCCAATTTTTTAAGATCACTTCTTAGATAAGGGGTATTAAGTTCTGCTAAATTTTTAAGAAAATCGATCACCTTTTGAGGGTCTTTTGCCGTTTTTACTACGAGGGATAGTTCAGCATAATTTTTAAACCCGAGGATCGTTGCCTTTTCTTTTCTCAGTTTCAAAATTTCTTCGATTATCTTGCTATTTTGTGGAGCCCTCTCGTAGTATGCTCTAAACATCTCCTCTCTCAGTTTCTCATCGGTACAATACTTCATAAAACTGCTGTAAGAGGGGGCAGTGAGGTTAAAACAGTATTCGCCATCGCGGTAGTATGTTTTTAGATCCTCTTCGGGCATATCGCCTAAGAGGTTTTTATCTTTGATTTTTAATTCAAATTTTCTCGTATCATTCAAGATATTTTGAAAGAAGTCTGTGGATAACTTACTCAAACTAAGGTTTATCTCTTTTATTCGATCCCTTTTATCTTCTGGCAAATGGACACCTTCTAATTCGAATTCTCTTATAAGGTTTTCGTAGAGTCTCGATTTTGAAGGGTCGTTGTTTTTATCCTGTATGTTTTTTATCTTTTCATATAGGGGTTTTGATTGATTGAGATCTGTGAAGAAATTTGTCAGGATCTCTACGCAGTGATTGAATATCTCTTGAGTTTCTTCGCTGTTGTTCACAGAGTTTAGATGGCTTATGGGGGTAAATTCTTCGTTGATCTTAGCGATTATCGATTGATAGGGTACCAGGAAAGTCTCGTATGTAATACCAGAAGTCAACAAAACTTCTATCTCGTTTTTTGAATCCTGTATCAGTTTTTCAAAATCCTCTTTTTTACCCTTCAGATCCCATACAGCCATCTGATACACCTATTCACAGATCTTCTTTATTTCTTCATTGGTTAGCCCAATCTCTTTCATCTTTAATATCTTATCCACTGAGCATTTGTTATCCTTCTGCTCTTTTTGTTCTTTGGTTGGCTTTGTGGTGGATTTTTCCTCAACAACATCAGCCTCTTCATCGATACTTGTAGCAGTGAGTAATGTGGTAAGGGCAGCGGCAATCTCTTCGGCTTCTTTTCTATCCTTTATCACAAACCTGATGGCACTTTTACAGTCATTTTGGGAGAACATTTCAAAGTTTATCCTCATATCCCTTTCAAAGACATTTGGTAGTTTGTGGGTGTACCCGTAGCAATTTGCAACGACGGAGGCTTTTTTTATCGATACCTGATAGCCATCACCTTTGTCTATCAGTTCCACATACCTTTCTTTACCGCTTACGATGAAATACCTTATGAAGTATTTATTCAAATTGTCATTTTTCCAGGAAAATACGATCCTACCCTGTTTTGTGTTGGGGATTGTTTTATAGTAGTAGTAACCCTTTTCATCAAACTGCTTGGACATAAATTTCTCCAGAACCGATAACGCTTGCTTTTCATCCATCTTTTGAGGGATAGAGATTGAAACATCCTTTTTTCCCCCACAGGCGAATAATAAAGTAGCGATAAATAATATTAAAAATACTTTTTTCATCTTAGCCTCCATAAAAAAATATAAATATCGATTGTATCATACCAAAAATGAAACCTAAAATAAAGCCCAAAATGTTGATCCACTGGAATTGATCCGCCATAAAGGAGAAAAGAAGCCCCTCTACCTGATAGAGATTGAGGGAGTTTATCCTCTGCTCCACTATCCCTGGAATGTTGAGATTTCTTACTATCTCTGGGATATTTCTGTCCAATAAGAGGTTTATCTCTTCTTTTATCTTATCTGCTATCTTTTCGTAGGTTTCCTCTTTGATATCTCTAAATACCGATGAGATACTAAATTTGGCAACTGCGTTGGCAAGAATCTCTATTATATGACTTTTTTTGTTGTATATCATCTCCAAGTTTATTATATTTTTGAGAAAATTGTGTATATCGAGGCCTATGTTGGATGAGATCTCTTTTAGAGGTTGATCTTTATATTTTTCCAATGAGTTTGATAAGAAGTCGATAATAAATTTGGAAAAGTTTTCACCTCTGAGGTACGCTTCAAGATCGAACATAAGTTTATTAATCAGAGTGTGAACATTATTTATTCCGAAAAATTCTACATAGTAGTAAAGTGGCTTATTTATCAATGTATTGATCTGTTCGGATAATCCATTTTTCACATTGTCAAACATAGCCTTATCTTCGATTATTGCGTTGAGAACTTTTGGTAGTTCATTCTCCACAAGCTCTGAGATCTTCTCTTCGCTGAGGAAAACATTCAATACCCCCAATTTTAGTTGATCAAAAAATGAGTTTCCAAAATAACTATTTTTCCAGTCGATGATCTTTCGGGTTATCTTTATTTTTATGATGGGGTCATTGAGGAGTTGTCTAAGGAAATGTATAAGCTTTTCTGCAATTATAGGTGATATTTCGAATATTTTGTCCTTTGCAGATTGGGGGAGAATATCTGCTATACTTTTTCCAGAATAAAGCCCATCGTACAATCTCTCTCTTAAATTATTTACGATACCTTTTTGCCAATCACCATTTTTGATAAGATTATTGCTAATTTTCTCAAAGATGCTTCCAAAGTTTAATTCGATATCCTTTAATCTCTTGTCTGAGAGTTCTTTAGCAATTGTTTGGATGAGTTGTTCTAAACCTCGTTGAAGTTCGATCTTTTGTTGGGGATCTTTGAAGAGCTTATCAAAGATGGTATCTAATATGTCGTTTAAATTTAGGTCAAATCTCTTTAAAAGATCACCCAAGTAAAACTCTTCAGATGAAACGAAAAATCTTCTTAATTCCTTCCTTATGAATTCTGATAGGATTGCTTGAAAATGTTCGTTCTTTATAGATCTTAATATGTCATCTTCCTGGATCAGCTCGTTACCAACGAGTCTGCCGATCTCCCTTGCCAACTTATTCCTATTTCTTGGGATTACCCCCTGCCAGCCGAAGCTATACCACCTCTTTTTGTGGGGTCTAAACAGCATTTTAATGGCAAGATAGTTTGTGAAATAGCCGACGAATCCTGTCAAAAGAGGGGTAAGTATTAGGCTAAAGTGAAGCTGCAATAGCGATCCCTTCTCTTAAACCAAAATCACTTACGATAAATGAATTCTTTTTGAACTTTTCAAGCAAGACATCCAGTATAAGCGATCCAGGTATGATCAGGTCCTCTCTACCTGCCTCAAGCCCCTTTATCTGTTTTCTTTCTTCGAAACTTTTAGAAGACAGGAGTTTTATTAATTTTTCAAGTGTAGATTTTGACAGAATATACCCATTAACTTTTCTATAGTCGTAAACTTCCATCTGCATATCAATAGCAGCCAATGTTGTAGGGGTGCCTGCAGTTGCAATGATATTTTTTATAGGTATAGAAAAATCGAAATCTGCGATAAATTCGGATACATACCTTTTTACTTCTAAAAGCAATTCATCGGAGCAAACATCTTTGAAATTGTATAAATCTGCTAACTTTACAACACCCAATTTGTAGCTTTTTGCAAAAGAGACATCTTTTCCATCCCAATAAGTAAGCTCTGTGGATCCTCCTCCAATATCGACTATCAATGATGGTTCATTCTCCACATTCAAACCAGACATAACACCCATACAGGTGAGTTTCCCTTCCATCTCACCATCTATTATCTCGATGGTGATACCATGTTTTTTGAGAAGGTCTATGAAAACCTGTCCATTCTTTGCTTCCCTTACCGCACTTGTGGCACAGCATTTTACCCTTTCAGGTTTGTGTGAGAGTGCTTCAGAGTGAAATTTTATAACAGCATCCGCTGTCCTTTTGATCGCTTCATCGCTGAGAAGACCCGTTTTTATAAAGCCTTCCCCCAGCCTTGTGACAGCCCTATTTTGATGAATTATCTGAACAATTTTACCATTTTTTACATCGGCAACGATCATTCTTACTGTATTAGTTCCGATGTCGATCCCTGCAGTGATCATAATCAGTTGGATGTTTTATAGTTCATTCTTGATCTGATAAACTGCCAGCCGTTTTTTACATGGATATCTACAAGCTCTTCTACCTTGTCGGCATCTCTGCTACTGAAAGCTTCTATGATGTTGTTGTGTTCTTCTATGACCTTTTTGATCCTTCCTGCCTCTGTAAAAGAGTATGCAGTTACCCGTTTAAACTGTTTGTTTAAGCTTTCTATAAATTTTATCAGCCTTGTGTTGTTGCTTCTTTCTATGAAAATATTGTGAAAGTCTGCGTTTAATTTGATCAGATTTACCACATTTTTTGATTCCGAGTACTTCACCATCTTTTCATTTATATCCATCATCTTTTTGATATCGGCTTCGGTTAAATTTTCCACCGCCAGCCTTGCTGCTAAGGATTCCAATTTAGTTTTGATGATGAATATTTCATCCACATCCTTGCTGGTAATATCAGATACCACTGCACCCCTTCTGGGGTAGATATCTATAAACCCTTCATTTTCAAGGAGGCGAAGCGCTTCTCTGATAGGGGTCCTACTGATCCCCAACATTGCCGATAGTTTTGGCTCTGTGAGCCTCTCACCTGGTTTTAAACTACCCTTCATTATGTAATCTCTCAAAGTTTCCGCTATCTTTTCGGATAGTGGTGTATTGTCGATATTGATATCCTTCATTTTTTAGCTCCCTGAATTTTACTTCTTAGATAATGCCAACCACTCTCGATATGGTTTCTCACCGACTTCTCTGCAAGTTCTGGATCTCTCTTTCTGAAAGCATCTATGATTTGACGATGTTCCAGATAGGCTTCTTTTACCCTGTCAACCTTTGAAACGAGAAAGCTACGAAACCTCTGAAAGTTCTTGTTTAATCCTTCCAAAATCTCGATGAGTTTATCGTTGTTTGAATACTTGATAAAGAGATTATGAAACGAGATGTTGTACTTGAGGTATTCTTCAACAATATTTTCACTCCCCTTGAATAAAGAGATAAATTTTTCGTTAACATTATCAAGCTTTTCTATCTCTTTTGAAGAGATATGCTCCACAGCCTGTCTTGCAGCTAACCCTTCCAAGTTTGCTTTTATGGCATAGAGATTGTCTATATCTTTAATGGTCAGTTCTTTGACAACAGCCCCTTTTCTGGGGACAATCTCTATGAATCCTTCACTCTCAAGCTGTCTTAACGCTTCTCTTATCGGTGTTCTGCTGATGCCGTAAATTTCTGCTAATTTTGGTTCTACAAGCCTTTCACCATCACCAAAAACACCTTTTACAATATCCGCTCTAATTCTATCAGCAATCCGTTCTCTGAGCGGTTTGCTATCCAACAACACATTACTGCTCACGATTTCACCTAATAAAATAGTATTTTGTATACAGTATACTTTATTATATACAAAATCACCTTATAGTCAATGAATTTTTAAAAGAGATTGATAGGGTTGTATCGAGATATTTAATAGAGGGTTAATCCATCGAAAGCACAGATGGTGTTTTCAAACTCCATCTTTGAAAGTTCATACATCTCGTCGAGCATCGTGTCTGTGTAATCGGGGTTGTGATGGAATAGGATGATGTTTTTCACATTTGCTGCTTTCGCAATCCTTATTGCATCTTTATATGTAGAATGACCCCACCCTTGCTTGGGTGTACCATCGAAGCTGCCTTCATAGTCATCGGGAAGGTATGTGGTGTCGTATAGGAGATAATCGGAGTCTTTGGCGAAATCTATAAGTAAGTTATCTGATTCTTCGAGATGTTCGTAGTCTGTGGCGTAAATAGCAGAGTACCCATTTCTTGATATTTTATAGATAAGAGAACCATCGGGATGATTTCCGTTAATAGAAGTAATTTTTAGATTTCCAAAATCGTAGCATTTGTTTTGCTCTACAAAGTTTAAGCTAATATCTGCTTTTAGATTGTTGTAGGATACGGGGAAAAATGGTGGTCTAAAAAGCTCCTTAAGGAAATCGGAAGGGTTTTCGAAAATATCTTTTTTTTCTACAAAAATATTGATCGTTGATTTGGGATTATACATTGCCCTTAAAATAGGTAATCCTATTATGTGATCCCAATGGAGATGGCTGAAAAATATATTGTAAACCTTTATGGAGCTATATTCAGGGCTATTGAGTGCCGTAATACCAGTACCGCAATCCAAAATTACACAAGATTCATTGTCAAGGGGGACATAGATGGATGAAGTGTTCCCACCATATTTTGTAAAATGTTTCCCCGATACGGGGATTGTGCCTCTACACCCTAAGATCTTTAGCATTTATGAAACCCTCTTTATCAGTGTAACTACATTCCCCTTCTGATTGTAAGTAATCTTATCGAAGTACATAGATGCTATTAAAATCCCTCTACCGTGAAGTTTGTACAGGTCCTCTTCGGAATGTGTTTTTTTGATTTTGGAGGTGTCGAAGCCTTTACCTTTGTCTTTTATCGTTACTTTTAATAGTTTTTTTGTAATATTTACAACTACATCGACTTTTCTTTTGCTGAGCTTTTTATCGGACAATTTTTTTGCCAATAGATCATAATATTCATCATTCTCAGTGGCCTGGAATTTCTCTTCCCCAGTAATCTCTAAGTTGCCATGTTCGATGGCGTTGGTAACCATCTCTGATATCCCTATTCTTATCTTTTGTAATTCGGAAAGCTTGAAAAAATAAACAAAATCTTTTGTAAGGTTGTGGACGATTTTATCAATGGAGTATATATCGTTTGCTATTTCGTAGCGGTAGGATATCTTTTTTAGGTCGCAGGCGCTGCTAATATTTGCCAGTGCTCCACCGTTAAAAGCTGAATCTACAAGCATTTTTATATGTATCAATCCAGCATTTTCATCAATTACATAATGTGGTGAGGAGAAATCTGTGGGTTGGTTTACAAATGCCAAAGGGACTTTGGAATGTTCAAAATATGAGGCAAATTCACTATCGGCGATAATAAGACCGTAGTTGATCGTACTGATATCGATCTTCTCTTTCAAGAGATCAAACCCATTGAAACCCTCCTCACGGCAGAAGAGGTTTATGACATTAATTAATTGAGAGTTCTTAGTTTTAAAGTATATAGATTTCATGTGTCAATTATAACAAATAAATAAAAAAAATAAATATTTTTTTTATTTGATGAGAAGTTCATTTCTCACAAAGGCGATGAACTGATTGAGATTTTTAATACCAAATACCTTTGCTGGCTCGAAATATTTGAATGTTTTTGCTATATCTGCAAGTATTTCAAGCTGACTTTGGGGATCATCTTTCGGTATTAGTATGAGAAATATCAGATGAGACATACTACCGTCTCTACTTCCAAAATCTATCCCCTCTTCGGAGATACCTATTGCAATCAATGGTCTCTTTAACCCATCCACCCTGCCGTGGGGTATTGCTATACCATTTTCTATGCCTGTGGGCATCAATTCTTCCCTTTCTAAAACTGTATTTCTGATAGTTTCGTAGTCGAGATTATAGTTATCGGAGATTACCTTGCATAGATATTCTATCGCTTTTTTGTCTGTTTCAGCTTTGAGATTGTTTATGAATAGCTTATCCGTAAGGTAGTCGTAAAATTTGTAGTGGTATCGCGTTGCAAGTATCAACCTCAGGATCAATGGAGAAAGTAAAACTGCCATGATCACTGAAAGCACGAAAGATGCGAATACTGTTTTGTTTACGAAATTTAGGGATAAAAGAAGAGACATGAAGATGATATCCGTTGCTCCCCATATCGATAAACCGTATCCATAGCCCAAAGCCTCTCTACCTGTTTTGTTTATAATTCTGTATGGTAGAAATCCTGCTGAAACTGAGATGAGTACTCCCAATAATACAAATATTATGCTGAGGGTGATATCTATGTGGGTTCCAAAGTTTATATACAAACCGAGAGAACCGAAGTAGATGGGGGAAAAAAAGGCGTTTACAAAACTCTCTATTCTATACTGGATCTTTTCTCTGAAATGCTCTGAATCACTGATGATCAATCCTGTTAAAAATGCTCCGATGATGGCGTGTGTGCCGAGCATCTCAGCAATTGTGGCAAAAAGAAAGCATAATATGAAAACAAAAGCCAAGATACCATCAGGCCAACTCAACTGTGATTGTACATAGGGTAAAGCCTTGTCAACCATCTTTCTAATAGCTGTTAGTATGAGAATTACAAATAGGATCACGAAAACTATGTTTAAAAGGATCGCAAATAGGTTTGTTATATTTGACTTTTTGTACAAGATTACCAGCACTGAAAACCCGATCCATATTATCATATCGATAAAAACGGCAGAACCTACGAGGGACATGCCGACATCTGTTCTATAGATGTTAAGTTCGGATAATATCTTGACCATCACAGGTAATGCAGTGATGGCAAGGGCAAATCCAAGGGCGATGGAGAAGACGAGTTGATCTATCTTGTTGTAGTTTATGTCTAAAAAATAATTAAACACTATATAAGAGACGATAAGTGATGTAAATACCTTTAAAGGTGCAGAAATAACTATAACCTTTTGTTTTAAGATCGATCTCAAATCCGATTCCATTCCAGCGATCAAAAGTAGCATTACTACTGAAATACCATTGAAATAGGAGAGAAACTCTTTAAAGATAATTTGGTCGAAGGTTTTTGAGTATAGATCAGGGAAGAATAATCCGAATACGGTAGGACCCAATAGCACACCAGCGGTTATTTCACCAATTAGGGAGATCTTGAATAGTTTTCGAGTGACCTCACCTAAAAACCGCGAGAAAAATAGGATTAAAAATACTGATAAGAAAAAAAGTGTATAGTTATGTCCCATAGTAGGTGCTTATCTCTTTTATTGATTTTGGTATACTACTTCTCCTTTGCCACATAGACTCCATTCCATGTTGATTTATCGATACCTTTTTCCTCAAGTTCTGCGCACCTATGAGCATAAGCTTCTGACAATCCATCGCCAAAATCTCTGTGAATTTTTTCAAATTTTTCCTTAGCTATCAGGAAGTCACCTTTTAAGTAGTCATTATATGCTTCTGAGAAAAGTTTGGCAAGCGTTTTGTTTTCTTCTGTATCCTCTAACAATTCATAGATCGCTATAGGTTCTGTTTTCCCTTTCACCACTACCTTATCTATCTGCCTGAAAAGGAAGGGTTCTGTAGTCTTCTCTTTTGTGGTCTCGCTTACGATAATATGGGTTTTGTAGTATTTGTTTAGCCCTTCTAACCTCGAAGCCAAGTTTACGGAATCCCCTATCGCGGTGTAATCAAACCTTATGTCTGATCCGATATTTCCAACTGTGGCCTCGCCAGTGTTTACACCTATACCGATCTTAACTGGGGGCAACCCTTCCGATTGAAATCTTGCACTTAACTCTTCGACCTTTCTGTACATTGCAAGGGCAGATCTGCAGGCTCTATCGGGGTGGTTTGGTAAGTCAACGGGGGCATTGAAAATGGCCATAATGGCATCACCTATGTACTTATCCAGCATACCACCATTCTCTATGATGATCCTTGTAAGTGGTGTGTTTAACTGATTAAGCATATAAACAACCTGCTCAGACTTAAGCTTCTCTGAAAGGGTTGTGAATCCTCTAATATCTGTGAAAATGATCGTGATCTCTCTATTTTCACCACCAAGCTTCAATCTATCGGGGTCTTTGAGCATGATATCCACAACCTCGGGGGAAACATAGGTGGCGAATGCCTTCTTTATCATGAGAGACTTCTGATCTATGATGAAAAATAGTATAACCTCTGAAATGGCTGCCGTGGAGATAAGGGACAGTAGATGATAAAATTCGTTGAGCCAGATGTAGTTTGTGGTAAAGAGCAGATTTACAACCACTAAGTCAAAAAGGATCAAAGAAAAGTATACGAAAATTCTCCAGTATATCTTTTTGATAAAAGCCACTAAAAAAACGATAAGTGGTAAAATTATTATTAGAGCTATATCGATTTTCCAATTTTCTGTGAGATAATCGGATCTAAGCATGTTGGATACGAGGGTGTAGTGTAGTGAAACCCCAGGGGTTACAGGATCTATGGGTGTTGGCCGTAAGTCAAATACCCCCACTTCTGTAATTCCTATGATGACGATCTTATCTTTAAAATATTCAGGTTTTACTTCACCGTTAATTACCTTATATGCGGGGACATACTCCACATCATCGTAGTAGTTGAGTCTTACATAATTTCGATTTGAGATCGAAATATTTCCCAATTTGAATTCTTTGAACCCTTTTTCGTTTAATACTACCTCTATATCTTTATTTAGATAAAACCTCAAAAGTTGAAAACCCATCGATGGGAAAAGGGTCCCTTTATAGATGTATCCCAAAGGGTAATTTCTATAAAGTCCATCCACATCAGGTTCGATGGAGAAGAAGGCACTGGCAAGTCCTGCATTTGTGATCTCGGGGATATTTGCCTCGATGAATTGAAATTCTCTTATCTTCGTGGAATTTGACTCCATCTTTATTCTGAATATGGAAAACTCGGATAGTTTCTCTAAGGTAGTCTCATCTATATCTTCCGTTGCGTTATCTCTAAAAAAGTATCCGAGTACAACATTGCCATTATTGGAAATCGTTTCCGCTAAAACCTTGTCACTTTCTGGATTTGATGGTTCGGAGAATACTATATCGAGTCCCACTACTGTTGCCTGATTAAGATTTTCAATCATCTTTGCTATCAGTTTTCTATCCCAGGGCCAGCGACCCAGCTTGTTGATACTCTCTTCATCCACATCAACTATTACAACTCTTTTATCTGAGTGATGTTTTACTCCTAAGGCTGCCCTGATCTTAAACTTTGAATCATTTACAGTGTTGGAGATCTTGTCTATTAGGGGTATTCTATAAGCGAAAATAGCTAAAATAAAACATACTACGAAGATCGTAGCGATTATTCTATAAACGAGAAACTTTTTCATAACACCTCCCAAAGAGTGTTATTTCGATATCAACTTCATTACATCAATATACAATTGATGTGTTGGTAAACAAAGTTTTTCAGCATTTCTTTTTATATCTTCCCACTCGGGGACAAACTTCTTTATCCCATCACCTTCCAAAACCTTTATCTTAAAAGTCGATCCTTTATATTCCACTTCGATAAAATTTTTATCAAGTTCGTATCTCCCCAAAGGATAAAACCTTACTCCACCTGTGGTTGTATGTTTCAATATATAATGTATTATCGAGTCCTTATTTTCCTCTTTTGTTATCACAGATAATTTGTACGCTGGGCGATTCTTTTTCATATAGATAGGTGTAAAATATACATCCAAGGCACCATTTTTAAAGAGTATCTCAAATATACCTCCCAAGTGCTCTGATGAAATGTCATCTAAGTTTGTTTCGATCATGAAGATGGTTTCATGTTCGGTGGACTCTTTGAATTTAATAACCCTTAAGATGTTGGGGTATATATGGTTTAAATCAGTGTTTGTACTTTTTTGTGGTAATCTCAAAATCTTCGTTCCTGTGGAGTAGAAGATATCTTGGACTACTCCTCTAAATTTGTAATTCACCGATTTGACGAAATGCTTTATTATTGCAGCCCCTGTTGGAGTGGTGAGTTCAGATTCGATATTTAATCTTTCAAAAGGGAAATCTTTGAGGATCTCCATCGTTGCTGGTGCAGGTATAGGGATGAGTCCGTGGGCAGTTTTTGCCACACCATATCCACATTTTGACGGGGAGGAATAAATTGAATGTGGGTTTATTTTATTTACAAGATAAGAGACACCAACAATATCGATGATTGAGTCCAAAGCACCTATTTCATGAAAATGGATCTCATCGATATCGATATTGTGGATTTTTGATTCCGCTTCGGCAATCAGATGAAATATGTTTAAGGAGTCTTTTTTGATTTTATAGTCTAAGTCGGAATTTTCTATTAAGTTTCTTATTATTTTGTAATTGTGATTTGTTGAGGTTTCTTTTGGGGCATCTATTTTCAATTGGTATGCTCTAATTCCATTGACAGATTTTTCCTTTAAATCTATTTTTACTGATATTTTAAAGATCTCAGAAAAAAGTTCTGACAACTCTTCGGCTCTATTTTCTATCTGAAGTAGGGCCGCCAATGTCATATCACCAGAGATACCAGATACCATATCAAAATATAGACTAAACATACAGTTATTTTACCCAATGAAGAGGAAAAAGTAAATATTTTTCCATTACATACCCAATATTTGCTTTCCTCATTGACAAATTTGATGGAGCCTATAGATTATTTTATTGACAATCGTGGTGTTTTTATGAATATTTTAGTAAAAAAATCAGGAGATTATGATGCCCCACTTGACAAGTAATATCTTCGATGAATTGAAAGAGAAGATATCGGGAGATATCTTTACAGATAAATTGAGAAGACTGATGCACTCCACCGATGGAAGTATCTTTAAAGTTGAGCCGATCTGTGTGGTGTATCCGAAGAATAGGAACGATGTGGTTGAGGTGGTAAATTTTTGTAGGAAGTATGGATTTAGCATCCATTCGAGGGGTGCGGGTAGCGGTTTGTGTGGTTCTGCTATAGGTAGAGGTGTTGTATTAGATTTTGCTAAATATATGAATAGATTGGTGGAAGTGGATTACGAAAATAGATATTTTATTTGTGAACCGGGGTATCGATTTGGGGAGTTGGAGGATCTTCTAAAGGGTAAAGGGTTATTTTTCCCTCCTGATCCATCGAGCGGAGAATATGCTACCTTCGGCGGTATGTATGGTACGAATGCCAGTGGAGCCCATTCTGTAAAGTATGGAAATGTGGCAGATTACATCTTAGATGCTGAGATTGTATTGAGTACTGGTGAGATATACTCTCTTGGTGAGTTGGAGAATGCGGAATACGAGGATCTGCCTGAGCAGTTTAGAAATCTTTACGATATATACTTAGAAAATCAAGAGCAGATCGAGTCGGCATACCCCCATATCAGATACAATGTGGCAGGATACAATTTAAAAGGGCTCGTAGTAGATGGAAAGTTGAACATAGGTAAGCTTTTGGCTGGTTCCGAAGGGACATTAGCTGTTGTGACGAAGCTTAAGTTTAAATTGGAACCGAAGCCCCAATACGATAGCCTCGTTGTGGCATACTTTGACGATATTATCTCATCTGCCAAGGCTGTTCAGAAACTTATGCCCCTTAAACCTGCTGGTATTGAGATCATGGACAAATCTCTCCTCAAAATTGCCAAAGAATCTGATGAGTCTTTGCGGGATAAGATACCATCTGGTATAGATAATGTACTTTTAATCGAATTCGATTCTGGTGATAAGCAGGAGGTAGAGGAGAAAGCGATCTTAGCCAAAAAGTTGATAGAGGAGGATCGACTTGCAAGTTCCAGCTTTTTGGCCATCGAAGAGGAGGAGAAGGGGAAGTTTTGGGCGGTAAGGAAGGCTGCAGTACCTATACTGTATAAGTTAAAAGGTGAGAAGAAGATTTTAGCCCTTATCGAGGATGCTGCGGTTCCCCTTGACAACCTTGTTCCTTATTTTGAAGGGACTTACGACCTTTTGCATAAGCATCAGGTAGATTTTGTAGTGTATGGGCATATTGCAAAAGGGTTGATGCATACAAGACCTCTTTTGAATCTAAAAGATCCCGAAGATGTGAAAAAGTTGAAGGCGATTGCCGATGAGTTTTTCGATCTCGTTCATTCCCTTGGTGGTGCCATTTCAGGGGAGCATGGTGATGGAAGGATAAGAAGTTGTTATATCGCAAAACAGTATAGCAGTATCTATCCACTTTTTCTAAAAACAAAGTCTCTTTTTGATCCTTTTAACTTGCTGAATCCCGAGATTAAGACCCTTCATGATGAATATCAGGTGATGAAAAATCTGAGATATGGTGAGCAGTATCAAAGTAGCGAGACGATAAAAACTCTTCTGCGATGGAATGGTGAATTTGTAAATGAAGTTGAAAAATGTCACGGCTGTTCCAAGTGTACCACCGTTACTACAGCCACGAGGATGTGTCCTATATATAAATTTACCCGTGATGAGGCGGCAGCACCAAAGGCGAAGGCGAATATCTTGCGTTATTTAATAAGTGGTGAGATCGATGACAAGGCGATATACGAATATGCTTTTCAGTATGTGATCGATCATTGTGTAAATTGTGGTAGCTGTTATAAAGAATGCCCATCCAATGTAAATATCCCAAAGATGGCCATAGAGGCAAGAAGCCAGTATGTGAAGAAGTTTGGGGTTAGCTTGGAAAAGAGGATGCTTGTAAGTGCCGAACTTGCAGGTAGATACACGAGGAAATTTTCCAAAACCCTTAATCTACCGATGAAACTGAAACCGATCAGGTCTATTGCAGAAAAGGTTGTAGGTATCTCTGCAGAAAGGGAACCGGTGGTATTTCCCAAAGAATGTCTTTACGAAAGGGTCAAGAGGTACGAAGGGGAAGGTGATATAAAGGTACTCTATTTTGCTGGTTGTTATGCGTCGTACATTAGACCCGAGATAGGTGAATCTGCTATAAAGGTATTAAAATCGATGGGTATACAGGTGATTACCCCAAATCAGCACTGCTGTGGTCTTCCTATGCTTTCAAAGGGTATGGTGAAAGATGCCGAAAACAAGATAAGGGAGAACCTTCAAGCATGGAAAAAACTCGTTTACGATGTGGATTTCATCGTTGTGACATGCTCATCCTGCGGATTATCCCTTGCTGAGGAGTGGGCTTATCTTTCTAATGATAGCATAATCCCTGTGATAAAGCAGAAATTGATACATATAAGTGCTCTCGTGAATAAATTTTCCGATAGAGTAAAATTTAAAGCACCAACATCGCTAAAGGTATCTTATCACATGCCTTGCCATTTAAAGGTGCAGAAAGAGGCAAATTCATCAATTGCCATGCTTAAAAAGGTGGAGAATTTAGAGGTGGAAAACCTCAATTCCCATTGCTGTGGTATGGCAGGCAGCTGGGGGATCTCTGCAAAGAATTACGAACTCAGTATCAAGATCGGTACCCCTATGACAGAGAAATTGAACAAATCGAATTCCCATTTGGGTGTGACCGACTGTCCCACATGTAGGATACAGATGGAGCACATGAGCGCCAAAGCAATAAAACACCCGATAGAGATCATCGCAGAATGTATAACAAACAGATAAAGATTACCATAAGATCACCCTTTACAACTTCTACCCCTTCTACCCCTTCTACCCCTTCTATTCCCTCTATCTCATCTACTCCCTCTACCCCTTTTACCCCTTTTACCCCCTCTACCCCTTCTATCCCCTTTACCCCTTCTTCCCCTCACTCCTTCACCCCATCACTCCTTCAATCCCTCATCCCTTCAATCTTTTCCTTCATCTTTTTCTTCACCCTTTTTATCACCCCACTTCATGCAGATATCGAAAGCTACTATGTGGGGTTAAAGGCTTATGAGGATGGTTTTTTTGACATTTCAGCAATGAATTTAGAAGATTTTCTGAAAAACGATAATAGTTCCAGAGAGGCAAATTTTGCTAAGTATCTGTTATACAAGATCTATTTAAAGCAAAAAGATTACAAGAATGCAAGGGAGTACCTCAATGTCGTGAAAGCTATAAACGATGATCGATTTGACAATAGAAGTATTATTTTTGATGATGTTTTTCTCACTGCCCTTGACAACTGTAGTTTAGCTTATCAACTGATCGAAAAAAACAGAGACTACTCATTAAATAGAGCACTTTTGGGTACCAAATGTGCCCTCGACAACAACACAGATATCGATTTAAAAGAGCTTCCAGATAAAATGAAATTCTCTTACATAATGCAGATCGATAACAAAGAGATGATAAAAAAGGCGTTTAGCCTTCTCAATCTAAAAAACCTTTCAAAAGAGGAGATAAAGCAACTCAGTATCAAATTATATAAGTATGAATTGATGAACGAATTTTGGGTAACCTACGAAACCTATAGGGATCAAGATACGATCAATCTTGCTATCGAGAGGGTTTGGAAGGTGGGGAAGTTTGAAGATGTAATAAAGGCTTATAACTACAACAAAAAGTTGACCCTTCTTCCTGAAACCTACTGTATGGTGCTTGATGCCCATTTTAAGACAAATAGAAAGGCAGAATACTCCATCATAGAAAAATGCTTTGTAAATAAGGATGAAAGATACTACAAGGCACTCATAAGGGCTTACAGTGATAATAATGATATTGCTAAACTTAAAAAACTGATCAATTCCATCCCCGACAACCAAACGAATATACTATGTGAGTTGGGTTTGTCACTCATCACATCGAAAATACTGGATAAAAAGAATTATAATAAACTTGCTACCTGTCAAAATATCGACAATATTTCAGATGAGCTTTTAAAACAGGGGTTCACAGAGGATCTCATCTTTTTGAGAAAAGATATTAAAAATGACAAAACAAATTACTATTTAGCGTATGCCTACGGATTACAAAACAAGAAAAAACTCCTTAAAGAATACTATTCAAGATTGCAGGATAAAGAATTAAAAAGTATTATACACAAGAGGTTTAAGAAAGAGTTAAGATGATTAAAAAGGTTTACATAAGAACTTTCGGTTGTCAGATGAATGAATACGACTCCCAACGAATTTTATCTATTTTTGAAGAGATGGGGTACGAAGAAACAGATGACCCATCTTTGGCAGATTTTGCGGTGATCAATACCTGTAGCGTAAGGGAGAAACCAAAAGAGAAAGTAAAAAGTGAGATAGGAAGACTTAAAAGATACAAAAAAGATAACCCCGATTATAAGATAGCGGTAGCTGGTTGTGTTGCCCAAGAGGATGGTGAAGCAATTCTCAAAGAGCAGAAATCTGTGGACCTCGTTTTGGGTACAGATGGGATACCAAAATTATACGAGGCTATTAAAAGGGTTGAATTAGGGGAACGACTTGCCATTACAGAGTTTTCTTCCGATGACTTTACCGTTCCAATCTTTAATAGGAATTCATCGGTATCAGCGTTTGTTACCATAATGAAGGGTTGTGATAATTTTTGTAGTTATTGCATAGTACCCTATGTGAGGGGTAGGGAGAAAAGCAGACACTACAGGGAGATATTTGATGAGGTAAAATACCTCGTGGACAACGGTATAAAAGAGGTTACTTTTTTAGGACAGAATGTCAATTCTTATGGAAAAACTCTTGACGAAAATATAAATTTTGCACAATTTCTATATATGGCGACAAAAATCGATGGTTTAAATAGAATAAGGTTTGTTACATCACATCCAAAAGATTTTAATAAAGAGCTTGTAGATCTCATCGCATCTGAGGAGAAGATCTGCGAGTACCTACATCTACCTTTGCAGGCGGGTTCAGATAGGATTTTAAAAGCTATGAATAGGGGTTATACCTTTGAAAAGTATGAAGAAAAGGTAAATTATGCAAAGGAAAAGATAAGAGGTTTGGCATTATCTTCCGATTTCATAGTGGGTTTTCCCGATGAGTCGGAAGATGATTTTGAAAAGACACTTCTTGCATTACAAAGAATCGAATACGAAACTATTTTTGCATTCAAGTATTCCCCAAGATCTGGCACCAAGGCAGCAAAAATGGATGATAATATCCCAGATGTTGAAAAATCTCTGAGATTAAAAAAGGTATTGGACCTTCAGCAGACTATTACTGATAAGCTTCTCAAACAGCAGGTGGGTGAAATTCAGGAGATACTTGTAGAAGGGAAGAGCAAAAAGGATGAAAAGATATACTCAGGTAGAAATAGAAGAAATCGAATAGTAAACTTTACTTCTGATAAACCGTTAAATTGCGGTGATTTGGTGAAAGTGAAGATTACCCAATCCAAAAAAAATTCCCTTTTCGGTAAGCTGGAGGTATCATGAGGCAGTTTAAGGTGAAATGTGTTGTAAAAGACCCCTTTGTGTCCACATATAGGGTTGTATTGGAAAGTCTTGATGATTCTATCCTTGTCCCTTTACCTGTGGGACCTTTTGAGGCTGAGGCGATATTCAATGTGCTTTCGGCAATGCAGTATCCAAGGCCTATGACTTACGATTTCCTTTCAAACATTCTAAAGCAGCTTGGGGATGTAGAGGTGGAAAGGATGCTCATAGATTCCTTCAATGATGGGATCTTTACTGCAAAATTGGAGTTAAATCATTCAGGTAAGTTGGTTGTCATAGATTGCAGGCCATCAGATGGCATTGCTTTAAGTCTTAGGATGAATTACCCTATTTACATAGATGATTATGTAGTCCAGCAGAAGAGATGTGTCTCCAAAAATTGCCTCAGCGAGCATGAAAAGGTTTTACTTGAGCAGCTTTTGATGGATCAAGAATTAACATATCTATAAAGGTGAACCTATGAAGATATCATTAATTCAGATGAGGGTGGAGGAAACCCCTGAGAAGAATTTGGAAAAGGTATGTAAACTATCCGAAAAGGTTTCAAACTCTGTGGTGGTGCTACCAGAGCTTTGGACCACAGGGTTTAATTACGATCATATAAAAAAGCAACCAAACGATCATCACAACATCATCTCAAATCTCCCACCCGGCAATACCTATGTTGGTTCTGTAGTGAGGTATGTGGATGGAGTAAGGTATAACTCATTCTTTGTAAAGAATGATAAGGGGTATGACTTCCCTTATGATAAAACCCATCTATTTCCACTGATGGATGAGGACAAGCATTTCACAAAAGGTAAAGGTTTGGCAGCGTTCAAGCTCGATGGTGCAGTCTGTGGTTGTGCCATATGCTTCGATCTGAGATATCCAGAGATCTTTAGAATATATTTTAAATCGGGTGTGGAGGTGATATTCCTTCCAGCAGAATGGCCTGAGTCGAGGAGAGACCATCTAATTACTCTTGCAACAGCAAGGGCTATCGAAAATCAATCCTTTTTTATATTTTCCAATGCAGTGGGGAAGATATGGGGGGAAGAATTTGCCGGTGAGTCCAGGGTGATAGCCCCCACAGGGGAATTGTTGCTCAGTATGGGAAAAAGAGTCGATGAAATCGACACTGTGGAAATCGATATGGAAGTTGTAAAAGATTTTAGAAAAAGAATTCCTATTCAATCATATTTGAGACCTGATATCTATGGGTGAGAAAAAGGTATTGATTGGTGGATTTTCTCATGATGTTGTAGATGCCTTAAAGGGTATACATAGTCAATACGACTTTTATTTTCTTACAAATGAAGATGAAAATATAAAAGTATCGGATGTCCTCGTTAAAACCGAATCAATCGGTGAACCCCTCGACATAAAGATAGTTCTTTTAAATGGCCTTAGCAGAGAAGAGATATACGCTTTTATTGAGAATTACAAAAAGTTGGGACTTCCCAAAGCACTATTTGCAATGATTACACAGCACTCGATAAATTGGACCCTAAGAGACCTCATCTATCATCTGATAGAAGAAGAAAAGGAGATGCGAAAAAGATAAATGTTTTTCAAAAAAGATAGACCGAAAGTACCTAAAATTATCGATTTTGAAGAACTAATCGAACTAATGAAAGGGGAACACTGTCTCATAGACTCAAGGGGGAGAAGTTCCTTTGCAAAATTTCATATAGAAGGTGCCATCAATATTCCCGATGAGGAGTTTACCGAGCTTACCCATCTTTTGCCAGAAGCTACGGATACTCCACTTATATTCTATTGTAAGAACGAACATTGTGTATTATCACCCAATTCTGCTAAGAAAGCTATAACCTTAGGATACAAGAATGTGCATGTTTACAAGGGTGGTATCGAGGATTGGATCTTCAGAAACAATATCATCTTACCCCAAAACAACGAGCCTGGAAGGTTGACAAAATCTGATTTTCTCAAGATGATTAAAGAAAACAAAGATGATTACATCCTAGTGGATGTAAATGATACATTTCATTACAAAGAGAAACATATAAAAGGTGCAGTGAATTACCCATATGGATATATAATTACCAACTACAGAAAATTACCTCGCGATAAAAAAATAATTTTTTACTGTGCTTCGGGTGCCAGAAGTGAAGATGTTTATTATTTTTTGAAAGAAAGGAATATTTTTAAAGATGGTGAGATCTTTTTCCTTGCTGCATCAGTTGTATTTGAAGGTAATAAGGCAAAAATTCTCGATTAGTGATCCGATCTGCTAAAGCTAAATCCACCCTCTCTCACCTCGTCGATGGCTTCATCCACAGCGATCCCTATCTTGTGTAGATCATCGATATTGTGTTGGGTTGAAAGGTAGCAGATCCTCCTCTCCCATGTATATACCCCTTTTAGCATCATGAGTAAAAAAAGTATCTCAAGTTCAATGGGGTCTTGACTGAGGGGGTATGGTTTAATCGATACAAATCTGAAGAATGATGAAAAATGATGGATCACAACGGGCACATTTTTCTTTAGGAATATTCCGTTTAACATCGCTGATAGACTGTTTGTTTGTTCGTTGGTATAGCCTTGTAATTTGTTGTTATTTCTTTTTATCTCTTTGAGTGAGGCCAATGTGGCAACTATGGAAAGTGGGTGTTTGTAGTAAGTTCCCGCAAAAAAGATCACATAGGGATCTGGACAGGAGTCATCTCCAAAATTATAATAGCCACCATCAACAACCTTCATAATATCCTCTCTACCACAAACGGCAGCTATAGGCATCCCTCCACCCAACGCTTTGCCGTATATCACAATGTCAGCCTTCATACCGAATATTACCTGCATACCACCGGGATGAACTCTAAACCCAGTTACAGTTTCATCAAATATCAATAGAAAACCTTTATTGTATGACAATCTTCTGATCTCTTGCAAGAATTCTATTGGTTGAAGTGCTGGGTTTCTCGTTTGTACCGGTTCTGCCATGACGGCTGCAAGGGTGTCTGCATTTTTTCTGATATATTCAAGGGATGCATCGGCACCGTATTCTAAGACAACGAGATCCTCCACCATCCCTTCGGTAGTGCCTGGGGATAGGGGAACTGTTTTATCTTCTATGGTCTTACCCAATACCCCATCAAAAGTGCCGTGAAAGGAGTTGGCAAATATCACAACCTTTTTCCTCTTCGTGAAGGCTCTTGCAATCCTGAGGGCAAACATCACTGCTTCTGATCCTGTGCCACAAAAGGTTACACGATCCACACCGGTTAATTCATGAATTAATTGTGCAGATTCTCCAGTTTCAACATTTTGCGGTCCAAGCTCAAATCCCCTCTCAAGCCTTTCTTTTATTGCTTCTTGAATGAATTTCGGTTTATGCCCATGAAAACATGCTCCATAACCCATTGCGATGTCTACATATCTATTCCCATCGATATCTGTAAAATATGCTCCTTCAGATTCGTGGGAGATAATGGGATAGAGCATCTCCTTCAATGAAAGTTTGAATCCTAAGGAATTCATCCAATCGCATAGGTGATATCGGTTTTTGCTTATATATTCCTTGGATCTTTTGGTTTTTTCGTTGTATCTTTGCTGGAGATCTTTTAGAAATCTTTCCTGTTTGTTATTTAAATTATCCCTATGGAGTCTAAATCCTCTTATGTTAGACATGTAAGCACCTTTTTAGTAATTTTTTAGATAGTCTGGTTTACCTGTTTTTTCTTTTGGTATTTATCAAACATCTCCTTTACCTCTTTTAGACTAAAAGGCTTTGGTAGATAGTCATCAAAACCGAAAGAGCGCATGTTTTGTATAACGGGATCGTCAGAGTATCCACTTGATACGACGAAGTAGCTATTTATGCCCATACTTTTAAGTTTTTTGATCGTTTCGACACCGTTTAGACCTGTTTTGATGGTCAAGTCTAATACTATCATATCAAAATGTTGTTTATTGACAATATCTAAAACATCTTCCCCTTTCTCAACAGTAGTTGTTTCTGCACCTAAAGCTTCCATGAGAAGTTCAAAAGAATCTCTCAATATATCTTCATCATCCATATACAAAACCTTTATTCCTTTGTTTGAGACTGGTTGATGTTCGTTATAGGATGTACTGACTTGTTGACATTTTGTTTTATCTACAGAAGGTATTAGAAATATAAATTCACAACCGTCGCTATGATTTGTGTATGTCAATATTCCGTTATGTTGCTTTACTATTGCATAACATGTTGCAAGCCCCAAACCTGTACCTTCAGATTTGGTTGTAAAGAATGGTTCAAATATCTTATTGCCAATAGACTCTGGAACACCAGGGCCTGAATCTTTAATGGATACCTTTATATACTCACCTTTTTTCAGGTTATATTCATTATTCTCCTCTAAAAATACATTCCTCAAAGATACATACAAACTGCCGTTGTCCCGCATGGCCTCTCTTGCATTTATCACTATATTCGAAACTACTTGGCTGAAAAGTCCTTCGTCGATTTCAGCACAAAAGCATTCATCAGGTATGTCAAAACTTTCCTTAATGTTGCTTCCCCTTAGAGAAAAAGTTGTAACCTCTTTTATAAGATGTTTTACATTTGTTGTCTTTAGGATTGGGGCACCACCTTTGGCGAATGTGAGAAGCTGTTTGGTAAGACTCTGGCTTCTTTTTATAATCGATGTGATAGATTCTGCTATCTGTTTTACATTGTTGTCCTCATTGAGGGTTAAAATAGTAACATAATTCTGTATTGCACCCAAATAATTGTTAAAATCGTGGGCTATTCCTGATGCAATTCTTCCTATCGATTCCAATTTGTCAGCCTTTATCAGTTCTCTCTCTAATTTTTTCTCTTCAGTTATATCTTTCAAAACGATCAAGATGCCGCTCATTTTAGATTGATGATCAAAAACTGGCTGAACTTCGCCTTCTACTTCGATTTTTTTATTTTCAAGAACAATATAGCTATCTCTTATGTTAATGACATTAGTCTCATAGAAATTTTCAATGGTAGAAAGTTTTATCGGTTTTCCATCTTTGTCGGTGATTTCCAATTCACTAATATTTTTTTCAAATAGATTACCAAACCCTACATGGGCAGATCTATTGGCGTATAAAATATCTCCGTTTGTATCTGCAAAAATAACCATTTCTTTGATCGAGTTTAGGATTCGATTTAGCTTATCCTTTTCTATACTCAATTCTACCATAGCCTTTTTATAGGCTTCGTTTGCCTTGACCACATCTGTTCTTTCGATGATTTGGAATAATCCGAATACTTCATCCCCTATCATCATAGGCACACCAAAAGATTCAAAATATCTCGTTTCCCCTTTCAATGTTATATCGTAAAGTATGTTTGAAGATACTTTGTTTAATATCACATCCTTTATGTGATGCTCAAACATATCAGCTTTTTCAGGGGGAAAGAGTTCACTTATGTTTTTACCAACTATTACCTCTTTTGGTGCAAGGAGTAGTTCCTCTCTGTTTGTAATAACATCTACATATTTAAAATCTTTATTTATTATGAATATGATACTTGGCATCGATGATAGAATAGCTTTTAATTTCCCTTCGGAGTCTTTTAGTTTTTTTATTACTGTATTTAGTTCGGATGTTTTCTTTGATACCTGTAGCCGTAGTAAATAGTTGAATATTACAAGTAATAGAATTATAGAGAATATTATCAATACTATGTATGGTAGATATTTATTGAGATAGAATAGCATTCTATCTTCTGTATAGCCCGATTCCGAGAGGAATTTGAGCTTTTTATAGTAGTAGGAATGGGGATCATCAAGGAGTTTTTTAATTTCATTGTCTATTTTTGCTTTAATTAATGGGTCTAATTTCTTGCTGTATGCAAAATGGATATCCACGGGTTGGACGAATATAGAAGATTGTTTTATTCTATCATCTTTGACAACAAAAAGAAAACTTTTTCCCACCAGTGCGCAATCAACTTCGTTGTCGAGGATCTTCTTTAACCCTTCTTTATAATTGTCAACGAAAATTGTACGAGTGTTTATATGGAAGTCTGTCAGTAACTTATTTAGTCCCAATTCACCATGGAAATATATATCGTTGTGTTGAATTGCTATCTTTTTATTTTCCAATGACTTGATACTGCTTAAATTTTCGCTTTTTCTGCAAACAAGCTGCCCCCAGTTTGTAAACATAGGGTACTTTGAAAAATCCATTTTTTCCAATCTTTTTTCTGAATATCCAATGGGTAAGAATATATCGATCTCATTATTTTCCAATTTTTCATACAGGGAACCCCATTTGCCTGGTATAAATTCAAAATCTAAATCTTGATTTTTTGCTATTTCACGGAATAGATCGGGGAAAAATCCTGAGATTCCATTTTTGTTGATTATTGATAAAGGGGGATTATCCCAAACTCCTACTTTTATTTTCTGTGGGTATGTAATGGATGGCAGTAGTATCAGGATGATGAATAGAAATATTCTCATATTAGAATATATAATATTGATATATCGTTAGTCAAGTCAAAAAAAGTGTTTTTCTTATAGATATTTTCTTGAAAAAAAAATAAAATTTATTATTATAACTCAAATTTGTGTATGGAGGTTTTGGGATATGAAAGGGATTGTTTTGGCTGGTGGGAGCGGGACGAGACTCTATCCGCTAACTATGGTGACAAGTAAGCAACTTTTACCTGTGTATGATAAACCGATGGTGTTTTACCCATTATCCGTACTCATGCTTGCAGGGATTAAGGATATTTTGATTATTTCAACTCCTCACGATCTTCCAAATTTTGAAAGATTGTTGGGTAATGGAAGTCAGTTTGGTATTAATCTATCTTATGCTGTTCAACCGTCACCTGATGGGCTTGCTCAGGCTTTTTTGATAGGTGAGGAGTTTATCGGTGATAGTAATTGTGCAATGATATTAGGAGACAACATCTTTTATGGTAGCGGACTTACAAACCATCTAAAAGATGCTGTAAAAAATGCCAATAATGGTAGAGCAACTATTTTTGGGTACTATGTGAATGATCCAGAGAGATTTGGTATTGTGGAGTTTGATGAAAATGGTAAGGTGATCTCTGTGGAAGAGAAACCGAAAAATCCAAAATCAAACTACTGTATTACAGGACTTTATTTTTATGATAACCGCGTAGTGGATTTTGCAAAACAGGTGAAACCATCTGCTCGAGGTGAATTGGAGATCACCGATCTCAATAGAATGTATTTAGAGGATGGAACCCTTGATGTGAAACTTTTGGGAAGGGGTTACGCTTGGCTCGATACAGGCACTGTAGATTCTCTTATAGATGCAGCGGAGTTTGTGAAGGTTTTGGAAAAGAGGCAGGGGATCAAGATAGCTGCATTAGAGGAGATCGCATATCATAATGGATGGATAGATAGAGAGACACTGATAGAAGCGGCAAATAGATATGGCAAATCCCCCTACGGAGAGCACTTGAAAAAAGTGGCGGAAGGGAAGGTGAGGTATTGATGAAAGTGATTAGCACCAAACTAAAAGGCGTTAAGATAATCGAAACCGATTACTTCGGTGATAATCGTGGATGGTTTACGGAAAGCTATAACAAAGAGAGATTTAAACAATCGGGAGTAGATGCAGATTTTGTGCAGGACAACCACTCGTATTCTGCACAAAAAGGCGTCCTAAGAGGTATACATTTTCAAAATAATCCGAAAGCTCAAACAAAGCTTGTTAGATGTACAAAGGGGAAAATTCTCGATGTAGTTGTAGATCTTAGAAAAGGGTCTGACACTTACAAACAATGGATAGCAATCAAACTAAGTGAAGAGAATAAAAGACAGCTATTCATTCCAAAAGGTTATGGGCATGGTTTTGTCACCCTTACCGATCATGTGGAGATACAGTACAAGGTGGATGAGTATTATTCAAAGGAGCATGACAGAAGCATTAGATTCGATGATCCAGAGTTGAGTATAGATTGGGGTGTGGAAAATCCAATTTTATCAGAAAAAGATGCCAAAGCACCCTATTTAAAGGACTCAGATTGCAATTTTAGTATAAAAGTTCTTGTAACTGGTGTCAAAGGGCAATTGGGGTATGATGTTGTAAAGCGACTTGGTGAATTGGGGATAGAGTCGATTGGTGTTGATGTTGAAGATTTTGATATCACAGATAGAGTGCAAACGCTAAACTTCATTGAAAAAGTTAAGCCAGATGTAGTTGTGCATTGTGCAGCTTACACAGCAGTGGACAGGGCTGAGGATGAAAAAGAGAAGTGTTATGCGGTAAATGTAATCGGTACAGAGAATATCGCTATTGCTTGCAAAAATGTAGATGCCAAGATGATATATATCTCTACAGATTATGTGTTTGATGGTAGTGGAGAAGTTCCTTTTGATGAAAATGCAGATATCAACCCTATCAACTATTACGGCTTTACGAAGGCAGAAGGGGAGAAAATCGTAAAAAGCATACTTGAGAATTTTTTTATAATCAGGACTTCGTGGGTTTTTGGGGTAAATGGTAATAACTTTGTCAAGACGATGCTCAAATTAGCAGAAACAAGGAGTGAGATAAGAGTTGTAGATGATCAGATCGGTTCTCCTACTTTTACGGAAGACTTGGCTATCTTGATCTGTGATATACTTCAAACAAATAGATACGGTGTCTATCACGGAACAAATGAATGTTTCTGTAGCTGGTATGAATTTGCGTGCGAGATATTTAGATTAGCAGGTAAGAATGTCAGGGTAATACCAATAGCATCAGAAGAATACCCCACTAAGGCAAAAAGACCGAAAAATTCGAAGTTATCAAAGGGTATGTTGGATAAAAATGGTTTTCACAGATTACCCTCTTGGCAAGACGCGCTGGGGAGGTTTATGGGAAAGATAGGGATAGGAAGGTAATAGATGGGTTAGAAGGGATAAAGGGTGTAAAGGGGTTAGAGGTGGTAGAGGTGGTAAAGGTGTTAGAAGGGTCAGAAGGGTTGAAGATTGAAGGAGAGCAGATTTTATGAGTGGTGGATGGAGAGATCTTTTGGTCTGGAAGAAAAGTCACTCTTTAGTTTTACAAGTATATGAATTAGTTAGGGTTTTTCCAAAAAGTGAGAGTTTTGTTCTAATTGACCAGATAAAGAGATCTGTCATTTCAATACCCACTAATATCGTGGAAGGTCATTCAAAAAAATCTAAAAAAGACTTTATGCGATATCTGCTCATATCAAGAGGTTCTTTGGAGGAATTGAGGTATCTTCTGTTATTATCGAAAGATTTGAACTACTTAAGAGAAGATGTGTATAATAATATCGAAAGCAACCTTTCAGAGATAAGCTACCTTTTAAACAATTTGATAAAATCTTTAAGTAAAACAAAAAACATCAACCCCTCTACCCCCTC
>CAZFHX010000033.1:0-20917 GCA_964519265.1 uncultured Deferribacterales bacterium
CAAAGAATTGAAGTATATCGAAGGGATTATACAGATTATCTGCCAAGAAATTGTATCCATTGTACCACTCCTTTATCTTTTCCAGATCAGCACCCACAAGGTATTCGGCAAAGGATTCCTCTAAATCTTTCTGGGTATATCCGCAGATATTCCCAAATCTTCCATCGAGAGAAATATCTGTAAGCATATTCAGATCGCTAAATATAGAGGTCTTGGTAAACTTGCTTACACCTGTAAGAAAGGCAAATCTTAAGTATCTGTCGCTACTTTTTATTACAGAATAAAATCCCCTTAAGATATTTCTCATCTGAGAAGCTAACTCGGGATTTGTTATATTATCAAGGATAGGCTTGTCGTATTCATCCACAAGGACTACGACCTTTTGCTTGTATTTCTCGTATGTGAGCATTATCAATTCTTCAAAACAGATAGATGTATTATGTTGTGTTTCGCATTCCACACCTAATATTTTCTGATTGTTTCTTAGGTTTGCCAACAGTTCTTCACGGAGAAGTTCTGGAGTGGTTAGTTCACCTTTGATGGCGATATGGATTACAGGGTATTTTGTATCCCAGTCCCATTTGTCGTAGATGTATAGTCCTTTGAAGAGTTCTTTATTTCCAGCAAAGATATTTTTTAAGGTATCTAAAAACAGTGATTTTCCAAATCTTCGGGGGCGGGAGAGGAAAATGTATTTATAATTATCAATCAATCTTAATGCTATCTCTGTTTTATCAACATATATGAAATTATCACTTCTAATTTCAGTAAAAGTCTGTATTCCTATTGGCAGTTTTTTCATAACGAACCCTCGTGCATATTAATTATAGCTTTTTAAATATATCTTAACCTATTATAATATATATCGAATTTCATACAATAACAATTTAATTTTTTGAAGAGCTAAATTTTATTTTTGCTGATACAGAATGTTAACTCACCAAGTTCAAATTGCACTATAAATTATCAACTCATGATTAAAAATTAAGCACTTAAAGTTTTGGTTATAAAATAAGTACGATTTATCAATGTTTTTTATTTTGGCATTGCTATTGCAAATATAATTTCAACAAGACCTAAGGAGGTTTTTATGAAGATGGTAAGAGCAATTATCAAGCCTTTTAAACTTGATGAAGTGAAAGACGCTCTAACGGAAATTGGTATAACAGGTATGACGGTTTTAGAGGTAAAAGGTTACGGTAGACAGAAAGGGCATAGTGAGCTTTATAGGGGTGCAGAATACCAGATAGAATTCATACCTAAGATCATGATCGATTTGGTGGTGTCAGACGATGTTGTTGATAATGTTATCGAAGCAATATCAAAGTCGGCTAAGACTGGAAAGATTGGGGATGGAAAGATATTTGTGTACCCCGTCGAAAAGGCTGTCCGAATTAGGACAGGTGAATTGAATGAAAACAGTTTATAGGAGGATAAAATGAGAAAGTTTTTAGTAGGTTTACCAATTTTTCTTGTTGCTTCGGCTGCTTTTGCTGAGGATAAACCCACTCTAAGTGGAGCAGATACCGCATGGGTAATTACAGCAACAGCACTTGTCATGCTCATGACACCAGCAGGACTTGCACTTTTTTATGGTGGGATGACGAGAACAAAAAACATACTTAACACTATAGGTATGAGTTTTATGGCTTATGCTTTGGCTTCTGTGCTGTGGGTGATGTTTCTTTTTAGCTTGGCTTTTGGTCCCGACATTGGTGGTGTAATAGGCGGTCTTAATTATGCGTTTTTCAGCAATATGAAGGTCACAGATTTACAGGGGACTATACCAAAGATACTTTTTGCAGTGTTCCAGATGACTTTTGCAGGAATCACTTTGGCTCTTGTCAGTGGTTCTATAGTTGAAAGAGTTAGATTTGGATTCTGGATGATATTTAGTATATTGTGGCTGATACTCGTATATGCTCCGATTGCTCACTGGGTATGGGGTGGTGGTTTTATAGGTGCTATGGGTGCCCTTGACTTTGCTGGTGGTACAGTGGTCCATATAAATGCTGGTGTAACTGGGCTTGTGCTTGCCCTTTTGGCAGGTAAAAGAAGAGATTACGGAAAAACTGCTATAATTCCATCATCAATAGTTCTTACAGTGCTTGGTGCAGCACTATTATGGTTCGGTTGGTTTGGATTCAATGCTGGTAGTCAGCTTGCAGCTGATGGTGTTGCTGCAAATGCATTTCTCGTAACTAACACCTCTGCTGCTATGGGAGCTATTACTTGGATCGTGATAGAGTGGTTGTTTGCAAAACACCCAACAATGCTTGGTGCAGCATCTGGAGCAATTGCTGGGCTTGTGGCTATTACCCCTGCAGCTGGATTTGTTTCCGCCTCTGCATCCCTCGTGTTTGGGGTTTTATCAGGTATAGTAGGTTTCTTCGGTGTGTTTGTGCTGAAGAGCAAACTTAAGTATGACGATTCCCTCGATGCTTTTGGTGTACATGGGCTTTGCGGGATTTTGGGTGCGATTCTTACAGGAGTATTTGCAAATCCAGAGATCAACTCCATTGGCAAGGGGTTGTTGTATGGAAACCCAGGGCAGGTTTGGATCCAGTTTGTATCTGTGGTTGTAACGATAGTTTACTCCGCAATACTAACAGTGATAATATTCTATATCACTAAGATGTTTGTACAAGTTAGAGTGGATGATGAGTCTGAACTAAAAGGCTTGGATGAAGTAGAACATGGTGAAAGAGGTTTCAATATATAATAAAAGGGTGGTTTTGCCACCCTTTTATTTTTAGCTTTCCAAGTATTTCATCGTATTATCTACCATCTCCCAGATACCGCAAGGGCATATACCAGCACAAATTCCGCAACCGATACACTTATTTGGATTACTGATGTATTCAAATTTGCCATCATCCTTTTGTACCCTCGTAATTGCCTGTTCGGGACAGGTATCCATACACATTTCGCAATCCCTACAGAAACCGCAACTCATACACCTCTTCGTTTCATCCTCTGGTGCTATCTCTTCGACTTTACTCAGTCTAAAAGACTGGTAGTACTCTTTTTTGACTTTGTCCTGCGGAATCATCGGTGCTTTTGCAAAATTGCTTAAAGGTAGCCCCTTGAACAATCTATCTATATTGAGGGCAACTTTTCTTCCATCCCCTAAGGCATGTGTAAATAATCCCAATTTTATAGCATCCCCTGCTACGAAAAGCTTTGGGTTGACTTCTGACTGATAGTACTCATTTATCCTTACTCTACCTTTTTCATCTAAGTACTCGTTATCCAGCATTATAAATTCTGGTCTATCGCCAATTGATATGATTACTGTATCTGCTGGTATAACCCTACCATCTTTCAGCACCACACCTTTATCGGTGATCTTTTCTGTATAACAGGGCCATAGTATTTCAGCACCAAGCTCTTTGGCGTGTTCGATCTCTTTTTCAAAGGCAGCCGGTTTCTGTATATCGATGGCCGTTACCTTTTTTGCTCCGATTTTGTATGCTGTGAGAACCACATCCATTCCGGCATTACCGGCACCGATTA
Organism: uncultured Deferribacterales bacterium; assembly: GCA_964519265.1. Taxonomy (GTDB): domain Bacteria; phylum Chrysiogenota; class Deferribacteres; order Deferribacterales; family Calditerrivibrionaceae; genus Calditerrivibrio. Next base: position 3,517 of record CAZFHX010000033.1, read on the forward strand.
CCACAACATTTTCACCTATCTTGGGTTTTTCACCTTTGTTTACAGCTTTTAAAAAGTCGAGACCCTTGATAAGTCTTTCATTCCCTTCCACAGGTAAAACGACAGGTTTATGGGCACCAATTGCAAGCACTACTGCATCGTATTTGTCGATTAGGGCTCGCATCTTGTTTTTATCGATCTTTGTGTTCACAAATGCTTTTACGCCGGTATCGAGCACACGCTTAATTTCGTATTCCAAGATCTCTCTGTTGAGTCTTTCTTCGGGGATCACTTGTCTTAGTTTTCCACCTAATTCACTATCCTGCTCGAAGATATCTACACTGTAACCCATCAATCTCAATTGATATGCCGCTGCAAGTCCAGATGCTCCAGAACCTATGATTGCTACTTTTTCCAACTTTGTAGTTTCACATCTTTTTGCAGGGATCTCTTTGCTCAGGAGTCCAAGTTCTTTGATATTCACAGGGGTGTCTATGCTCTTTCTCGAACAGTCATCCATACAGAGATTAGGGCATACCTGTCCGCACACAGAAGCAGGGAAAGGTGAATAATCAAGCACGAGTTTCAATGCCTCCTTGAGTTTACCCTGTCTTAATAGGGCAAGTCTTTTTTGGGTTGGTATGTAAGTGGGGCAGTTGTATTCGCATGGGGCTGAATAATTCGCATTTCTCCACTCGGGGTATTTTAATCTTAAATCACCTGTTTCTACAAATTTAGCCACTCTGAAATCATCGTCGAGCATATCACCAAAAATTCCACCCTCCACCCATTTTTGCAGTCTGAAATCCCTGATTGGGGGGAGGTTGTGTTCGGATCTTTCCTCGTGGCTTTTGGGTACGATTTTTTTCCACTCTTCTCTTTTAAGAAGCTTACCCAGTGCGCCGGGTCTTTGTATCTTTTTTAAAAATATAGGCAGATTTGTATCTAAAAATTCCCAATCCTTATCATCTATATCCATCAACCAGACATCATCAGATAGCCCTTTTACATTTCCTCTAACATAAACAACACCACCAACCATCCCTACACAGCTTCTGTAGCCGAGCACAGAATCCATATCTTCACAACCGTATCCACACACAACAGCGATTCCGCCACCCATGAATTCGAAGCTGAAGGAACCTGTATTTTTAAGTACCCAAAATTCTGGAGGAGAGAATTTTGGATCGTATTTCATCAATGCTCCGGATCTCGTCCCTGTTGACCCTCCAATGTAGATTTTGCCTGTAGCTGCGCAGTGGGCAGTGGTATCCCCTGAGTTACCTTTGACTATAATCTCTGCACCAGCATTTAGCCATCCTGTATCGGCTGTGGCAGACCCTTCTACAATGATCGTTGTGCCCTGCATACCCATCGAACCAACTCGCTGTCCGGGATTTTTCACCAAAAATTTCAAAGGTCTACCATGCTTGTTCCAGAGAGGGCCACCTATATCGTGCTGACCGCAGGCATCTACAGAGATGTCGGTGTAGCATTTTTCAACTGCATTGTTTATTTCAAGGAGCAGTTCCTGTGTGGATTTTCTTCTTTCACCATCTAATCCATCTATTTTAATTACTTCAGACATTTTATCCTCCTAACATGCAAAGGGTATATCAAGCCTTTCTGAAACAGACTTGTCTGTGGCAATGAGGGCAGTGGACCTTCCAATGGGCAACGAACTATTCCCTATCGGTGCCATCAATTTCTTTAATTCGTGATCCACTGAAATAAAGTAGTTTACTATATTTTCTGCTGCTTTATCTATATCGAGCCTTTTTACAAGGACAGGGTCCTGTGTGCAGATCCCCACAGGGCAGAGACCTGTGTTGCAAGCATTACATTTCCCTTTGTCGTTTCCTACACAACCAGCCAACTGGATCATCAGTTTACCTGTAAATATTCCATTGGCGCCTAAACAGATCATCTTAAATGCATCGGCTGCCAAGTTCCACCCTTTACCCATACCGCCGCCAGCCCAAAGAGGTATCTGCCCCTGTTTTCCTTGATGTAATGCCGCCTTGAAGCAATCCCTAAGAGTTGAAACAACAGGATGACCTGTATGATCAAGGGATATTTCGTGGGCAGCACCTGTACCTCCATCTATACCATCTAAGAAAAATCCACCAACGATGTTATATGGGTCTCTCAAAAGGTTGTTGTAAACAGATACAGAAGTACTACTTGCCGCAACTTTAATGGCGACAGGTACTCTGAATTTGAACGCAGCACTCATAGAGAGGAACATCTTTTGTACAGACTCTTCGATAGAATATAAACCCTGATGGTTTGGTGGGCTTAAAAGATCCGTTCTCGGTACACCTCTGATCTCCTGAATATGTTTTGCCACTTTTTTAGCCATGAGAAGTCCTCCGTCCCCTGGCTTTGCCCCTTGACCAATCTTTATGAGTATCCCTGCTGGGTCTTCCACCATTTGTGGCATAGCGTTTATAATCCTATTCCATCCGAAATGCCCTGATGCTATCTGAAGAATCATGTATTTTAGATATTTAGACTTGAGTAACCTAACAGGTACACCACCCTCTCCAGAGCACATCCTTATAGGAATACCCACCTCTTCATTTAAGTAAGCAGTTGCAATGGCAAGGGCTTCCCATACCCTCCAAGATAAAGCACCAATAGACATATCACCAATTATGATTGGATAAATCCATCTAACAGGTGGGAGATTCTCTTTTACAATAAGATTACCATTTGCATCTACCTGAAAGTTTATATCATCGGGGGACAGCACCCTACCAAAAGGTGTCAAAAGATCAAAGGTATGTCTTTGGGCATCAAGGGATGGGTCTGTCATCTGAGATATACGCCCTATGCGTATCTTATCCAAAGTTCTATCCCCAACTTCTAAATTATTTCTACCACCCCTCTTGAAAGGATCTGCTTCTATAGCTCTGTATTTTGCAGGGAAACGGAAATCGGGGTTTCTAACTGGTTTAATTGCATCATTGGGGCATACCCTTTCACAAATTCCACATCCTCTACAGAAATTATAGACATTTACTACCTGCTTAATTACAGGGACAGCTTGGAAATAAACCTTAGGTTTTGGGGCGATATCTTCACTTACAACCTTCCTCCTCTTCTCTACTCTTGCCTCAATAGCTTTGAATGGACAAGAGGCAACACATTTACCACATAAGGTACATCTATCATGTCTGTATTCGATCTGCCAGAAAAGGTCATCTTTTGCCAATTCGTTTGCTTTTATTGCTGCCATCTTTGCACCTCTAAGTTGTTGTTTACCACTACCATCTCCCTTTCAGTGGGATAGATGTCTTTTGACCAATCTCTGTCTGGTAGTAAGTCATTGATACCTATGACTTCTGAAGTGATTATAACAGTGTCATCATCACCACCCACCACGACGGGTCTGAGTTTCTTTGCATCGCAGCAGGTAAAAAGAGTTCCGTCAGGTAATACACCAATAACGGTATTTGGACCATTTATCTCCAAATTGCTAAGTGATCCTCGAATGTATTGAAGCACCTTTTGATCCTCTCTATTTACTGTTTCCTCAAAAGGTAATGGGGTAATGGTATGCTTGAAATAGATCAGTGGCCACTTTAATATTTTATGAATGTAATGAAGTGTGTATAAGAATGATTGTGAATCCGATTCAAAACCGATATAACCTTTGTAAAGTTTTTTCTGAAAATTTCTATTTTTTTCAAAAAAAGTATTTTCTCCGTTGGCAAGGGCTGTGTATCCCTGTAGGAAAAAGGGGTGAGCGGCATAACGAACGATGTCGTAATTTGTATTCTGTCTGCATTGAGCAGTTATGATTTTTGCAGTAAGATCGTTGTTTTCTGTCCAAAGATCAAAATATATCCCTATATCTGTTGGATCGCCGATCTCCTTTAACATCAAAACATCAGGCCAGAAAGAGTAAACATACCCTGCATCCTTTTCATCGAGAATAGACCTTATTGTAAGTCTCATATCCACAAGTAGTTCCTCTTTCTCCTCTTTTGGAGCATAGTTGTATAATTTAGGGTATTGATAAACCTGAAATACATAGTTGGGCATTGGGTTGATATTGAGTTTTTCATCTGGATATACAAGAGGTGTCCATTGAAAAACCCGAGTGAAACCTTTTTTATGTAAAATATCTTCTGCTATCTTTATCCCCTCATCCGTGCAGGCCATTGATAAGATTGGAAGATCTTTATAATTTTCAAAAACTCCTCCCAAATCTTGCATTACCATTGCAAATCCTGAGTTGTCATGCCCCTCTTGCTGTGATCTCATGAGTCTTAATGCTTTAGAAGGGTGAAAATATTTTTTCGATTTAATGGCACCTATTCTACACATAACATACCTCCGAGTTCCTTAATAATTTAATGATTATTTTTTGTCAATACTTATTTTATTAAAATATATTAAAAATTTTTGTTATATTATTAGAGTGCTTTAGTCTTATTTGTATAATTTATTGGTAATAAATGAGTTTTATTTTACGATGAAAATAATATCTCTTTGTTTGAAAACTTAATTTTATAAGAGATGATGCTATTTTAGTATTAAAATGTTAACACAATATTCCTGTTATGGGTTATTTCAATAAAGGTAGTTTTTTGTGAAGAAATCTTGATATTTTATTTAAAGGATTTCGATAAGACCTGATGAATTTTCCAAGTATGCTCTATTCCTGCCGTTTTCTTTTGCCATATACAGCAGGTTATCGGCACGGCGGATATATTCATCTATTGAAGGTGAATAACTGTTACAGTATTTGACTCCTATGCTTGCAGTGTAAGATAATACGAGATCATTGTATTTAAGTGTCGAATTTCTGATGGTATTGAGTATTTTTTGTGTTATTTTGTATAGATTTTCCTCGTCTATGTTTTGTAAAACTACTATAAGCTCTTCACCTCCAAACCTCCCCACAAAATCTGTTTTTCTTACGGCTGATCTCACGCGATTGGCAAAATCTATAATCACCTTATCCCCCGCATCATGTCCATAGGTATCGTTGATCTGCTTGAATTTGTCCAGATCCATAAGCATTATACTAAAAGAATACCCGTATCGCTCAAAATTGTAGTTTAGAATGTTCAGTTGTTCTAAAATATATCGGCGGTTGTACAGTCCAGTCATTGGATCTGTAGTGGCCATCTGATACAATTCGTTGTTTATCCTGTCGAGGTAGTCGTATAGCTTTTTAGTTCTGATATTTGTGGTGACCCTTAGCATGATACTCTCTGTGGAAAGGGGTTTTAGTGTGTAATCGTTTGCACCAAAGAGCATAAAGGATCTGAGTATCGTGTTTTCTCTGGAATCTGTAATGATAAGAATAGGAACTTTTTTCATCGAACCTATTTTTCTTATGTTTTTAACGAGGTTTAGCCCCTCATTCTTACCTATATCCAGATCGATTATTATGATATCGGGATTTTTGGCCAGTAGATCCAATTCTACATCGTCTTCTGGTTTACAGTTATTTACCTGCATGCCGAGCGAATGAAGAACATTGTTTAAAAAGAGCTCTTCATCTTTGTGTTTCATGACAGTACAGGCTACAGTACCCCTTACATTGGAAATTTCCAGTAGTTCTACAAGTTCATCTACATAGGTGGTAATAGTGTCATCTATCTTATTTCTAACTATATAATCGATGGCTCCAGATTCTAAGGCCATCTTCCTTCTTTCATCGTTGTCTTCAGAACTTAGTATTACTACAGGGACATTCTTAAATCGTTCATTTACATATCTACAAAGCTCGTATCCGAGCCCATCTTTTAATTCATACGCCACCAAGACAAGGGATGGTATGGCAAGGGAAAGCATCCTTTTCGATTCTGCGATAGATTCGGACAAGAGGATATTATACTTTTCTGATAGGTAATATTCCAAAACAAACCTTGACACTTTTGAAGGGTCTGCTATAAGTATGTACTTTTTCATAATAAACCTAATTGTTAGAGTATAATACATCGGAGGATAAATGTCAATAAGAGTTAGATTTGCGCCGAGCCCTACAGGACATATTCATGTGGGTAATGCCAGAACCGCACTTTTTAATTACCTTTTTGCAAAGAGGAATAATGGTACCTTCATATTGAGAATAGAAGATACAGATTTAGAGAGATCAACCGTAGAATCTGAGAATATCATATACGAAGATCTAAAATGGCTCGGTTTGGATTGGGATGAGGGTCCACTTGTGGGTGGTGATTATGGTCCATACAGGCAGAGTGAACGGCTTGGTATATACAATAAATATGTTCAAAAACTCCTAAATTTAGGATACGCTTATGAGTGCTTCTGTACAAAAGAGGAACTCGATGCCGAGAGGGAAAAGGCACTTTCTGAAGGGAGGCAACCTACTTATAGCGGTAAATGTAGAAATTTGAGTGTTGCTGAAAAGGAGGATTTGAAATCGAAAGGTCTGAAACCTGCTATAAGGTTTCATGTAAAAGAGAAAGAGGTAAAGGTAATCGATGTTGTAAAAGGGGATGTGGTTTTCCCCACTGATGTCTTCGGGGATTTTGTCATCGTTCGTCCTGATGGGATACCTGTGTACAATTTTGCTGTGGTGATAGATGATGCCCTTATGAAGATTACCCATGTGATAAGGGGGGATGACCATCTAAACAACACACCGAAACAGATCTTGATATTCAATGCATTAGGTTTTGAATTACCAATATTTGTGCATATACCGATGATATTAGGAAACGATCACTCCAAACTCAGCAAAAGACATGGGGACACTTCGTTAAATCTTTTCAAGGATAAAGGGTATTTACCAGAGGCGATGTTTAACTTTTTGGCTCTTCTTAGTTGGTCTGCTCCCGATGATAGGGAGATTTTATCGAAAGAGGAGTTGATTTCGCTATTTTCCCTTGAAAGGGTATCAAAAAGCCCTGCCGTTTTCGATTTTACAAAACTAAAGTGGATGAATGGGCATTACATAAGACAAATGGATAAAGAAAGATTGACTCACACGGCTTTGCCTTTTTTGGAGAAATCAGGTTTGCTCAATGAGGAATTTATAACGAAATATAATGATAAAATACCCGAGATGATATACGCTCTCAGGGAAAAATTTGAGCTTTTCACCGAATTACCCGAGCTTTTTAAAGTGTTTACATCATTTAATGAAGAATTAGACAACGAGGCGATAGATCTATTAAAGCTTCCCACATCCCGATCTGTGCTTGAAGAGTTCAGAAATGCTATAATAGGGAAAGAATTTTTAACAGTTGAGGAATATAAAAATATTACCTCCGACATCCAAAAAAGAATAGGTGTAAAGGGGAAATCCCTTTTTATGGTAATAAGGGTGGGACTTACCGGCATTACGAAAGGTGCTGATTTAGACAAGATAGCCACTTTGCTCAAGACAGATGACCTTGTAAAAAGAATCGATAGGTGTTTACAGTTGATGGATAAGATATGTTAAAGGTTGGTATCTTAGGCAGACCCAATGTAGGGAAATCGACACTTTTTAATAGGATTGCAGGCAAAAGGATAGCGATTACCGATGATATGCCCGGTGTGACAAGGGATATGCTGGAAACGATATGTCATTGGGAAGGGAGATCTTTTCTACTTCTGGACACTCCAGGGTTTGATCTGAAAGAGGATATCATAAAAAAAGAGATGCACAAGCAGTTTTATGCGGCATTAGAAGAGGTAGATCTCGTTATCCTCATGTTTGATGGGAAAGAGGGACTGCATCCTTTGGATGAGATCGTTGTTTCTATGCTGAGGGAAAAGGGGACACCTTTTATAATGGTTGTCAATAAGATAGATAGCGATGAAAGGGAGATCAACATCGCAGAGTTTTACAAATTGGGTGTGGACGATTTTCTTTCCATCAGTGCAACTCATGGTAGAAATGTGGATGAACTCCTCGATAGGGTTATTACATACATAAAGGAAGAACCAAAGCCAGTTGAGGATGACGATAGACTCAAGATCGTTGTGGTGGGTAGACCCAATATGGGGAAATCGAGCCTTATAAACGCCTGGCTCAACGAAGAAAGGGTGATCGTAACCCCTATTCCCGGCACCACAAGGGATGCTGTAGATAGCTATTTTGAATATGCCGGAGAGAAATATATCCTCATAGACACCGCTGGGATTAGAAAAAAGTCTGTGATGTTTAAAGACAGGATTGAGAAGTATGGATACTACAGGGCTTACGACTCTATCGAGAGATCCGATGTGGTGGTGTGTCTCATCGATGCTACTGAAGGTGTTACTGAGAAGGATGTGAAGATTGTTGCCGATGCTTATGAGTTAGGAAAGCCTGTAATTATTGCAGTAAACAAATGGGACCTCGTAGAGGATAAGACAGAAGCACAAAAGAGGTTGTCTCTCGATATAGAGGATAAATTCAAATTCATATACAAACCAAAATATATTTTCATATCTGCAGCCCAGAAGAGGAATGTTTTTAAAATATTTAAGTTAGCTCGGGAACTTTTTGACGAAACAAATAAAAGGGTTCCAACGGCAAAACTCAACGAGATCTTGGAGCTTGCTCAAGCGAAGCACCAACCTCCAATGATAAAGAACAGAAGACTAAAATTCTATTATATGACCCAAGTGGGGGTAAATCCTCCTGAGTTTGTAGTATTTGTAAATTACCCTGATGCGGTGCATTTTTCGTATCAGAGGTTTCTCTTTAATATGGTGAGGGAGTATTTCGGGTTTGAAGGTGTACCGATGAAGATGCATTTCAGAGGAAGAAACGAGAAGAAAAAAGATCAAAAGATGAGGTGAACGATGAGATCAAGCATTGCTAAAGGTAATAGCGGTCTTACCTACGAGATAAGAAATATCGTCCTTGTGGCTGAGGAATTAAAAAAGAATAACATAGAGGTCACATGGGAGAATATTGGTGATCCTGTCAATAAAGGTGAGATCATCCCAGAGTGGATGAAAGAGATCGTTAGAAGTGTGGCATCCAAAAACGATAGTTATGCCTATTCCCCTACAAAAGGTGTTCTCTCTACGAGGGAATATCTTACTAATCTTGTAAACAAAAGGGGTGGTACACAGATTACGCCCGAAGATATCCTTTTCTTTAATGGATTGGGAGATGCCGTTGACAAATTGTATAGCTGTATGAGAGCTGACTTAAGGGTCCTTTTACCAGAGCCTACATACTCGTCCCATTACATAGCCGAGGTTGCTCACGGTTCAATCCCTCCGATGACTTATAGAATGAACCCAGCAAACAATTGGCAGCCTGATTTAGATGAGATTAGGGAAAAGGTTAAAAGATACAAGGCAATTGTGGGAATACTTGTGCTTAATCCCGATAATCCCACAGGGTTTGTTTATCCCGAGAATATCTTAAGGGAGATCGTTCAGATTGCAAAAGAATATGACCTATTTCTCGTATTTGATGAGATCTACAATAGGATAGTGTATAATGGGAAAAAGAGTGTCCTTTTGGCTGATATTGTAGAAGATGTACCTGCCATAAGTTTAAAAGGTATCTCCAAAGAGTTTCCATGGCCAGGATCAAGGTGTGGATGGATGGAGTTTTACAATACAGATAAAGATGAAAATTTCAAACAATATGTAAATACGATTGTTCAAAAAAAGATGTCTGAGGTTTGCTCCACTACGCTACCTCAAATGGCAATACCACTGATCATGGAGCATCCCGAATATGAAAAATACCTAATGGAAAGATCTAAACATTACGAAAAGTTGTCCAACATCGCTTATGATATTTTAAGAGAGAATAAGTATCTCTTTGTGAATAGAACTGATGGTGCATTCTATATGGCGATTGCCTTCAAAGAGGGGCTTTTGAATGATAAAATGAAACTCAATATTGAGAATGAGAATGTGCGTAAGTTTGTGGAAAATCTCATGGATAGAGATATGGAGTTGGATAAAAGATTTGTTTATTACCTTTTGGGTGCCACAGGGATCTGCGTAGTGCCACTTACTTCCTTTTACACAGATATTGCTGGTTTTAGGATGACACTTCTCGAAAAAGATGTGAATAAGTTTGAAAAAACAGTCAAAACGATTTCTCAGAAAGTTACAGAATACATAGAGTCTATATAATGGGCGGGGATTCCCGCCTCCTTTTAAATCCTACTAAATTTACAAAAAAATCTTCTTATTCATTGATAAAAAGTATTGATTTTTCTTTTTATTGATATAATATATATATTTGAATATGTAAAAGTATGGAGGTTCTTTACATGTCAGAAGGAAGTAAATTGCAATTTTTTCCAATTACCTTTTTTGCCACAGTGATGGGGTTAGCAGGGTTTACCATAGCATTGGGGAGATTTGCCGAGATATTCGAACTTCATATTTATGGATTGGTGAAAGGATTGGTGTTTTCAGTGACTGCTTGGTACTTTTTTCTGATATCGATTTACATTGCAAAGTATTTCAAATACCCCGAAGAGGTTAAAAAGGATTTTAATCACCCGATCAAAATGAATTTTATACCAACTGTGTCGATCAGTCTTATATTGTTATCAATAGCATATATGAATATGTCTAAAACTGTGTCTTTGATCTTTTGGATAGTCGGATCTTTTTTGCATCTTGTACTGCTGCTTTATATTGTAAATAAATGGTTCTTTCATGATTTCAAAATAAACTTTAAAAACCCTGCCTGGTTTATCCCTGTTATTGGTCCTATTCTTGTACCGATAAGCGGTGTGAATTTTTCTGCCGAGATATCTTGGTTTTTCTTCAGTATAGGTATCATCCTTTGGCTACCGATGTTGGCTATATTACTCTATAGACTCATTTTCAATGACCCCATGCCAGTTAAACTTATCCCTACCTTAGCAATTTTAATAGCTCCCCCTGCAGTTGCATTCATCTCATATGTGAAATTAACTGGTGGAGTTGATAATTTTGCAAAAGTGCTACTGTACTTTGGGGTGTTTACTTTTTTGTTGTTGTTAACATTTTTGAATAGGTTTTTTTCTGTGCCATTCTTTATGTCTTGGTGGGCTTACACATTCCCAATGGCAGCATTTACGATATCTGTTGTTTTGTATTACAAATCAACAAATCTAAGTTTTTTTAGTGGGTTTGCAATGGTGATGCTTGTATTGACTTTTCTCGTCATTCTTACCGTTGCAATTAAGACTATTCAAGCAGCTGTGAAAGGTGAAATCTGTATTGAGGAATAAGTATTAATTTAATAAAACTTAATAGTAATAAATGGGGAGAAATCCCCTTTTTATTTTGAGTTCACACGTATAACAATAAACTTCTTAAATACTTAGATGAAACTGATATATTAAACGAAATATTTTATTTGAAATTTTAACAAAACCCCTTGATTTTTCTAAAATGAAGTATTATTATTTAGAATCACTTAAACACTGGAGGTTAATAATGAGTAAAAAAGTGTCAAGAAGGCAGTTTCTCAAAACCGCTGGAGTAGCCGCTACAGCTGGTGCGGCGATGACTATTGGAGCTCCAGCAATCCATGCTTCACAAAAGTATCAATGGAAAATGGTTACTACCTGGCCACCCAACTTCCCTGTAATGGGCGAAGGTGCTGTTATGCTTTCAAAATGGATCGAAACAATGTCTGAAGGAAGACTTAAGATCCATGTTTACGGTGCTGGTGAGCTTGTGCCTGCTCTTGAAGCATTCAATGCTGTAAGCGCTGGTACTGTTGAAATGGGACATGGTGCATCTTACTACTGGGCTGGTAAATCACAGGCTGCACAGTTTTTTGCTGCAGTTCCTTTCGGTATGAATGCTCAGGGGATGAACGCATGGCTTTATGCTGGTGGAGGACAGCAGCTTTGGGATGAAGTGTACGCTGCTTTTAACCTCAAGCCTTTCCCAGCTGGTAATACTGGGGTACAGATGGGTGGATGGTTTAGAAAAGAGATCAAATCTGTTGCGGATATAAAAGGTCTTAAGATGAGAATCCCAGGTTTGGGTGGTAAGGTAATTACAAAATTGGGTGGTTCATCGATAAATGTTGCTGGTGGTGAGATCTATTCTAACCTTGAAAGAGGTGTAATCGATGCCACTGAGTGGGTTGGACCATACCACGATTATCTGATGGGCTTCTACAAAGTTGCAAAATTTTACTACTATCCAGGATGGCATGAACCAGGTACAGTACTTGAGTCTTTTGTAAACAAGAAGGCTTACGATGCTCTTCCAAAAGATCTTCAAGAAATCATTACTGCAGCAATGTATAGATCGAATGCATGGATGCTTGCCACATTCGAAGCAAAAAACAACGAGTATCTACAAAAGCTAACTCAAGAGCATAAAGTAAATCTGAAACCATTCCCAAAAGATGTAATGACTGCCTTCAGAAAGGCTTCTGATGAAGTAATAAATGAGATAATTTCTAAAGATCCTATTTCTAAAAAAGTGTACGATCATTTTACTGCATTTAATAAAAAAGTTAAGGCATGGGCAAAAATTTCAGAGATATCTTATTATACAAGTATTATGTAAAAAAGCGGGGTTTCTACCCCCGCTTTTTTATTCAGATAGTATTTTAGGTAACCAAAGGGCAATCTGTGGGAAATATATAAGTATTGCAAGAGCAATCAATTGTAAAATGATAAAAGGTACTATGCCTCTGTAAATATGATTGATTGTTACCCCTTTTGGTGCAACGCTTTGTAGATAGAAGAGTGAAAATCCAAATGGTGGAGTTAGGAAACTTGTTTGAAAGTTTAGACCTATCAATACACCTATCCAAAGGAGATCAAGACCCATCTGTTGGAAAATAGGTCCCACAATTGGCAAAACAATGAATGTAATCTCTATGTAATCGATGAAGAATCCTGCTATAAATATTATAGCATTTACAAGGATTAGAAATGCTGTAGGAGACATCTGGGTTCTTTCAATAAAGTCAACTATGAAAGCATCCCCACCTAGCCCTCTAAAAACAAGTCCAAAAGCTGCAGCTCCGATGAGGAGTATAAATACCATTGCAGTAAGGTTCATTGTGTCATACATTACAGCCATAGCTTTTTGATAGTTTAAAGATCTTTTGCCTAGGGCCAGAAGAGTGGCACCAAAGGCACCTACAGCGGCAGACTCTGTGGGTGATGCAACACCAGCAAATATAGATCCCAATACAGCTACAATAAGAGTCATTGGTAGAAGGAACGCAAAGAATATCCTTCTAAACATTTTATCTTTTTTAAACTGGATAAGCTCTTCTTCAGGCATTGCAGGTACCTGCTCACCCTTGAAAATAGCTATTATAATGATATAAATAAGGTATAGACCAACGAGCAAAAATCCAGGCAAAAAAGCACCTAAATATATGTCTCCTATAGAAAGGTTGAAAACGCTCGCAATAAGAACAAGAGCAATACTTGGGGGTATGATCTGACCAAGTGTTCCAGCAGCACATATTGTTCCACATGCAAGTGGTATATTGTACCCCCTTTTTACCATTGTGGGAAGACTCAATAACCCCATAGTAACAACCGTAGCACCTACTATTCCTGTAGCAGCTGCAAGCATAGCTCCAACAACAACAACAGATATAGCCATGCCTCCTCTTAATTTACCAAATAGTAATGCCATAGTTTCGAGCATCTCTTCGGCTATACCAGATTTTTCAAGCATTACACCCATATAAACGAAAAGGGGTACCGCTACAAGTACAAAGTTTGTGATACTACCCCATATCCTAAGAGGCATTAGATCAAAAAGTCCTGGACCGAAGCTGATCAATCCATATATCATCGATACTCCACCTAATGTAAAAGCAACGGGAAATCCTATTAAAAGACAACCGAAAACAAGAACAAACAACAAAAGAGCACTCATTTTTTACTCCTAATGTTTATTAATTTCTTTGTAATATGATGTATCACCTTTAAGGGTGAGGATAGCCTTCAAAAGCATGGAAATCCCTTGATTGATGATCAAGATAAATCCAAACGGAATCATAGCCTTTAGAAAATAGCGAGCTGGTAATCCGCCGGGATCTGGTGAACCTTCTCTTACCTGCCAAGAAGATAAAACAAATTCCTTTGATGTCCAGATTACAAGCAAACTAAATGGTATGAGGAGTATTATAACACCGAGTAAGTCTATAAAGGCTCTTTTTTTGGGTGAAAGTTTACCGTAGATAACATCAACTCGAACATGTCCATTTTGACGGAGTGTATAAGCTGCTCCGAAAAGGATAGTAAGGGCAAAAATATGCCATTCTAATTCCTGAACCCATATTTTACTGTTATTTAAGAAATACCTTGTAAAAACATCATAGATGATAACTACGACGAGGGCAGAAGAAAGCCAAGCAGCGATATAGCCAAAAAAACCGCTGATTTTGTCGCAAAAATTGATTATTGCTTTCATGTCAGGCCAAAACCTCCTGTTCATTTTTATGAAAATTTGTTTTTTTGGTTATGTTAAACTATATTTAATATGATGTCAATAAGAAAAAAAAGGTTTATTAGATATTTTTAGACAAAAAAGTTAATATTAGATTAATGTCTTAGAGTAACTATTTGCTAAATAATTCTTCCAACGATCGAAGTATTTCTGGTAGCAACTGTTTTTTTCTGGATAAAACGCCTGGTAAATCGTATGAATTATCATCGAGTTTTCTATATTTAATGGTCTTTTCTATAAGATTGAATTGTGTGGTCAATAGTATACTATTTTCTGTGATAATGTCTGTAACAAGGAGCATGGCCCAGTTTAAGTTATTTTTTTGTTTTACATGTTCGAGCTCTATGATTAAGCGTTGCTTAACTTCTTTTAATTCATCCATGTTCACGATCTCTACTTGACCGACGCCAAAACTGATTCCAAATTCTGTGTATGTTTTAAAATCTGTATTTATAATGTCAGATGGTGTTCTATTTTTTAAACTATCAGTGGATGAGAAGATCTCTTTTCCATATTCTGTGTAGTCAAATCCACCTATTTTTGCCAAATCCTCAAGGGCGGATCGGTCCTCTTCGGTGGCAGTGGGTGATTTTAAAATTACAGTATCTGCCAATATACCTGATGCAAGTAGGTATGCAATGTTGGATGGGATTTCAACATTATTTATTTTGTATTGTTGATAAACCAAAGTGCATGTGCTGCCTACAGGTTTCGCAAAGAAGGTAATAGGTTTTTTGGTTTTGATAGTTCCCAATCTGTGATGATCCACAATTTCAATTATTTCTGCAGATTCAGCTCCGTCGATTGCTTGATTTAATTCATTATGATCCATCAAAATTATTTTATTTTCTGGTTTTTTAATTATGTCAGAACGGGTTATGATCCCAACGAGGATTCCGTTTTCATCTACAACAGGTAAACCTCTCCTATTCTCTTTTAACATCACTTCTTTTGCTGTTTCTAAATAATCATCTGGTTTGATCGTATGTGTCGTGCCCATCACAGATTTACAGGGAACGGATAAAATAAGTCTTCTTGCTGATTCGGCCGTATCGAAATTAGATGCAAAAATTGTTCCTTTGTATGTTGAATATTCGATATCGAAATCATTTTTTGAACTAAGTCCAGTTATGATAATTGCTGGGACTTCCTGTTGCATAGCGTATTGAATGATATCCCTTCTCTTACCTACAATCAAAACGGTATTTTGGGCACCAATCTCATTTAATCGTGCTACAAACCTCTCATACGGCATAGCACCAATCATGACATTTGCTGTAAATTCTTCTGTTTCACCATATTTTATGAAATAGCCACCTATACTTTTTTCGAAATTCTCTAATCTAAATGTATAGGATGGTCTTTTGGCATCATCGTCGCTTATAAAAAACTGAGCAATTTCAAAAACGCTTGCTATCCCCAAGTATCGTCTATTTTCATCGACAATTGGAGTAAGCCTGATTCCCAACTCTTTGACATTTTTCATCACTTTGGAAAGTGGATCGTTGAAATTATTGGCATATACATTTTTAGTCATTACATCTGAAACTTTGGGGTATATATCCTTTAAAAAGATGGGAGGCTCCATTTTGAATTTTGAAAAGATGTATTTAGTTTGATTGTTAAGATTACCACATCTTGCAGCGATATACTGTTTTGATGGGTCTAAAATATTTTTCAAATAAGCATAGCAATATGCAGAACAGATAGAGTCTGTGTCAGGATTTTTATGACCGATTACATACACTTTTTCCATTGTATCCCCCGCGATTGTTTAAATAAAATCTAATAAATTTTTAAATAATTTCAACAAAAATTATTATCTTGTGCTATAATAAGAATATAAAGTTAATTCATAGGAAGGTTATCTTAAAATGAGCGCTTCATTAAAATTAGAGTTGACACTTCCAAGCAATATCAAGCTGTTGCCCCTAATAGGTGATATTGTGGAAACATTTATTGCGAGGGCAAAGGACGAGTTGGGTAATGTGAATTTTTCAGATTTGGGATTTAGACTGAACCTTGCTGTGACTGAAGCCACTGCAAATGCAATCAAACATGGGAATAAGGAGAAAGAGGATTTACCTGTCAAGCTGATCATAGAGTTGGATAATGATGAATTAAAGATAGAGGTGTCCGATTGCGGTGAAGGAGTAAGGCTTGATAATAAAGAGATCGATATTACGAATGTACCCATCGATCAGGATTCAGGTAGGGGGCTTTATATAATTAAGCAATTGGTGGATGAGGTTTCTTATAGTTATGAGAATGGGGAATATAAATTTTACATGGTAAAAAGGTTGTCAAGGAAAAGAAAGGAGGATTAGGATGAAAAAGATGTTAGCAATGTTGGCTATTATGGGTGTATGTTCGACGGCCTTTGCATTGGAATTTCAACCGATCGGTGCAAGGCAGCTTGGTATGGGTGGGGTAGGTGTGGCATCTACGCATGATACTATCGCTCAATACTACAACCCAGCAATCTTTGGATTTTATGGTAAAGAGGGTAAAGAGACCCTTGAAAAGAAAAAGTTTGGCATCAATGCTCAAATCGGTGCTGGTATAAGGCTAAACAACGACTTGGGGGAGTCTTTGGATGAATTGTCCAAGATCGACTATGATGCTCTATCAAACATTGCTAAAAATGCCTCAAATCTATCCCCATCAGATTATGAAAATGCTGTGAAATTGCTTTCCTACCTTACCAAGATAAAGGACAAAGGTGGTGCTTTAACTCTTAATGGTAACGCTGCGATTGCATCGAGAATAAAGAGAGTTGGAATAGGTGCTTACGGGCTTTTGGAGGCTTCGGGTAAGCCGATATTGGATTTAGAGAATGTGGGATTTACGAGTTCTGTGAACACAACTACAGTAATTAATTCAATAGTATCTGGTACTACTGATGGAAATGGATCAAGTTCAATCTCATCAACAGCTACAAATTACTTTGGTAGTACTACAATAACAAATTTACAAACAATTCTACAAAATGCTGGTTTTAAGATGCCCCCTTGTGTCAAGACTTTTTTTCATAAATTTTAATTTTTCTTCA
>CAZFHX010000034.1:0-19292 GCA_964519265.1 uncultured Deferribacterales bacterium
GATCTTTAACTTTTAATTCAAAACAGGGTGAAACTGTATTTATTTTGAGGATTGCCTATGATAAAAGTATTAGTGGTTGACGACGATAAGAATACGAGGGAGATGATCAAATCAGCATTGGAAAAGTTGTACTATGTTGAAACTTCCAATTCTGCTGAAAATGCCTTAGAGTTGGTTAAGCATAAAAGTTTTGACATCATTATATCAGATTACAATATGTATAATATGTCTGGTTTGGAGTTTTTGGAGGAGATCAAAAAGAGGGGGCTAAATGCTTATTTCATCTTGATCACTGCCTATGGTACAGGGGATCTTGCCATAAAAAGCATCCAGTCTGGAGCCTATGAGTATTTGAACAAACCTTTTAAAATATCTGAATTGAAATCAATCATTTCAAAGATAGAAAAAAGGATGGAAGAGACGAATAAAAGTGATAAAAGAAGCGAATGTTCGTATGAGACACCAGCGGTTATTGCATATTCTCAATCTTATCTGAATGTGCTTAAAGAGATGGCTAAGGTTGCTGATACTGATATTCCTATATTAATTTTAGGGGAGAGTGGTGCTGGTAAAGAGGTTTTGGCAAAGATGATCCATGAACACAGCAAGAGGTCAAGAAATAATTATATAGCTATAAATTGCAACGCAATACCCGAAACCCTTATGGAATCGGAGCTTTTTGGATACGAAAAAGGTTCTTTCACTGGGGCAGATAAGACTAAGACTGGTCTTTTAGAACAGGCAAATGGAGGGACTTTCTTTTTTGACGAAATTGGGGATTTAACCTTAGATTTACAGGTGAAACTGCTCAGGGTTCTACAAGAGAATAAAATTAGGCGTATAGGTGGAAAAACTGAGATACCTCTAAATGTAAGATTCATATTTGCGACGAATGTAGATTTGGAAAAGAAGATTGAACAAAACCAGTTTAGGATCGATCTCTACTACAGAATTAAGGTTGCGACATTAAAGATTCCACCTCTAAGGGAAAGAAGAGAGGATATCCTGCCTTTGGCGGATTATTTCGTTAGGAAATACGCTAATACAGAGGTTACATTTTCATCTGATGCCAAAAAATTCTTGCTGAAATATGATTATCCAGGAAATATAAGAGAACTTGAGAATATAATTAGGCAGGCGCTGGTTAAAATCAGAGACACTGGCATAATAATGAAAGAGGATATTATTTCTGGGTTAGAAGAGGAATTGGGTGATAAGAAATTCAATCAAATAAAGAGGGAAGATATAATAGAAGCATTAAAAAGAGCAAATTACAATAAGTCTGTGGCAGCAGAATTACTTAAGATAGGTCGTTCTACCCTTTATAGGTTGATTGATAAATATAACATTGATATAACTGAGGCATAATTGTTTCAATTTTGTCCCATATGTTTCAAAATTGTGTCAATTGAATGTAAAAATGTTTTGATACTATTTTCTATCGATATAACTTTTAGACATAAATCATACTGATCAACTTTATTTAATTAATAGATATACAGATTTATTTAAAATGAAAAAATGGCATGCTTTATGCTAATCCTTTATATCATCGAGAAATTTTTTTAAATAGGAGGTATTATATGAAAAAGTTTTTAGCAATTTTAGCTTCACTTGCAATTCCAGCAGTTATTTATGCTGCGGTTAGCGGTACAGCTCATGACTTTTCAAGTGCTGGTAATGGTCTTGGCACAACTGCTTGTAGCGGATGCCATAAGCCTCACAATGCTGGTACATTGATTCCTTTGTGGAACGATGACAATAAGTTTGATGATGTGACATACGCTGCTTACACTTCACCAACAGATGCGTTAAACGCTACACCTTCTTCTACGATTGGTGATGTTTCAAAAGCTTGTATGGCTTGTCATGATGGTATGGTAGAGGCTACAAATAACACAAATTTGACAACGCTTACTAATCCAAAATCAATAATAACTACTGGTTTGAAGTTGGATTATACAAACAAAGCTCAAGGGCAGCACCCAATATCAATTCAGTATGTGCAGGGTAGTAATACTTCTCTAAAAGCTCTCACTACTGTTAAATCAGCAGGTTTTAAATTCTATGGATCAAACAAAGACATATTGGAGTGTGCTACATGCCATGATCCTCATGGTGTAGATTCTGGTAATGGTACTAACCATCCAGACTTCTTAAGAACATCTGCTGCTACTCTTTGCCAGAGTTGCCATAACAACTAATAAAGATAGAGGGGGATCTATGCCTCCTCCTTCTTTATTATGTTGTGAAGTTGTGGGATTGTCTTGGAGGTTTCAAGATGGTGAGGTTTGTTCTATATCAAATCGCAATTCTATCGATATGTGTCGGTGTATCTTATGCTTCTTCATGTGCAGTTTATAATTGTCATGCGGATGATGGTTCGGGTAGATGGGGAGCACATAATTTCGTTCGTATGGATCAAAAAGACACTCCGTGTGCACCATGTCATAAACCCCATAATGCAGGGAACTTAGTGCCACTTTGGAATGAAACAAACAAGTATGATGATGGAACACCATATACAACATATACAAGTCCATCTGGTACTATGGATGGTTCACAGGATGCTCAGATAAATCCCATATCAAGGGCTTGTATGACCTGTCATGATGGGATGTCGGAGTCAACAGGTTTTACAGCAAACTATTTTAAGACCTATGGAATGGGTAGGTTAGATCTTGACTATACTAAGGCAAATCATCCTATTGGTGTTGTTTACGGTGCTGATAAGGATCTGAATACCAATGTACAAAACTCTTATGTAATCGGTAGTAGCGGAACTTATAAATTGGTCAATAACAAGGTGGAGTGTGTTTCGTGTCATGATCCCCATAAAAAAGGCCCTGTGCAGTTTTCAGGTTACACGATAGAGGTAAAAAAAGTATTAAGAACATCGAACTACAAGACATTTTGTAACGAATGTCATAAAAAATAATTATAATATAAATATACGGAAAAATACGATTATGAATATAGTATTGATTCTCTTTTGGTCATTGATTTTTGTATTAAGTGTTTTTGCTGGTGAGAAACCTCATGCGAATCTCTATAGGGGGGATGATAAAAGTCAGGCGATTTATTGTTCTTTTTGCCACAAGTTGAGGAGTTCATCCAATATAACAGCAAAGTGGAAAATGGATAAGAATAGTTCTTATCAAGATTACATAAGTGCTACAATAACAAATTCATCTCTTGATTTAGATATTATTGAAATGAATAATACTGTATCATCCATAGTGGATCTGTGTTTGAGTTGCCATGATATGACAAAGCACGATAATAACTATGGGCATAGTTTTACTGCAAAAGTTATCGGTAATAAAAAAACAAAAATCAAAGCCAAGGTTGGAGCAGATGGTAAGGTTGCAAACAAGTTAAAATTATACAACAATATCATGACTTGTACTACTTGTCATGATCCTCATTCTTCTAATTTTAAACTATTAACTGATAGTAAAGACAAGTTGTGTAATGAGTGCCACGATAAATAGACTTTTTATACTTTTCTGTTTTATTTTTCATATGGTAAAATTAGGATATACGGCGGGAATGTTGGATGTGTCTGCGGGTATCGGCGTTGATTACAAATCATATGAGAGAAGTGGTGATAATAGTTCTTTTAAGGAGTCCCAACAACTTGATAAATTATATCTAAAGGGTGAATTTGCAAGGGATCTATATTTCAGAAGACTTGGGGATATCTATTTAAAGTTTGATCTTGCAAAATACAACTTAAACAGCTACGAAGGGAAAAATGAAACACTTTATTTTCCATTTATTGCAAAAGATAATGCATCGAAAAGTGATTATTTTTTACATGATATTAAATCGAAAATCACCCTCAACATTCCTAAATTGGATGTAAAACTATTGATTGAGTATGATGAGAAAACTGATTTTTCCATAAATGATAGAGACTATTTTACAAAAATAGGTAAAATGAATGATGATATAGAATCTTTGAAAGGATTATCGAAATCCCTCAACGATAGAGATTGGCAGAGAAATCAAAACTATTTCATTTCTCGGGATGGTAGTGTTAGTTTCATGGTTAATTACAACAAATACGAGTATGATAAAAGATTTGAGGTGTCGAATTATCTGAAAGAGGAAGAGATTTTTAAGTATGGTTTGGATATCAAAAGGATTGTAGGTTTTTATATAGAAGATAATTCCAAACAATTTAGCACAGGCAAATCCAATGAATCCAATACAAAGTATAAATTGGGTACCATCGATTATTTTGGCAACGATAGAACTTACTCTTGGAAAAATGTGAAATTAAGAGCATATTATCAGTTGGATTCTAGTGAATACGATTCTCGTGAATTTCAAAATAAATATGGGATCTTGGGTGTTAAATATGAAATCAATAAGAATAAAAGTGTAGGGTTAGAATATCAGCATAAAGACAACTACGATAAGTATACGAGTGATTATGAGAAATCGGATAAGTTGAAAGGTAAATTTGAGCATCTTTCCAATGAGATCAACTACTATCTTTCACTTACATCTTCAAAAGTGAAAAATATCTATCCTTCCAATGAAAATTTAAATCTAACTTTTGATGAAATAAACAATCTGTTATCTGGACAGATAAACGGAAAGGGTAAAATTACGATAAAAACGATCAATGCTAACTTGTTGAATCTTAATTTGATCTTGGATGGAAATACAGTTAATCAGAATGTATTAGTGACCACTGGTAATGATTATGTGATAGAATTTAATAAAAGTGTAAAAGGATCAATTTCAAATCTTTCTGGAGATAAGAATGATCTAACCTTTGTATTGTATAGAGAGTATGGCGGTGTCATAAATAGGGATAGTAAAAGATTCGAAACTGGTTATTACTTTAAAAAATTAGATTATTTTAAGAGTAAGTTAGATATTAGTTATGAATATGTGAATGTGTATGCGACAGATTTTAAGAGAGACTACTACGATGAAGAGCAACTTTCTTTGTATAAAATATTCGAAATAAGACCTTATAATTTAATTTTCGATAAATCGTTGAAATATGTCAAATATAAAGAGGGGGCAGATTCTTATACCGATTTGGTACTTTCTTCTTCAGATGGTTATTTTAGTAAGAAATTAAAGCTTTTCTTAAAAAGTGAATTGTGGAAGAGAGGTAGTGAAGGTGTGTATGATGATTTAGATTTTTGGAAGGAATCGATTATTTTTGATTATCTTTCAGAAGATTTAGAGTTGTCATTTATTCCTTCTGTAGCATCTGAAAAAACAGGTGATGAACTGGAGAAAAACACAGTTAGGTATGAGGGTAAGATATATTATCTTAAAAACAGACTTTCATTTCAATATAACAAAGAAAGAAATGATAATCTTGTTGATAAAAAAAGAGATGAATATATAACAAAAAACTTACTTTACAAATATGAATTTAATAATATTACACTAAATTTTGAATATCTATACAATAAAATCAACTCTATCTTTGAGTCTTATTCACCATCTTTGACATATGTGTTGTATAAAATTTTTCCACAAAATGAACCATATCTGGTTTTTGATGTAGGTGCAAAGTTGGAGAAAACTACAATGAGAGATTTTAGTAATAACGAGGATTACTTTTTCATAAAGTTGACCTACAGACCAACGAATAGACTTGAATCGATATTTTCCTATGAGAAGTCTATGATAAAAAATAATCTGAATCCCGATAGTAAAGGAGATGATTATGAGTTTATATTGAATTTTAAAACAAAAGTTTTTAAACTGAGTTTAGGTTATAGAAATAATAAAGTTTTTTATAAAAATGAGAGGAGAGACGAAAATGTGGTATATTTTAAGATTGATAAGTCTTTCAATTATGCTGCTCGGGTTAAGTAAGGCAGGATGGTGTGAGGAAAAGGTAAATTATGGGAAGATCGTAGCCAAGGTTGGTAATGAGGAGGTTTATAGATTTGAAGTGGAAAACTTTGTCAACAGAGTCTTACCTATAGAAAATGTGCATGCTAAAAGTTTGAGTAAAAAAAAATATTGGGATAGTGCATTAAATGAAGCAGTAAATGCAAGATTGTTGAGTTTGTATCTCAAAAAGTATGATAGCGGATTGTATAAAAAAGTAGAAAAAAAAGCTAATGAGATGATAGATACATTGAAAAAAAGATTTAAAAATGAGAATGAATACAATGATGCCCTAATCAATACTGGTATCACCGAAGATAAGCTCAAAAAGATCTATATAGACTTAAATGTGGTTGGTATATTAGAAGAGCAATTTAAAAAGAAAGGCATAAGTGATAATGAGTTAAAGAGTTATTATGATAACAATAAGAATATGTTTATGACTGGTGAGTCTGTGATCGTAAAAAACTGCTTGATCAGTGCCGATGCAAGGGAGTTAGACGCTAAGAAGATGGATGAAAAGTTTAATGTGGCAAAACAGGTTTCTGAATTGATGCGTAAAAAGAGATTTGATGAAGCAAAAAAGTATTGTGCAGAAAAACCATACCCTGAGGAGGATAGAATTTATAAGTTTTCCAAAGGGTACAACGTAGAAGAGATTTTGAAGCTTGAAAAGGATCAGGTAGGGGGGCCTTACAAGAATATATATGGGTATTTGGTGGTATATGTTAAAGAGAAGAAAAAGTCTGAATTACTGCCGTTTAACGAAGTAAAAGATGAAATAGAATCTATTATGTTGAAGAAAAATTTTGAAACATATTTAAAAGATATTCTAAAGAAGGCTCAAAATGAGAATCCTGTTGTTCTTGTGCGTGATAATAATTAGTGCTTGCTCTGCTAAAAACGACTATGATTATTTTACAAAATATTTTTGGCCTGATTTATCCAATCCAAAAATATCGCTTACAAATGTGCTTGACCAAGAAAAGATATTGCAAAATATGAGTTTCTTTAAGAAGTTTTTTGGTATCGAACCAGATCTCACACCACTACAAAGGCCTTTTGCGGTAGCAGCGGATGATGAGTATATTGCGATTAGTGATTTGCAGTTTGGGGTTGTTTTTTTAATAGAAAAGAGGAACTACAGGCTTACTATTTTGGAAAAGTTGAAAAATATGCCGTTCAAATCGATAGTAGGATTGGATTTGAAGGATAAAAAACTCTATATTGCTGACTCAGAAAGAAATATTATAGGAATGTACGATATAAAGAATAATAGGGAACATATTTTTAACATACAAACCGAGAAGCCAGTATCTATAAGGGTAGATGTTATAAATAGATTGATGTTCATCGTAGATACAAAGAGAGACTTAATAGTAGTGACTGATATGGATGGAAATATCAAAAACGAAATAAAAGGTGATATGAATTATCCTGTTGATATTGATATACTCCCTGAGGAAAAGAATATATTTGTGCTTGATGCTATGAATCATAGGGTAAAAATATATGATTATAACGGAGTTCTAATTGGTACTTTTGGTAGTATAGGGAACAAACCAGGCTATTTTTCTAAACCAAAAGGGATATGTATAGATCAGTATAAAAGGGTGTATGTAACTGATAGTGAGTTTGATAGTTTGCAAATATTTAATACTAAAGGGGATCTACTATACTTCATCGGTGGTACAGGCATCGATTTTGCTAAATTCTACCTTATCGGAAAAGTGGCATGTTATAAGAATGAAATCTATGTGAGTGATATATTTAATTCCAGAGTTCAAGTGTTTAATAGTTTTGAGTAGTATTGGAGGTCTAAATGAGAAGGTACATACTTTTAATAATATTTTTGGTAAGTTTTACAGTGTATGCTGGTATAGAAAATACAAAGCATAATTTTTCTAAAACTGGTGTAGGGACTGTAAAATCCTCAATTGAGGACAGAGTATGTATCTTTTGTCATACCCCACACAATGCTTCATCAGTTGCTCCTTTGTGGAACAGAAATTTGAGTACTGCCAACTATACATTGTATTCCTCAGGTGGTTCACCTACCCTTAATGCTACCTTGTCTCAACCTACAGGCAGTTCAAAGCTTTGTCTATCCTGCCATGATGGTACAATCGCCATAAATCAGCTTTATGTAGGTACTACAACTGCCACTGATCTAAATGTAAAAGTGAGCGGGAATGCAAATATAGGAACAGTTTTGACAGATGATCACCCAATATCCTTTAATTATACATCTACTTTAGCTTCCACTGATGGACAGTTGAACCAACCCACTTCGTTACCTTCTTTTATCAAATTGCAAAATGGTAGAGTTGAATGTACTACCTGTCATGATCCACATACGGAAACCATTATGTTTTTAAGAAATGGGGATAGACTTGCACTTTGTTCTGCATGTCATAATAAGAGAGATGGTACTTATACTTTTCCAAGTTCGGCACATAATGTAGTGTATAGCAATTCACCAATACAGTCCTCTTATGGTTGTCAAAGCTGTCATAAACCGCATAATGCAAAAGATATGGTGGATTCGAGAAGCACGAAGCAGCTTTTAAGGGGTGTTGAAGAGGATATATGTTTCGTTTGTCATGGTACGAGGGGTGGGATGACAGGGACACCTGTCATGGTATATGGAGTAAATTTGGGGATTACTGGTCAAAATCTCAATTTACAAACAGTTTTCGATACAACCAATGGTTATTTAGTTAAAGTGAATAATATAACAAGATATGTGAACAAATCCCATGATGTGATATCATCCGCACAAACTGGTAATGGAACGAAACTTGAGTGTAGAAATTGCCATGGAGTGCATGGTGTAAAAAGAGATGACCTTTCAACAACAAATGTAATAGAATCCTTGATAAATCCTGATACATTACAACCATTTCAACCTACAACACCTACTGGATACACTGGATCAAGTAATTATTGGAAAAAATTTTATCAGATGAATCAATATTGTGCTATATGTCATGATGGATCCTTCCCCACAAATCCAGGGGGAAGAACAGACTTGACGATTTCAGCAGGTACAGGTAAAGCGCCTGCAGCAGTTAGTTCATTTTATTCTTCTACGAAACATAAAGATATTCCTTGCCTTGCATGCCACGATCCACATGGAGGAAATTATATCAGCATTGTAAAACAGGTGAATTGGAATATCGATGGTGGAGCGCCTTTTAATACTAAAAGGGCATCGAATACATTAGTAAAATCTGTTAATATAACATATGTTTCAGGTGGTTTCGATTTATCAGGGTTGTGTGGAGGAACATGTCATGGTTTCAATCACCGTCAGGGTAGTAATTGTTTGAGTTGCCATTATCATGGAAATAGATTGTAGTATAACAGAGTGATTGTTATATTATTGCGTATTGTATTTAGGTATAAAGTTATTAAAAACCTTGTTGAATTCTAATACATTATCAAATTTTATACCCACTTTGTTGTTTAAAGACCAGATTATTTTTCCTTGGATTGTGTACTTTTTGTCTGAATTTTGATACTGTTTTGTGTCAGATTTGGTAGAATTTGTTCTAAAATTTGTTTTCAAATTGTTCGGGAGTATCTCTAACGGTTGATCGATATTTATCATATCGATATCGGTTTCAATTTCAATCATTGCCCCACTTAGACTAATATTAGTGATTTTGGCAGGATAGATAATGTCTCCATACCTTATTTTACAGGGACATTCCAGCATTAATCTTTTGCTGCTTCTTTTTTCGTTATAGGAATTATCAAATGTAGAGAAAAGATCGTATAAATTGAAGTTATTGTTATATGTCATAACACTACAGTTGTAGTTTTGACAGGTGATACACCTTGAGGCAAAATCTGATGGTATCTTTTTCATTCGTGTTATTTTTTTGTATAGATCTTTATTTATCAGGAAAATATGTGTCGAGGTTTCATTTTCAAGGTAAGTATATATGGAGCAACTGATATTTGTAGAGTCAAATTTATATACAGAACACCCGATTATTTTGCATTTCATAAATAATGAAATGCAATTATTATGCCATTTACGCTGTTATCTTATTTCGACCTGATGATTTGGAGTTGTAGAGTCTTTTATCCGCTAATTCTAACATGGAATCAAATGAATGAGTTTCATCAGAGGTGGCTATACCTGCACTAATGGTTATATTTGACTTTACATTTTTATACTCAAAGTCGTACTCCATAACTGCTTCTCTTATCCTGTTGGCAATACTATAAAGAGAATTTTTATCCGTTTCAGGACAGATAATGAGAAACTCCTCTCCACCATATCTTCCTATGTAATCGTAAGAGCGGCATCTATTTTTAATAATCTCAGCGGTTTTTTTCAATACATAGTCGCCATATTGATGCCCGAAGGTATCGTTTATTTTTTTAAAATAATCTATATCGATGAGTATGATGCCAAAGATGAGTTTATTTCTTGTGTGTCTTACATATTCCACATTTAGTTTTTCGAAGATTTCGGCACGATTAAAAACATTGGTAAGGGAATCGTAGATCGATTTATAATGAGCTTCTTTGTATTTTTTTCTCAGTTTGTTTTCCATTTCTATGATTCGCTGTGCTGATTTGAGTTTTGCCTTCAATTCTGAGAATTGAAAGGGTTTTACTATATAGTCATCCACACCTTTTTCGTATGCCAATATCATGGAGTCGCTACTCTGTTCTCCGGTAATCATAAGTATGTATATATACCTGTTATCGGTGGTTTCTCTTAAAATTTTTGAAAACTCTATTCCAGATAGTCCCGGTAGATTCCAATCAAGAAGGATAAGTTGGATAGTTTCATCGGATTTTAGGAGTATTTGAGCTTCTTCGGCACTTTTAGTCTTATAAACTTTGATGAAGATATCTTTAATAAATTCGTGGATTAGTTCTCTCGTTTCTTTGTCGTCTTCCACTATAAGTGCAGATACAGACATAGAAAAATTTATCACATTAAGTTAAAAAATGCAATATCTATTTGTAAGTGATTATAATTTAGAAAAATTTATTGCAAAAAAATGAATAAAAATATATCTTTTCTCTGTCAAAGGAGAGTGAAGGTATGTTTGATGGGACTACGGTTTTGTGTGTAAGGGTAAAAGAAAAAACTGCCATTGGTGCCGATGGGCAGGTGACTTTTGGGCATACTGTTTTAAAGCACAATGCAAAAAAGATCAGAAGATTATACAATGGTGAGATCGTGTGTGGTTTTGCCGGATCTACCGCCGATGCTTTTACATTGATAGAAAGATTTGAAAAGAAGTTGAATGAACATGGTGGGCAGCTTTTGAGGAGTTGTGTAGAATTGGCAAAGGATTGGAGGACGGATAAGTATTTAAGAAGTTTGGAAGCAATGATGATCGCTGCAAATAAAGAAAATATGTATATCATCACTGGCAATGGTGATGTAGTAGAACCACAGCATAATATCGCTGCCATTGGTTCGGGTGGACCTTACGCCTATGCTGCTGCCTATGCTTTAAAAAACAACACAGATTTAGATGCTGTAGAGATAGTGAAAAAATCCCTCGATATCGCAGGGGAGATCTGCATTTACACAAATAAAGTGATCATAGTAGAGGAAGTGTGATGGAGCATTTGACACCGAAACAGATAGTCGCAGAACTTGATAAATTTATAATCGGTCAGTCTTTGGCAAAAAAGGCTGTGGCAGTTGCTTTGAGAAATAGGTGGAGAAGGTTGCAATTACCTCCGGAGAAAAGAGACGATATTACCCCAAAAAATATACTTCTGATTGGACCTACTGGCGTGGGTAAAACTGAAATAGCGAGAAGATTGGCTAAGATAACGGAGTCCCCTTTTATAAAAGTGGAGGCAAGCAAATTCACCGAAGTGGGGTTTGTAGGCAGGGATGTGGAATCGATCATCAGGGATTTGGTGGAGATCGCTATATCTGAAGAAAAGATCAGAATGAGGGAGTCTGTATTAGATCAGGCTAAAAAAAGAGCTGAGGATATCGTTTTGGATAGGCTTTTACCGGTGCCTACAGGATATGTTGATCCATCTTCTGCAAATGAGTCGAGGGAGAAGTTCCGCAAAATGCTTCATCAGGGGAAGCTGGACGACAGAGAAATAGAGATAGACATAGAGGAGTCCCATCCACAGATAGAGATCCTCACAAATGCAGGTATAGAAGATATCTCTTCAAACCTACAGGATATCTTTAAAAATATATTTCCCGGTCAGAAGAAAAGAAGAACGATGAAGGTAAAAGACGCTCTGACCCATATAGAACAACAGGAAGCCAATAAGCTGCTCGATATGGATAAGGTGAAAAGAAATGCCATCTACAAGGTGGAGCATTCTGGAATAGTGTTTATAGATGAGATAGATAAGATATGCTCCCGCGAAGGTTATACCAAAGGTGGTGATGTATCGAGGGAAGGGGTGCAGAGGGATCTATTGCCGATAATTGAAGGTTCCACCGTCATGACAAAATACGGTATGGTAAAAACGGATCATATCCTCTTTATCGGTGCTGGTGCGTTTCATATCGCTAAGCCATCGGATCTTATTCCAGAACTTCAGGGAAGATTCCCAATTAGGGTTGAACTCGATTCCCTTACAAAAAGCGATTTCATCAAGATCTTAAAAGAGCCAGAAAATGCACTAACAAAGCAGTATAGAGATCTATTATTGGCTGATGAAGTGGAGATCGAGTTTACAGATGATGGAATTGAGAAGATTGCTGAGGTCGCCACAGAATTAAATAAAACAAATGAAAACATAGGTGCAAGAAGATTGCATACGATAATAGAGAAGGTTTTAGAGGATGTATCATACGAAGCACCTTTTGGGCATTATGCAAAGGTTGTAGTGGATAGCGTATTTGTGGAGAGTAAGTTGAAGTCTATTCTGTCCAAGCAGGATTTGAGCAAATATATTTTGTAGGTGCTTTGATGATAGATCGTATCAAGCAAAAAGTGATTGCTGGGAGAAATTTAGCAGATGCCGATATCTATTATCTAATCAATTGTAGTGATGATGAATTGAGCAAACTTCTTGAAGCGGCCTATGAGATAAAGAAAACCTTTTTTGGCAATAAAATAGACCTATGCTCAATAGCAAATGTAAAGAGTGGGTTATGCTCCGAAGACTGTAAATTCTGCGCCCAATCTGCCCACTACGATACGGGAGCATCCGTGTATGACTATATCGAAAAAGAAAGATTGGAAGAGGCTATAAGATTCTATAAAAGTAAAGGTGTGAGTAGATTTTCCATTGTAACCAGCGGGAAAACCCTTGATGATGACACATTTGAAAAGGTGTTGGATGGTGTGAAGCTTATCGTGGAATATGGGATGATCCCAGATGTCTCTGTAGGTATTTTGAGTAAGGATCAGTTAAAGAGGCTTAAAGATGCAGGTTTGGTAGGGTTTCATCACAATTTAGAGACTTCGAGGAGCTTTTTCCCAAAGATATGCTCCACCCATGATTACGAAGAGGATGTGCAGGCTGTCAGAGATGCCGTTGAAATAGGGCTATATGTATGTAGTGGTGGTATTTTTGGTATAGGGGAGAGTTGGCCTGATAGAATTGAGCTTGCTTATGAACTAAAATCACTAAATGTCCAATCCGTGCCTATAAATTTTCTAAACCCCATTAAAGGTACACCCCTTGAAAATTTGCCTATACTTTCAGAGGAAGAGGCTCTAAAAATCATAGCAATTTACAGGTTTATCCTTCCCGACAAACAGATAAGGGTTTGTGGGGGGAGAAATAAGGTATTTACAGATGAGTCGAAGTTGAAGATCCTTCTTTCTGGGGCAAGTGGTATAATGGTGGGGGATTATTTGACGACTACAGGATTTCCCATAGATTCTGACCTAACTGATTTAAAAAAGGTGGGTAATGCAGAGTAAACCTAAATTTGATCCTTTGAATAAAGATCGTTCCCCTGAGGATGTGGCAATAGATTCCGATATGTTTAAACTTAAAGGTAGAATCTGGATAGATGGTGAAGATGGGACATATTTAGGTTATGGTAGGGTAGTACTTTTGGAAAGGATTGCTCAATATGGCTCTATTTCTAAAGCCGCAAAGTCGATGGAGATGTCTTACAAGCATGCGTGGGATCTTGTGGAATCGATGAATAGGCAAGGTAGCAGACCACTGGTGGTAAAAGTGATCGGTGGTAAAGATGGTGGTGGTGCCCAGCTTACCGATTACGGAAAAAAAGTAGTGGAAACTTTCTGGCAGTTGCAGGAAAACTTCAAAAGTTTCATCGAGAATAATAGATCCCTGCTTGAAAACTTAAAATAGTATTCATGAAATATTACGGACTGTATATCCATATCCCTTTTTGTAAATCGAAGTGTAATTATTGTGGATTTTATTCGTGTACTTATGACAAAGAAATCCAGTCGATGTATATCGATGCTTTGATAAATGAGATGAGTCAGTATGGTGGGTTGTGTGTGGATACGATTTATATAGGCGGAGGGACACCATCGGTAATTGAACTGTTTGATATGGAGAAATTGCTGAAGTGTATACATGACTCATTTAAGGTTGAATCAAAAGAGTTTACCATCGAAATGAATCCCGAGAGTGTTTCTGATGATAAATTAAAGCTTTATAGAGATTTTGGGGTAAATAGGGTGAGTTTGGGTGTGCAGTCGTTGGATGACAGCGTGCTGAACTTTTTAGGGCGGGTGCATACTTCCAAAGATGCAAAGAATTCGATTGAAATGATCCTAAGGCACGGATTTGAGCTAAATTGCGATATAATATACGATATACCAACAGTTGATAAGACTTCTTATTTTATTACATTAAAAGAGTTAGTGAGTTATCCTTTAAGTCATGTATCAGCATATAATTATTCTTTTGATACCGATTTTTTGAAAAGAAGTGATGATGATACCGCGTTTTTAGAGATAGTGGACTTTTTGGAACAGCATAGTTTCCTACAATACGAGATATCAAACTTCGCAAAAGATGGCAAGGTATCTAAGCATAACTGTAAGTATTGGAAGATGAATGATTATATTGGTATTGGTATTTCTGCACACTCGATGATGAATACAGAATCGGGTAGAATCAGGTGGAGCAATGAGGGTACGGTAGATGATTATATCAACAGTAAGCATAAAAAATCTCAATATACTATATCAGTTGAAGATTGTATAATTGAAGATATCGTCTTTGGGATCAGGATGAAAAAGGGGGTTGAATTTTTGGAGTTGAGGGATAAATATGGAGATATAGGATGGTCTAGACTTAAATGGACATTAGATAATCTGATCGATAGTGGATTACTTGAACCGAATATGGAGGCAATATGCTTGACAAGAAAAGGGCAGTTATTCTTGGATTATGTTCAGCAATCTTTGTGGGATGCCTTTTTTTCTTAAATATTGTAAGTGCTTATGCAGGATGTGCTGGGGACTGTTTTAAATGCCATGAGAAGATAAGGGGTGACAAAACCCATGGCTCACTTGAAACATGTATCTCTTGCCACAATCCTAAGGAGAAAAAGATAAATATATTTACAGTATCGGAGTCTGAAGGGTGTGGCAACAACTGCTTTGAGTGCCACAAAGAGTGGCCTAAAAATGGATACCATGCCCCATTGGAAAAATGCCAAGACTGCCACAAACTACCTAAGAAATTAGGCCTACTTCACAAAAAATAAGAAGGGCATAAAAGCCCTTCCTCAAGGTTATTTTATTTCGATGTAATAAATCTCACTTGCAGCACCTTTTAGCAATCCACCTCTGTCTACTCTTAAAAGGTACATGTATTTTTTACCGTATCTTTCAACGAGATAATAGTCAGCGATAATAGGATCAAAATTATCAGATTCCCAAACCTTTCTTAGCATTTTATCTCTCAGGGTGTATCCTGCAATAGAAGCACTTTCATACATCTGCAAATTTGGCAATGTTTTCATCATCTGGTTATTCTTTATCAAGAAAATTGTTTTATCTGATGTTACAAATACTCTACCTTTTAGTTTTTTCTTTCTTGTCATATAATCAACCACATCTTCAGTCGATTGACCTCTACTCAAAATCTCACCTAATTGATTTCCACTCTTTGTTTTTTTGGATTCCTCTTTTAATGTGAATTCATAAGGTGTTTCTCCGAAGAAATCGTTTGATTCAAATATTGCCTTGCCATTTTTATAGACAATCAACTTACCATCGTTGTGTATTTGGAAATTCTCCTTTATTTTATCGTTGTCAACATCTGCATGACCAAAACCGTATATCACAAGTCCAGAAGTATCCTGTATTGCATCTCCTCTTTCATATACTCCATTGTTGTATCGTAAATAATTTATTGTCCCTACATAAGCACCATCTCTTGATATTCTCTGAACTACCAATTTTTGTTCGCCATTTTCAAATATACTCCTTGTGATGAAGGGTAAATTACTTTTTAAAAGTGTAAAATCTTTATCTTTAAATTCATAAACATATGTGTTTGCATAACTGCTGTCATCTATACTTGTAATGAATATCTCATCAATTCCATTGGCATTCAGATCAGCAACTTCCACAGAGATAACTTCGTCGAATTTTTTATTGATTCTTCCTACATAATCGAAATCCTTGCCAGTAAACTTGTAGATATAAACTGTTCTTTTCTCGGCCACTACGATATAATCAAAATCATCGTTTTTAAGTTTGCCGACCGCCATAGTTCTCAATTCGTACGCTAATGGCTTACTTTTAAGGATATCAGCCGTTGCAGATTTACCAGAAAGTATACTTATGTCTGAAAAATAGAGATTTTTAACTACGGTACCACCTATTGAAATATTTAAGGAGATGCCACCTTTTTCATCTTGTAAAAAATTTAATACAGTATCGGTTATTTCATTTGTCATGCTTACAGTTTGAGATTTGCTTAGATCTTCTTTTAACAATAATTCAAGTCTCTTATCGAAATTTTTTAATGAAATATTTGTTTTGACTGGGATAGATACTAAAGCTACATCACCTATATTGATATCACCTTTTTTTTCGATCAATTTTCCTACAGAATATTTGTCATGCACTTCTAATATTTTTAATGTACCTACATAAAAACGCCTTTTGCCCAATACTGCACCCGTGATTGGATGCTTTATTTCAACTCCTTCTCTGTAGATTTTGTATTCTTTTCCTATGTAACTACCTTTATCTTTGTCGAGATCGATTAGTATATTGTCCCCTTCTATTGCTACTACAATTCCTTTGCTTGAGGAGAAGAATTGATCAATTGACTTTACTAAGTCCTCAAAACGAGCAAAGGCAGATGTACTCAATAATAGTAAGAAGAAAATTATAAATAATTTTTGAATTCTTTCCATATTTGCTCCCATATATGATTTGTTTTACTTATAACATATTAAATATAAAAAATCTACTATTCTGTATGATGAAAATATATGCAAGAAGTTCTTGATTTTTGGTGTGAATTATTAAGATTTAACAGATACATTGTATTTCTGTGAGGGGTATGGTGATAAAATTGGCAGTCTCGCTATGCTTGAAATGATTCTTTTAAAGGGAACTGTTTAAGTATTCTAATAGTAATGAAATAGTCCAACTTTTTTATCGACTAATAAAAAACCCCGGTATGAACCGGGGTTGAACAAAAGTAGTTTGTATGACATGTTACAAATTAGAATTAGAACTTAACTGCAAGCTTGTGGAAGAGTCTGTAAGCTCCTGATGGATCATATTTTGAAGTAAGAGTGCTTGAACCATATAAATCAGAAATCTTAGCGTAACCAGCTGCTACAGAATAAGTTAAATTTTTAGTAATAGCATAAGAAGCTGTTAAGTCAACTTCCCAAGCCTTAGAATCTTTACTCCAAAATCTACCATAATCATCTGTTGTGTACTCGTTAGAGTCCATATTAGACCAATAAAGAGAAGCAGATGCACCAACTGATAAAGCATCAGAGACTTTTGAATCTGCGTAAACTTGAAGCATACTTAAACCTTTAGATCCCGCTGTTCCAAAAATATAATCATCAACTACAAGTGTTGGGTCAAAATTATCACCAAAAGATACTGCTTTTATTGATTTCGTAGCAGAAGTACCATAAGTGTCAAATCCTGAGAAAGCATACTTAGCACCAACTGTAGTTCCTTTCATGAGTTCAGCATATGCACCTAAATAAAATCCGTAGTTGGAGTAATCATACTTAGTAGTGCCTGAGAGAACATCCTTGAAATTGTTATATATGAAGTCTGCTTCAAAACCTAACATCCCGAATTTTCCATCAGCAGCAACTTGAATATTTACAGTTTTCTTCTCGCCTGAAACGCCAGTAGCTCCATATTCTTTGTTATAACCATCAACAAAATAACCTATTAGTGGCTTTAATCCAAAATTACCGAATTTCAAAAGAGCTCCTACAACATATCTGTCAGAATCATTTTTCTCTTGATCTTTTTCAGTGTCACTACCTTTTTCCTCATCTTTTTGTAAATATGCTAATAGTGTACCAACTGGTGTTTTTTGATTAACTCTTACACGGAATGCATTATATTCTGTATCACCAAAAGAAGTACCCCATGTTCCACCAGTGAAAAGACCAGCCAAAATCTCTGTACCAGTTGATTGGAAAGTGTGAGATACATAGAGATTTTCGAGATTTAAGTAATAGTCTGTGTAGTTTGTATCTGGTGACTTGTCAGGAACTGTATCTAAATCAACTGTAAGCTTTAAAACTATTTTTGTATCTTTATCAACTTGAATTACTGGATAAAGATTGAAATCCATATCATACCAACTTTTTGTAGCCTCAGTAGATGCAGTATTATTATCTGCAAGATTGCTTGTAGTAGATCCTCTCACATACGCATCACCTGTTATTTTGAATTCTGCTGCGTATGCAGATGCGGAAATTAAACCAACTGCCATAAGTGCGATTAATTTTTTCATACTTTACTTCCTCCTAAGTTTTTATTTGTCTTACTTAATAGCTTTAGCTATTTTGGGGATTTTAAATTACCCTTATCGTAATTTTTACCTAAAAACTTTATATTTGTCAACAAAAAAATGCTGAACTATTTAACAACATTTTAATCAAATACTGTGCCAAGATTATAAAAATGATAACTTAAATGCTGTTGGGTCGTAACTTCTTAGAAATTCTGAAATTTTAACATAATTCTTTCTTATCGATATATAACGATATTTGGAAATTTATGTTTCATGTAAAAAACAGTGTGTAGAAAAGTAGACAGTTATTTAATTTTGAATGTTGAATGTTAAATGTTAAATTTTTTGGTGAGGGTTTATTATGTATTTGAATTCTGAGATGTTTCTTTTGGTTGAGTCGAAGTTTATTCCTATAATGTAAATCTCTTTGCCAGAATTGATATATTTTTTCGGATAATTTTTCTTGATAATCTGATTTATCGCCTCTTCTGCACTCTGAT
>CAZFHX010000035.1:0-15797 GCA_964519265.1 uncultured Deferribacterales bacterium
CCCGAGTTCTTTGACTTTTGTCGTTGGAGACATCCTCACCGGTGGGGACTGAGACTATATAGTCAAACCCGAGTTCTTTGACTTTTGTCGTTGGAGACATCCTCACCGGTGGGGACTGAGACTATATAGTCAAACCCGAGTTCTTTGACTTTTGTCGTTGGAGACATCCTCACCGGTGGGGACTGAGACAAGCATCAATAACATCTCTCTCAATAATATCAAGTCGTTGGAGACATCCTCACCGGTGGGGACTGAGACAAAAAATTTTTTGCCATTTTTTTTTGTATCAAAAGTCGTTGTAGACATCCTCACCGGTGGGGACTGAGACATACTGGGACCCCAGATACCTTTCATATCATTTTGTCGTTGTAGACATCCTCACCGGTGGGGACTGAGACGAGTGCTTGCTTTATCTCATGGAGGTAGTGAACTGTCGTTGTAGACATCCTCACCGGTGGGGACTGAGACGTGTATTCCATTGATTCCTCGTTCTATACTTAGTCGTTGTAGACATCCTCACCGGTGGGGACTGAGACTTTATTTGGTTGATTATTTTATGCTAAGTTTTCTTGGTCGTTGTAGACATCCTCACCGGTGGGGACTGAGACGCATTATACTCTGCTTCGGCTATGATCTTCGTCGTTGTAGACATCCTCACCGGTGGGGACTGAGACGATAAAAGCGAGTTCTGCGTTCTGAGTTCTGCGTTCAATGTTGGAAGATGCAAGAGTTTTCGAAGATACAGGATGACTCGTAGTCGGTGTAAGTAGATTTGGTCGAAATTGCTATAAACGCAACAAACCCCATAAACTCATTAACTTATTATCGGTGGGGACTGAGACGATAAAAGCGAGTTCTGAGTTCTGCGTTCAGCGTTCAATGTTGGAAGATGCAGTGGTTTGCAAGAATACAAGATAACTCATAGTCATCATCGCTATAAAATCTACAAACCCTATAAATCTTATAAACGCAACAAACCCTATAAACTCTATAAACCCTATAAACTCTACAAACGCTATAAACGCTACAAACTCTATAAACCCAATAACTCATAAGTTGAAAAAAATATTTGATTTTTTCTGATTTTTAATTAGAATAGAAGCAAGGAGGAGTTATGGAAGCTTTTTTAGGTTTTATCTTAATAGGCTTGCTAAACATTATTTTCAAGGGAATTAAATCAAGCATTTCAGAAAATCATTTTGATTTTCATAACAGCCATAGTTCAATGTTCATCTATGACGATGATGATAATTTTATTAGAACATCGAGATATTCAACTTATTCAGATTCATCAAGTTATTGCGATTTTTATGATCCAACATCACCGTGTTATTACACATGGCATCACCACGATGATTAATTATGAGTGAAATATGAATCGATATTAAAACCTATTTTCATATTTTCTGTGTGGGTTTGATTGGATGGGTAGATACCATTTTCTTTTGGGTGGATTGGACCTTGAAATGAAAGAAATTGAAAACATTTTGATTGAACGAAATATAAAATTCACAAATAGAAATCTCAATTGGGGTGCGAGGCTTAGTAGTTATTCAGATTTGTTCAACGATGATGAAATATTCGTTGCAATAGAACTGATAGAGGACTGCGATACCCCAAAGAATTATATAAAAATAGACCATCACAATGAATTTTCATACAAAAAATCTTCCATAGAGCAAGTTGCTGAACTGTTAAATTATAAACTCAATAGGTATCAACAGCTTGTTGCCCTCAATGATAGAGGGTATATCCCTATGCTTAAGTGCTTTGGGGCATCGAAGGAAGAGATAAGGGAAATCAGAGAAAAAGATAAGTTTTATCAAGGAGTAAATGAACAAGATGAAATATTAGCAGAGAGATCTATAAATGAGATGAAGATAGATAAGATCCCTTTTGTGAATTCTTATGGTTCGAAATTTTCTCCTATCTCAGATAAACTTTTTTTGATGGGATATAATGAATATGTGATATACAACGAAAATTCCTTAAATTATTATGGCGACAAAGTAAATTGCTTAAAGAGAACATTTTCTGAAGAAATAAAAAGTGGTATTGCTTATTTTGGAGGAAATATAAATCATGGTTTTTTTGGTATAAATACAACCATCGATGATGGTATATTAAAGAAAGTGAGGGACTCAATGAATAGGTATTCTTATCATATATTTATGTTGCCTTTTCGATTTACCGAAAAACTCTATACTCCAAACTCTACGCAATGGGACCTTAAGAAGTTTAAAATTTCTAATCACATGGATTACAATGAATATACATATTTTCACGAACATATACAAAACATACTTTACAACAATGATAAACTAAAAGAGTATGAATTCAAATTACCAGACAACAGTGAGTTTTGCATAGAACTTAAAGATAAATCTAAGTATGAATTAATTCTCGAAAAAGTTTCATTGCATATATTTGAAGATGTCAAAGTTGGGATTTTGGCATTTCATATTTTGAATGATAAGTATGACTCTTTCAATGATATTCTGAAAATAAATGAATACGGAAGAAGAATATATCCACAATTTTTACCCCTTGATGCAGCAAAATCGAGTTTTTTGGCAAATTCGATATGGATAGAACCCTATAAAGATGAGACTTTTGAGGATTTTACAAAGTTCTGTGATCTGATCCAATTAACAGAATTGAAGTGCTTGGAAATCCCAAAGTATGTCAGATTTTTTCTGAAGGATTTTAAAATCGATAAAATTTCTCCATCGATAGATGATCGTATGTTTGTTGTATCTTGGGCTTTGTCTGACAAGGTAGACAATTTTAGTCAATATGATGGTAAATATGGATATATATGTGATCAAGATTGGTATAAATACCTTTTTGTTGATGGTAATGATGCCACCTGCAAAAGTAAAGTCATGCTTGAAAAATTACTCGAAGAGCACACTTATGATAGATGGATAGATTATGGTTCTCTTTTTGGTATTACGAGGTATTCATTAGTATTTTTGGGAAAAAAAGATTGGTTTCAAGAAAATGTCATTTTTTACCACATGCAGAGAATGTATTTCAAAATGGCTTTACTTGCTTTAGTATATAGGGCTACTTATCTAAAATTTTCTGATGATGTAAGAGAAATTACGGACAAATTGAATAAAAATGATGATTGTGAAATTATTGGAGAGATATCTGATCTTTATGCTGATTATATAAAGTTTATAAATAAGATATATTTTACAGAAGTAACAGCTCAGGATCAGGGGATCGAACTTTTTGACATGCTCTTGAAACACATGAGGATAAAAGAGAGCATCAGAGAACTCGAGGGTGATTTCAAAGAACTATTTGAATATGTCCAACTAAAGCAGGATGATGAGCGAAACAAGTTAGTGGAGAATCTCACAATAATATCCTTTTTGGGTTTGATCATATCCTCGATATTTGGATATTATGGGATAAATATTTTATTTGATGAGCAATATCTTCATTTTTTGGGTGAAAAGTATAAAAGAACCTATCTAAGTTTCTTCCCTGTTTGGTTTGACATTGTCTTAGTATTGTTTGGGATCCTTTTGTTTGGATTGCTCATTATATATGCTTGGATTAATCGTGAAATATTCGTAAGAATTTTTAATAATCGGAGGAAAAAATGAGTTTTGATCCTATTTTGAAATTTGAATTAAAACAACACACTCCTATGATTCACTTTCAGCATGAACAACCGGGGGCTACTCTCAGGGGGAGCGAACTTAAGCCTAAGTTTGATAAGTTTTTGATTAAAAATGTGTTTAAGGGAGACAAGAATAAGTATAAATATTATTTGATACCAAATAATGACTCTGATAAAGAGGCTTTTGATTATAAGGTGAAGGTAATTCCTAACAGTAATCCAGAAATATTTGAGATAGAGGAGAAAAAAATTTCAAGTAAAGGTGAGGAGAAAAAAATAAATTTTCCTTTGTTTTTTGGCAATATGGGGGATAATGTCAAAGATAAATATTTTTCATTCATAAATGGTAAAATTACTATAGAGTTCTTTTCTTTAAATAGTGATTTGCTTAAGGAACTCAAAAATAATTTCCCTAAGTTTTTAATGTTGACTAATTTTGGAACGAGAAACTCAAAAGGCTTTGGGTCATTTTATATAGACGATAATGAATTTATAGAAAAGAACGGTTTACCATATAGCTTTATAGTCCAAAAAGTAAGTGGGGATGATTTTGTTAACTTTAGAAAATTATTTGAAAAGATAGAGATTTTCTATAAATCACTTAGGTCGGGAATAAATCTATATAAATTTGATAGAAAGACTAAGAAATTGAACCATGAATTTTATTTTAAATCTATGATGTTTTTGTATGCAAAGAGTAAAGGTATTCAATGGGATAAGAAGAGTATAAAAGAGCATTTTTTCAGGGATAAATTGGACCAACAAAGAGAAAAGCATAGAAATTCTGAATTACTTAATTACAGTTCACAAAAGAGGTATTTGGTTAAAGAACTTCTTGGACTTTCTACAGTAGAGAATTGGCAATCATATAGTGGGGCAACAATAGAAAGAGAATCGGATAAATCGGATAAAATCGAGCGTTTTCCATCACCCATATTTTTTAAGCCTATCAATAAAGGCGATCATTTCATTGTTTTTTTTGATATAAAACCATTAGATGATAGAATTTTCGATAAACTATTTAAAATAACTAAAAATTCAAACAAAAATAGAGTTCTTGAACTTAGAACTCCTCCCAAAAATTTAATAGATCTTCATGACTTTATTAAGTTTGCTGTATCTCAGGATCTTGACAAACATGTCGAAGATGGATTCAAAAAACATGAATATTTTGGTATTCTAAAAGATATATATTCTCAAGTAAGAGCTTCAATCGAGAAAAATTCTAAAACTAACTCTTCTGGGGGTAGCAATGCCTAACTATATTGGTGTAACTATTGGTCCCATTTCTAAAACGATTCAATCAGCTAAAAAGATGCGGGAGATCTGGTCTGCCAGCTATATTTTTTCGTACATTATGAGGGAAATCATCAGAGAATTCAAAGATAGGAATATCTTGCTGCCGTATATAGATAAAAATGATCCTAATATATTCAATGAAAAAAATAAAGTCGGTATTTTCCCTGATCGTTTTATTTTTGAATCGAAGGAAGGTGATTTTGAGAAACTTGGTGAAGTGGTTGATAATGTCATAGGTAAACTTGCCAATGAGTTCAATGAGTCGAAAGAAAAACTGAAAAGATATTTTCAAATATACTATTTTGAAAAGTCTTATGATAATTCAAAAAAATCTGAAATTATCACTAACATTACAGAGATACTGGATGGGCTTGAGCTTCGCACACAATTTATCAAAAAAGATTTCAATTTAATTCCGTCAATTTCCTACATCAACGATAAATTTCTTCTAAATGATGCAGGGTTTAAAAAAAGATTTCCATCTATTGCTGAGATTGCTGCTGTGGAGTTTGAAGAAATAAAAGATTTTGAATCTGATAAAAATGAAGTAAAAGATGATGAAGTGTATTATTTCATCAAGAAAATTGATAAAATGAAAAAGTTTTTTAAAAAACCTCACAAATATATCGCCATAGTGTATTATGATGGAGATAATTTTAGCAAAACGATAAAAAATCTCGGTGATGATACGCTTACTTTTTCAAAAAATATTTACGAATTCTCTAAAAAAGCAGTAAAATTAATTAGAGATTACGAAGGACTACCCATCTATGCCAGCGGTGATGATGGTTTTTTCTTTGGTCCTGTGAAAAATAGAGATAAAAATATTTTCGATCTCATCAAAGAGATAAAAAAGGCTTTTGATGACACATTCAAAAAAGATTTCAAAGATGTATCAATCTCTTTCGGCATATCAATTACTTATCATAAATATCCGATGAATGAGGCTGTAGAACAATCAAAAATGCTACTATTTGATGTGGCAAAAGAGTTTAACAATGGAGCAAAAAATGCTGTTGCATTTAAAATATTAAAGCACTCTGGGCATTATTTTGAGGGTGTGTTTGATCAGAGTTCTGTAGAGTATCAAAAATTTTTGGATATTTTGAACAACAACAATGAGAAATTTTTGAGTTCTTTGATATTCAAGATGGATAATTTGCGTGGACTGCTTGCAGCTGTGGGTGGAGATAGAGAGAAGATCGA
Source organism: uncultured Deferribacterales bacterium (assembly GCA_964519265.1). Lineage (GTDB taxonomy): Bacteria > Chrysiogenota > Deferribacteres > Deferribacterales > Calditerrivibrionaceae > Calditerrivibrio. The sequence goes on from CAZFHX010000035.1 coordinate 6,143, forward strand.
AAATATTTATGAAAACTTTTTCAATGAAAGCATCCACAAAGAGAATATTGCCCAGATTAACAAGATCAAAGATTATTATATTTCAGTGATGAATTCCAAAAACTACTCTGATTATGAAACTAAACTAAACCTTTTTTACAGTTCCCTTAGGTACAACAAATTCTTAGGAGAATCACTATGAAAAAGTTTTTGATAACATTTAGACCTATAGAACCATACTTTTTTGGAAGTGAGCAAACATTCGGAGAAGGGGTAGAGGCAAACTATTTTGCGAAATCTCTTATGATACCCCAGCAAACAACGATTTTGGGTGCACTTCGGGAGCAGATATTGATCCAATCTGAAAAGTGGAATAGAAACGGGGAATATCAGGGAAATAATGTTCAAGAGGTAGAGTCTCTAATCGGATCGAAAGGTTTTAGGTTTACTAATGATCCTATAGAATATGGTGTATTGAAGGAGATTTCCCCTGTTTTTCTGAAGAAAGGGGAGGTATTTTACAATTTTGCTCCGTTGGATTTTAATTATAAGGTTGATTTTGAAAATACAAAATGTAGTTTCTCCGAAAAATTACCAATTGTGAAGATAAAAAACAACTCTGAATATGATATTTTCTCATTTGATATGAAAGAGGGATTTAAATCTTCTGAAATATTTATCCCTTATGAAAAGGTTGGCATAGATAAACCGAAGTATGGTGAAACCAGCGAAGATAGGTTCTACAAAAAGGAGTCTTATTTGATAAAAGGGGATTTTGTATTTGCGGCAATAGTTCAAGTCGATTTTGATCTGAAGGACAACATTGTTTTTATGGGTGCCGATAATACCAAGTTTGAAATGAAGGTGCAAGAGACAACGCTTGAATATAAGGAAATTTTCAAAGAATTTTATAGTAAAAATCTAAATACCATTACATTGTTATCTGAGGCAATTGTTGATGAGGATATACTGGATAAATGCTATTTTGCAATAAATAGAACAACGAATTTTAGGTACATAAAGACTTCAACTTCTAACTATAGGTATGATAAAAATAAATCTAAGTCGAAACTTTACAATATTCTAACTCGTGGTTCTGTGCTTTTTCCAAGAGATTTTGATTCAGTCAAGAAGATGCTTGATAATTCTAACTTACAAAAGATCGGTTTAAATATCTATTTAGAATATAAAAATTAGTGGGGTGATTGTATGTACAAATTTTATCTTTTCACTGTGAGAACACTTTCAAATATGCATGTGGGAAGTGGGGACACAAACTTTGGAGTGGTGGATAAATTGGTTCAAAGGGATCCTGCCACAAATTTCCCATATATCAGTTCTTCAAGTCTAAAGGGTGCTTTGAGGGAGCATTGTGAGGCAAGTGGTTTTAAAGATGTAGATTATGTTTTTGGGGCAGAAGCTAAAAATAATGATGAAAGTAAACCTGGAGCATATAAATTCTTTTCTGCATACCTCCTTTCTCTACCTGTGAGAAGCGATATAAGACCTTACTTCAATGGCCTTTGTCAGGCTGTTTATGAAGGATTTAAGGAGAGTTTAATCAGCTTTAAAATCGATTACCCATTGGATCATAGATTTGATAATGTTACTCAGGATAGAGTCAAGGTGTTTGTTGGTGTGTCTAATGGTTCAACTGTGGAAGGTTATTCTGCTATTTCAGCTAATACTCCTCTAAACAATAATTTTACAAGAATATTTGGTGATTTTCCAGCTATCTTTAATGACAAGACTTTTTGTGTGGATATTGCAGCTAATCTCCCTGTTGTTGCAAGGAATCATTTAGAAAACGGAATTAGTCAAAATTTATGGTATGAGGAGATTGTGCCAAGAGAGACAAGATTTTATTTTGTGTTGGGAGTGCCTCAGAGTGATAAAGTTTTCCAATCTTTCAAAGAGTGTATTACAAGTTCTCCTGTGCAGATTGGTGCTAATGCATCCATTGGATATGGTTTCTGTGAGATAAATCTTATAGGAGGGTAGAGAATGAATAGGGTGGAAAAACTGATACCGATAGCAATTGAGGCTGCGAGGGAGAAATTGGCTAATGAAAATGGAGTAATAAAAAAAGTATACAATGGATATATATCTGCTTTTGGTGCCACAGTAATTCAGGCAGGTGTGCTTCCAGCAGTGGCAAACTTGGTAAAGAATACCGATAATACTGAAGGTAATCGTAAACTGATTGCTGATGCTCTTTTTTATATTCTCAAAAACAAATGGTACACAGATGAAAAGGATCTAATGAGTACATCTATCAAATATCGAGAGTCTGCAACTTTTAAAAAGCGCCTTTTAGATGCTACCACTGCATTGAAACTTGCAGTGAGAACATTCAAGTTGGAGGAGTGAATGTATTCTTTAGGTGATTTATTGAAAGCTAAAGGACTTGCTACTACCAAAACTGATAATAGTAGCACAGAAAGTAATTCAAAAATGAAAAATCTTGGTTATCTTTTTTACAAAAAGTACTATGAAAGTGATGAAAATGGAGATGTTATTGTAATTAAAGATAGAAATAATGAAATAGAGTCTGCTTTATTAGATTTTGATGCTGAAAAATTTTTTCCGAATTTCGAAAATATTAAATCATTTCGTCTCCAAACCATCTATCCCGGTTTGTTAATTGGATCTGGCTACAGCCATGATATAGAAGATAAAGAGGCAAACGGTTATCGATTGGGGTTCTATTTCGATCATACTACAGGGTTGCCTATTATTCCGGGTTCATCGATAAAAGGGCTTTTGAAGGCTTACATTGATAAGAGTGATTATTTTAGGTATGTGTTGGATTGTGAAGGTATTAAGAAAGAAGTTAACTATGATGCAGTTGTGAAGAGGATTTTTGAAGGTGTGGAGGATGGTAAAAATCTTCCAATCCATAAGAGAGACATATTTTTAGATGCTTACCCTGTCAACAGAGAAAGGTTGATGGGTTCGGATTATATAACTCCACACAAGGATCCATTGAAAAATCCTGTTCCAATAAAGTTTTTGAAAGTGTTGCCTAAAGTTACCTTCAAATTCAATTTTATTTTGAGGGATGATAGATATTTATCTGCAGATGAGAAACTTAGGGTTTTCAAAAAAATTATCCTCGATGTAGGTGTAGGAGCCAAAACTAATGTTGGATATGGAAAATTTAGAGAATCAAAAAATTGAGTTAATCACCATATACGGTGGAAATCCTATCTCTGTGGCTGCGATATTTAAGCAATTTCATGACAGTATCGCGCGGCATACTATAATATATGACGGAAAGTATGGGCAGAGTAGGAGTTTTTCTGATTTTGAGAAAGGCATTAAAAAATTGCATAAAAGGTATCTTGCTGGTGTATTTGCCGATTTCTTAAATTATGACGAAGACAACATAACTGAAATAATAGGTATTAGCAAAATTATTGAAAATCGTTCACAAAATAGCCATATACTCATACATATATCAGATATCAATAGTGCTACGGGGCTTATTCTTTCATCTAAATTATCAAATAAAAATATAAGTTTCATTATTTACGACGAGGAGGAGGCGGAATTTACCCTCTATAGTGGAGATAATATAAGAGTGTATAAGATTGATAGATATTTAGATGTGGAAGATTTTATCGTTTCTCAAGGTTTTTCTCTTGAATATGAAATTTCACAGATGGAGAGAAAAAGAAGAAAAGAGTATGTCTATAATATTTTTGATTCTCCATCAAAATTTTTAAATTTCAGGGAGCGTATAGTTCGAAGCTATAATTTATCAAATTTGTCTGTTTATAATAGCGAGATATACGATAATTTTTCAAAGTTGGGTGCCATTTATGAAGATGGCAGTTTTGATAAAAATTTCATAGAGGGTGGGGTTTTTGAGGAATATATTGCTGATGTGCTGGATGACATAGGTTTCAATGATGTGCTTTGCTCTGCAGATATAATTTTTCAAGAGGTCCAAAGTGGAAATCCTATTAAAAATGAGATAGATGTCATAGGCACTTACAAAAATAAACTCAGTATTATAGAATGTAAATTCAACAACAGTAACTCAATTACCAATTTGATTTACAAATATGGTGCACTTTATGAGAGATTAAAAGGCAAGTTAAAAGTGCTATTGATATACTATAAGAACGATTTTTTATCCAAATACAACGATGTTCAACGGAAGAATTTTAAATTAAGAGCAAAAGTTTTCGATATACATATCTATGAAAATTTTGATGTTAATAGGAGAGATTTAGAAAATAGATTAAAACAGATCTACAAGATACAATGAGCATTGAGAATTTTTTCAGGAATCTTCAATGGAGAAGACTGAAATTTAGTCTCAAAAATCAGAGGAATGTATCAAATTATCCATTTTTGATCACGGCAAATAGTATTATAAAAGAGATATCTTCTATTATTTATCAGAACTTTAATGATGAACCCACCATATTCTTTCACATGCCTGATAGATTTTTCCATTTTTCTCCAAAGAAAGACTCAATAATTCCGATAGAAATCTTTTTTGTAGGTGATACTTACGATATTGCATATAGATGGAAAGAAGAGTTATTTAACTATTTTAAAGATGAACAAAATAGCAAAAATAACACCATCGATTCAGTGGGGGAAATAGAGGAGAGAAACTATGAATTGCTTGAGAATAGTTTTGATTTAAGTCAGTTGGAAGAAGAGATCACGCTGCTGTTTTACAATCCATTACACTATACCACTAAAAAAGGGAAGGAGAGATATTACATAGATGAAAATATATTGTTTAAGTTATTTATAAATAGATTTGAAAGATTGTTTAAATTAGAATTCCCTAAGATTGATTTAAAAGGTATTTCTGTATTGCCGTATTACTGGAGTTATAGTCAAATCAAAAAGCCATCACTTAGTCAGGGTGGTAATTTAATTTACATAAATGGTTGTTTTGGCAAACTCTATTTGAGGGGTGAGTATCAAAAGATATTGCCTTATCTAATTTTGGGATCTGAATTACACTGTGGTGGTAAGATAAGTTATGGTTATGGTTATTATAAATTCATCCCGAGATCGTTGGGATTTTATGATGCGAATCTCATAAACCTAAATTACATAGAAGCAGTGTACAATCAGGTGCTCGATGAATCTGATGATCCCGATATAGTGACAGAGATAGATGATACTTTGCCCAAAAGAATTGCAGAAGAGATAATGAACGAAAATTATAAACCTTTACCGGTAAAGACATTTACCATACCAAAGTCTGATGGGGGATCGAGAACGATTGAAAAGTTTTCACTGAAAGATACAGTTGTTCATAAGATGATTTATAAGATGTTTTATAAAACCCTCGATAAAGCAATGGAATATGAATCAATTGGATATAGAAAAGGGTTAGGGCGTGATGAGGCAGTAAAGAGAATAAATGATGCCATCACAAAAGGTTATGTGTATGTTATAGAATCTGATGTAGAGGATTTCTTTCCATCCATCGATCACGATATCTTATTGAAAACTCTTGATTTATATATCCCAAAAGCTGATAAAAAGTTTAGAGAATTGATTAAAAAAGTAATAAAAACGAGGTATTATGAAGGAGGCGCTGAGACGGTAAGAAGTATCGGAATTTCTCTTGGTTCCCCACTATCTCCACTTTTTGCGAATATATACTTGGATTATTTCGATGAGGAGATAAAAGAAAACGATGTAATCCTTGTGAGGTATGCAGATGACTTTGTAATTTTGACAAAGACTTTTGAAGATGCAGAAAATGTATTGACCCTCACCCATGTTGCACTAAATAAAATAAAACTGAAAATAAACAAAGAAAAAACAAGTATCAAGCACATAAAAGAGGGGTTTACATTTTTGGGTTATACCTTTACAGGTGATGGAAATTTTGTAGAATCCTCAATTACACCTAATCCTTACAGAAAGCCACTCTATGTCACAGAACCATACACATTTTTGGGAAGAGCAGCAGATAGAATTGAAGTGAAAAAAGGGAAGGAACTATTGGCAAGCGTTCCGATCAAGAGGGTGAGCGAGGTAATCCTTCTTGAGAAATCATCAATGTCTACTCAGTTTGTGAAAGCTTGCATCGATAATAATATACCGATTTCTCTTACTTTGAATAGTGGATACTATATCACAACGATCAAACCAGATTCAAGAAACTTCTTTGATACTATATCATTGCATGGGCACAAGTATTACAAAATGACAGAAGCAGAAAGATTATCCTATGCGATGGAATTCGTGTTGGCAAAGATTGAAAATCAGATAACAAGTTATAAAAAGAGAAGATATGAAAATAAAGAATTTTATTTTAAGTTAAGCGATATTCTAAACAAAATACAAAAAGCTACAACATTGGATGAATTGAGGGGTTTAGAGGGGATTGCAGCGAGGATTGTATTTGGTGCGTTGAATGACATTATTAATGTTGAAGAGTTTAAAGCACAAAAAAGGGGTAGGACAGAGCCAGACAGACTGAACGCACTTTTAAACTATGGGTATTATTTACTTTTTAGTAAAATAAATTCATTAATCAGGGCAACTTCTCTGAATCCATATTTAGGGTTTTTGCATAGTGATATTAATAATTATGAGTCTCTTGCTGCCGATGTTCAAGAACCTTTTAGGGCTTTTGTGGATAGACTCGTTGTAAGGTTGATTAATTTATCTGCTATAAAACCTGATGATTTCGTGGAAAACAACGGCAGGTATTTTTTGAAACCTGAAGCAAGGAAAACTTTTCTGATAAGTTATGAAGCAGAATTTACAAATGACGAAATTTTTAATGGTTATACGATAAACGACATGATTTTCGTTCAAGTAAAAAATATAAAAAGATGGATAGATGAAGATATTGCTATAACAGTTGTAAGGTGGAAATAGTCTATGCCCAAAGATGGAAAGTTTGTAGTGGCTTATGATATCACTGAGGACAAAGAGAGATACAGGGTTGAACAAACGCTTAAGAATTATGGATTTAGAGTTCAAAAATCTGTTTTTGAATGTAGATTGACAAAATCAGGATTAAAGAGATTGGTAGACGATCTTGAAAAGATTTCGCCAAAAACAGGATTTGTGAGAATTTATAGAGTTCCTATAAATATAAAGCATTTAGATATTGGGATAAATCCTAATCCCAATATTGACGAATTGCCTATTTTTATAGTATAATCAAGTTAGACCTTTAGGGTTGGGTGTTTGACAATTGAATATGTGGTGAGATATGTGGTAGGGTGATAAGGGTGATTAAAAAGTAGGCATATAGATTTGTGTTGTATAACAGTAGATTACAGAGTTTTCCACAAAATGACTGTTGAAAACCCGTTTTTTATTGTTGTAGGTATGTCTGAAATTAAGGTGTAGAAAATTTTTAGGTCAAAAATTGTGGAAAAATCCGAGAATTTTGGCATGACTATTGATGTGAGGTTTTAAGGGGTAAAACTTAATTAAAATAGGATAAAATTGTTTGGATAATAATTCTTTTAAAAATTTTCGCTATAAATTTTATAAAATAATGCCTCAAAATTTTGTTAAACCCCCTCGAGTAGTATGTTGAAAACTCGAAAATGAATGGGGGGTTTAACAAAATGCCCTTGCAAGTTATTGAAGAATTATGTATAAAAAAGGGGTAGAGTCGTTGTAGACATCCTCACCGGTGGGGACTGAGACGATAATCTATGTATTCTTCTTCAGTTCCCACAAGTCGTTGTAGACATCCTCACCGGTGGGGACTGAGACTTCAAAATTATCGCCCGTAAAAGCGATAATCTGTCGTTGTAGACATCCTCACCGGTGGGGACTGAGACAATATCTGCTAATAATGTTGACATAACATGCCGTCGTTGTAGACATCCTCACCGGTGGGGACTGAGACTACTGAGAATCTGTTGGAGTTTCTCTCTTGTTTTGTCGTTGTAGACATCCTCACCGGTGGGGACTGAGACAATTTTAAGTAGCCCTTCTTAGGTTTGATAACCGTCGTTGTAGACATCCTCACCGGTGGGGACTGAGACTTCCACTATTTCATTATAAATATCCCTTTCTATTGTCGTTGTAGACATCCTCACCGGTGGGGACTGAGACTTTTTCAAGTAGATATAGTCTATAAGATGTCACTGTCGTTGTAGACATCCTCACCGGTGGGGACTGAGACGGGTTTCAATTTTATTACTTAATTCCTTTTCCGTCGTTGTAGACATCCTCACCGGTGGGGACTGAGACCCTCCTTTAAGGCAGGTGAGACCGTCTCATAAGTCGTTGTAGACATCCTCACCGGTGGGGACTGAGACCATCGTTGCCTCAGCTTCATACTCGTTGAATTCGTCGTTGTAGACATCCTCACCGGTGGGGACTGAGACATTAACTGATCTATTTTTTTTAATATATTATTGTCGTTGTAGACATCCTCACCGGTGGGGACTGAGACGATAAAAACGAGTTCTGAGTTCTTCGTTCTGCGTTCAATGTTAGAAGATGCAAGGGTTTGCAAGAATACAAAATGACTCATAGTTGTCATTGCTATAAACTCTACAAACCCTATAAACTCAATAAACCTTATAAACCCTATAAACCCCTTACAACATCGAAACTATTGAAATATCTTATCAAAAATGTTAAGATAAAATATGAAGAAAAAGAACTTACCTATCGGGCAATCGAGTTTTGTAAACATCATAAAAAATGATAATCTATATGTAGATAAAACACAGTATATCTATAATTTAATTACAACAACTCAGTTCAACTTCCTCTCCCGCCCCCGAAGATTTGGAAAATCTCTACTTATATCTACATTGGAACAGGTGTTTAAAGGGAATAAAGAGTTGTTTAAAGATTTATGGATATACAACTCCGATTACAAATGGGATGTTTTTCCCACTATCACAATTGATTTCAATCAGATTTTGTTAGATGACCCAAAAGTTTTATCCGATGGTTTGGTGAAGAGTATTATAGAAGAAGGTAACAATTATGGTATAACTCTCGATGAGACCGAACCTAAATATATATTGATGGAAATTGTAAAAAAACTTCATGAAAAATTTAAAAAACAGGTAGTGATTCTAATAGATGAATACGACAAACCGATAATTACACATCTTGGTATGGGATCTGAGAGATTGGAGATAGCAAAGAAAAATAGAGAAGTACTTAAAAGTTTTTATGGTACACTCAAAGGTGCAGATGTAATAGATAAACTCAGGTTAGTATTACTTACAGGAGTAAGTAAGTTTTCAAAAGCAGGGGTATTTTCAGATTTAAACAATCTTTCTGATTTGACGATGGACAGTAGTTATGCTGGTATGCTGGGGATAACCGATGACGAGATAGATACCTATTTCAGAGATTATATGCAAGAATATGCAGATTCAAAGGGGATAAGTTATGAAGAGGCAAGGGAAGAGGTGAGAAGGTATTACAATGGATATAGATTTTCTGAATCTGATATAAAAGTATATAATCCATTTTCCCTTGTTAATTTATTAGCTCATAAAAAATTAAGAAACTACTGGTTCGAATCAGGCACACCAACATTTTTAGTAAACCTGATAAAAGAAAAGAATTTTGGAATGGAAAAAGCAGAAAGTTATGAGGTGAAAAGCAGTGCGTTTTCTGCCTATGAGATAGAAACCTTAGATGTTCCTACCTTACTGTTTCAGACAGGATATATAACGATCAAAGATTA
>CAZFHX010000036.1:0-12859 GCA_964519265.1 uncultured Deferribacterales bacterium
AATACTTGGCTAAGACGAAGCCCGGGAAGATAGGTCGCTGCCAGATACTTTTTTTTATTTTACATTCATGAAATTTCTGATACTATTATTAAAAATTCAAATAAAATCTAAACTTCAGGGGTTGTTATGCAACTTTTTGTTCAACTATTTTTCAAAATATTTTTTATACTTACACCATTCTTTGTAATGTCTGTATTTTTAGTAATGAGTAAGGATTGGAATCAGAAAGAGAGGAAGAAGTTGGCTTTTAAGGTTGGTATGGCTGTAATGGTACTCAATCTTTCTATGTTTTATTTGGGGAACTATATATTTATGCTTTTTGGTATTACCATTGATGCTTTCAGAGTTGGTGCTGGTATCCTTCTATTTCTATCTGCTATTTCCATAGTGAAGGGTGAGATATCTGAGTCTAAATCTTCATCCACTGATATGGCTATTGTACCCCTTGCTATACCTGTAACCGTTGGACCCGGTACTATTGGTATGCTTTTGGTACTGTCGGGTGAGATGAATACTTTTAATGAAAAGATCATTTCTACACTTGCTATGGTGTCTGCTTCTTTGATCTTAGGGTTTCTTTTAAGTATTTCAGTTCAAATAGAGAGGATAATAGGTGAGAAAGGTATCTCCATTCTAAGTAAAATTACAGGTTTATTTGTTGCTTCTGTGGCGAGCCAACTCGTAGTTACAGGTATAAAGAATCTTTTGAGATAAAATATTTTAAATGGCTGGGGCGGGAGGATTCGAACCCCCGAATGGCGGGACCAAAACCCGCTGCCTTACCAGCTTGGCGACACCCCAGTAAAATGGTGCCCAGGGGCGGAATCGAACCACCGACACGTGGATTTTCAGTCCACTGCTCTGCCGACTGAGCTACCTGGGCTATTGGAAGGAAGAACTATTTAAGCGAAAAACTCGATTTTGTCAAGACCTATTTTTATAAAAGAATAAAATTTTTTATCATTGAGAATAGTTGTCTAAATACCAATAGTTTATTTGATATTCTATGGATAAAACAATTCTAATAGCAATTATGTAAGATTAATCATAGATGAGTTTTTTGTAAATCTGATGTTTGTGAGATTTTAATGAGAGAGGCGACGCCCGGAATTGAACCGGGGTACACGATTTTGCAGACCGTTGCCTAACCACTCGGCCACGTCGCCATCATTATGAAGGATAAAACTTATATTACAACTGTTATTGTATGTCAAGACTCATTTGAAGAAGTTGTTTATCTATATGTACTTACGATACACAATAATTGTTGATAGCGATATTCTGATGTAAAATAGACAGTTAATTCTATGAAATGAAATATTCTAATGAACTGATAGAATGATAAATTTTGGGGGATATCAGTTTTTGCCTAAAATCTTCTTGACATAACACGAAAATTTGATATATTAACAATCCGCTTCAATGAGGGCCAATAGCTCAGCTGGCTAGAGCCACCGGCTCATAACCGGTAGGTCCCAGGTTCGACTCCTGGTTGGCCCACCATTTTAAAGTGGATTTCTTAATGACTATAAAAATTAATTCTATTATAAGATTTATCGAAAATAAAATCTGTGATACCTCAAGATACTACGAATGGGATAACAATGGAATTCAGATAGATTCTCAAAAAGATTATGTCGAACGGGTTGCACTTGCCCTTGACCCATCTGAACATACCTTTAAAACTGCGATAGATAGAGGGTGTGGGTTACTGATAACTCACCACCCTCTTTTTTTTGGTTCTATAAAATCGATCAATTTTTCTACTCCTATTGGTAAGAAGGTGTTGATGGCTATAAAAAACGATCTTGCCTTGTATTCCTATCACACGACTTTAGATTTGGCAGATTACTCATTGAATGATTTTATGGCTGATAGATTGGGTTTTAAGGTTGTTTCTCATTTAGAAGATGTGGGGACTATCGATTATTACAAGTTTGTAGTTTTTGTACCAAAAGGGTATGAGGGTAGGATAATCGAGCTTTTTGAATCTGCTGGAGCGGGCTCAATTGGTAATTATACAAACTGTAGTTTCTACACAGAAGGTATCGGAACATTTAAACCTCAAAGCGGCACCAATCCATTCATCGGAAAAGTAGGTGTGCTTGAAGAGGTGAATGAATATAGAGTAGAAACGATTGTTCCCAAGAAAAATCTAACAAAATTACTAAGCATGGTCAAATCTGTACATCCTTACGAAGAGGTTGCCTACGATATCTATCCGCTCGAGATGAATAAAAAGTATGGTTTGGGTCGGATAGTTTCTTTTGGTGGCAGACTTAAAGTATATGAAATAGCTGAACAGATAAAAAAAGAACTTGGTATAGATAAAATAAGAAATAATGGATTACTCGATATAGATGTTGATAAAGCAGCGATTGTAACCGGCAGTGGAGCATCGTATTGGAAAGTTTGCAGGAACAAGGGTATCAAGCTTCTCATTACAGGTGATATGAAACATCATGATGCGTTGGATGCTTTTGAGAGTGGAATATCCATTTTAGATGTGGGGCATTTTGAAACGGAGAGGATATTTATGAATTATTTAGCTGATGCGATACAAAAAGAGTTTGGTATAGATACAATAGTCATCGAGGAAGCTAACCCTATTAAAGTTTGTTAAAAGGAGGAAGATAATGACAGATCAGATCGAAAAACTGATAGAGTTGCAACGAATTGATAACAGAATCTATGAGATAAATAAAATATTGGAAAATGTCCCTGATTATATTCTTGAAGTTAAGGGGGAGTATGATGATGTCAATAAGAGGTTTTTGGAATTGCATGGTAGATTGGATAAAGATAAGAAAGAGTTTGAAAGGATAAAAAAGGAATTTGAGGCGAAGAAGAGTGCCCTTGAGAAATCCCATAAAAAACTCTCCACTGTGAAGAATACAAAAGAGTATGAAGCGGTTTTGAAAGAATTGGATATATTGAAAAAAGAGTTGTACGATTTAGAACTCAAACAGCTTGAGTTAGCGGAGGATATCGAGAAGGTAGAGAAAGAGTTTAACGATATAGATGAAAAGAAAAAACTCCTCGACGAGAAGTTTGAAGAACTCAACAAGAGGAAAGATGAAGAAAATGCCAAAATATCTGATGAATTAAAGGAATTGATGAAATCAAGAGAGGAGTTGACCCCTGGAATCAAAAAGCAGTTTTTATCCAAATATGAAACGATAAGAAAAGCGAGAAATAACCTTGCTATCGTCAGAGTGGATAATGAGATATGCTCAGGTTGCTATATGAAGATACCACCACAACTCTATGTTGAGGTAAAGAAAAATAGCTCTTTGCATCAATGCCCCAACTGTCAAAGATTCCTTTACTATAGGGATGGTGAATAGCCATAGAACTTTTAATTTATACCGACGGGGCGTCGTCGGGTAATCCGGGACCATCTGGATGCGGTTTTTTGATATACAAAGATGGAGAAATTTTATTCAGTGATAAGATATACATCGGGTTTGCCACTAATAATATAGCTGAGTATAAGGCGATACTTTTTGCTGTAAGGAAAGCAAAAGAGTTTAATCCTAAAAAGATCACAATCAAAACAGATTCTGAGTTGATTGCTAAGCAATTTTCTGGTATATATAAGATAAGAGACGAAAATCTCAGAAAGATCTATAAAGAAATCATGGATGAGCTAAAAGGGATAGATTTTTCTGTAGAGCATATCCGTCGTGAGCAAAATAAGCTTGCAGATAAGCTTTCTAAAGAGGCTGTTTTGATGGGGGCAAACCACGATGGTTTCTCAAATACTATTGCTGAGTAATGATTTAAGTGAAGTAAAAAAGATATACGAAATCTGTAAGAACAATAGATTTACCTTTTATTTCTTTGATAAGATTGAGACTTTCTTGGATTTTCTCATACATGAAAAGATAGATGTGGCGATTATAAATCAATGCATGGTGGATGACCCTGTAATGGTGATCAACGAAGTTAGGGATCGAGATATCGACAGTTCATTCATCTTCATTGGTGAAAGGGATGCTGATAGAGTAAGGACTATTCTAAAGAGCGGTTATTTCGATTATTTGTACTACGATTACGATATCCATGATGTTGAACAGGCGATTGTTGGTGCCATTGAGAATAAGAATGCTTACGAAAATATCAAGATGATTAGCAACGACTTAGAAAAAGTAAACCAGCACCTTTTGGATAAGGCTAAAGAGCTGGAGATCGATAGGGCGAAGTTGAAAAATATTGTAAATAAATTCCATCTGATAGAAACCTTTATAAAGGATATAAATCTTTTGTCAGATGTAAATAGTGTAATTGAGAGACTTGTTGAATATCTATCTCGTGAGTTTAAGTCTAACAAGATCATTGGGACAAGGATAGATGGATTTTTGGAGTATGTGGTTGCATCTCATGGGATAGATATCAGAGGATTAAGGGATTTTAGTTGGGATCTTAAGGATATAAAATCATCCCCTTGGGCAGAGTCGATACTAAAGGGTAAGGTTAAGGTAGAGGTGAATAATCCACTCGATAATATCTGGTATTCTAAGTCATCCATTTCAAATATTTTACCGGAGGGGTTTGTGAAGTATCCTATTTTCTACGGTGATGATGTGTATGGTACTGTGATCGTATCTTGTGAAGATGGAGGGTGTTCATTCAGTGAAGATAAAATATTTTTCTTGAAACAGCTTGTCGATCATGCGTCGATACAGATCTATAATAAAAATTTACAAGAGAAATTGACAAAAACTATCGAACAGCTCAAAGAGTACCAACAGCAACTGATAGAGAAGGAGAAACTTTCTACTCTTGCAAAGGTTGCCGTGAGTGTGAATCATGAGATAAATAATCCTTTGTGTGCTATCTCTTTAAATGCTGAATTGATCAAAAGAAAATACAAGGATGATGAAAACTTACAGAAGATAGTCGATTCGATTCTAAAAAATGTGGTTTTGATTAACAAGATAACAAATAAATTTGCAAATCTTAAAAAAGTTACCTTCAAGGAGTACCTACCAGGTATCGAAATGCTCGATTTGGGTGATTGAAATTCATCTCTTTTTCATTGTCAATCTAAAGTTTTGTTTGGGGTTGTCGATTTAACTTTTATGAAGAATATCATTGCGGTTGTGTTGATAATACTTTTGGCTGCCTGTGGTAAGAGTGAAAAACCTAAATCAAAGGATAATATCACTGCAAAGAAACCGATAGCCCCTATTGAGGAATCGAAGAATGAAAAGATAGATTTGGGTAATCAATATCTTGTCAATGGTAATTTTGAAAAAGCGATAGAGTTTTACAGTAAGGGTCTTGAAGAAAATAGGTCTGTTGCCTTTTACAATATCGGTATTGCTAATTATCTGTTGGGTAAATACACGGATAGTGAATACTATTTTAGAAAAGCTATCGAAGAGAATAAGAAATTTACCGCTGCGTATATCAATTTAGCCGCATCTCTCGTAAAGCAGGGGAAAATATCTGATGCAGTGGGTGTGGTGTCACAAATTGAGCCCTCTAAAACAAAAGAGTATCAAATTGCAGCCGAGATCTATTCGTTGGCTGGTGATGTGGCGAAGGCATACTATTATTATAAAAAAATGGAAGGTTCTAAAGATATTACCCCATCGGCAGAAATCAGCTATGGATTGTTTCTCAAAGGTGTAGGTGAAGAGGTAAAGGGGAAAAGACTGATTGAGAAAGCCATTAAAAGTTTAGAAGAGATCGAGAATAAGGAGTATGAAGATTATTATCAGATGGGTGTTGGATACCACGCTATCGGTAATATCGAAAAGAGTATTTACAATCTCAAATCTGCTTTGAATCTAAAGAAGACATACGAAGCATCTGAACTTTTAATGAAGATATATGAGTCTCAAGGGAAATACGACTTGGCAGCAATTTTGGCAGAGGGGATGGTTAATCTCAATCCATCTGTAACAAGTTATATATATTACATTAAAAATCTTATCAAATCGTCTAACTATGAAGAAGCTGGAATAATGGTAAAGGATGCTTTAGGTAAATTTGATAAGAGCATTGAGGTCTATAAGTTAGCCCACAAGTATTATGTATTAACCGGTGAACTCACAAAAGCACACAACACAGCCAAAATGGGGTACGAAAAGATAAGAAATGACGATGCTTTGTTTTTTTATATCAGACATTCCATACTTTACGATTACAATTTCTCCGAGGCGAGAAAATTGATCCCTTTACTTAAAAACAGCGATCTATCTTCTATTGCAAGAGGTTATCTCTATCTTAAGGATGGAAATTTTCAACTTGCCGATACATCGGTATCATCTGTACAGGATCAGGAGCATCCAGATCTAAATTATATAAAAGCATTTCTTTCTTTGAAAAGTGCGAAGTATGATGTGGCAGAGAAATATATTTCAAAGATGGACGACCTACCGGAAAAAGTTTTTTATCAATTTATCTACTACTACACTACTAAGCAGTTTGCAAAATTGGCCGATATCTCTTTGAAAAATGCAAAATATATAAAGTCTGTAAAGAGATTCCCACGGGTAGATATTAGATTACAACCCACTCTCGAGGATCTAAATCTGTCTTTTGAGTTTAGGCCAGACTTTGAGACTTTTTTGAGATTGATTCTTACTCCAATGTTTATCGATCCAGAGGAGATGACATCTTATCTTGCTACAGGATATAATCTTTTACAGCAGTCGGATCAGGTAGCAGCATTGAGAGAACTAAAAAAATCTGTAAATTTTTCCGAAGGGATAAAGCACAATAACAATGCAGTAAAATACATGCTCGAGTTTGATTACGAGTCTGCATCTAAAGAGCTTACTGAAGCTGCCAACTACTTGGGGGATAACCCTATTGTTTATTTCAATATCGGTTTGCTAATGCTCAATTTAGGGAATTTAGAAAAAGCTTACGAGTTTTTTGATAATGTCCTTCTGAATAACAAGTTTGTCTTTCCTGCATACTTAGGAAAGGCTATTTGTCTCAACTATCAAGATGAGAGAGTTAGAGTGTTTGCCCAATACGATATGCTTTTGAGTAACTATTCCATATTGGAAAACAACGAAAAAAGACAGGCTACGAATTACTATTACTACAAATTGTTGGCGATGTTGGGGTTAAAAAGGTATGATGAATTGATAAACAGCATTGGCGAGAAAGATCCATTGATCTACAAATCGATAAAAAACATGGCGATCATGTTTAAAACGGGGAATTACAGAGATTACCTGCAAAAGGAAAACTACTTTTTTAGAAATGATACCATAAAGTCTTTGTTATCACTTTACTACGATGGTAAGATCCTTACTTATCCCACTAAAGATAGAGTTTCTGATTACATGATCCATTATCTATCGCTGGTTAAGAACATTAAGCATAGTTTGGGAAATCATAAGCAGGATAGATATTTGTTGATCGAAAATATAAAGTACGATATCTACTTTCAGGGTAATACTATTCTTGAAAACTTAAGAAGCCTGAGGAAGATAGATGATAAAGATCCGCAACTGTACAAACTATCACTGTACTATTTTACCTTAAAAAGAGATGTAATCAATGCAGAAATCTCTTTGCAAAACTTAAAAAAATATAATATGGATAAGCAGGCTTATTATTACCAGATGCTGTACCATTTTGTTACATATAATACATTTAATTTAAGTAAGTCTATCAATAAATATATAGAGATAGCTCCGAATGACTATCGGGGGTATATGGTAGAACTGCTCAAAGGTTTTAAGGAAAATAACTTGCAAACCGCTCATGATAATGCTATGAGATTGGAAAAGTCGGTTTTAAAGAATAAAAAATTGCCATTGGAGATAGTGTTAAATGATTTTTAAGGTTAAGAAAAACATTGTTATCTTGTCTGTAATTTTATTGCTTAATATAATTATTTACGGTATCTCTCTGACTGTTACCAATTATGGTCCTGCAAAATATGTGGTACTCACTGTTTTATTGATCCTTGTTTCCCTTAATGTGGTTGCTTTTGTTATGAATGTTGTCATTCTTGAAGACGATGCCATCTTTGTAAAAAGTCTGTATGGTGATAAAAGGGTTAAGATATCGGAAATTAATGAGATCTCCTATGTTCCATTGAAGGGTAGAATTCTGATGATGCTTTCCGACAAAGAGAAGTTTGTATTTGTTTCGTCGATGATAGATGGATTTGGTGAAGTAGTAGAATATCTAAAGAGGAAAATTACCGACGAAAAACTGCTCGAGGTCTTAAATGAGGTAAAAATGGATGTTATAAATCATAAAAATAGAATGGTTGTTTTGTTTCTCATTGTTTTAAATATCGTTGTGATAGGTAGTTATGTTTACAATTTTATCTTGTAAATCTGTTTGAAATTTGATCATTTTTTATATTATAATAATATTTGGAGGTATTTATGGCTGAAGAGAAAGAAGCTAAAGCTGAAGAGGGTGGTGGTAAGAAAAAGTCCCCTTTGAAGCTTATCATTATACTTGTCGTAGTTTTGGTATTATTGCTGGGTGGTGCTTTTGCGGCTTATATGTTCCTCTTTAAGAGCAAGGGTGGTCAAGAAGCGGGAGCGCACACAGAGGAGAAAGCCCCAGCAAAAGATGAAAAAAAGGCTAAAGATGATAAAGGGAAGAAGAAAGGTGGGGAAAAAGCAAAAACTGTTGTCTACTCTATGGGGGCTATCATTGTAAACTTGGCGGATCAAGGGGTTCAAAGATATTTAAAGGTTCAAATCGCTGTGGAACTTGACAATCCAAAATTGGAGGAAGAGGTTAAAAAGAGGGAACCACAGATCAAGGATATAATTATATCTGTGTTGTCTTCAAAAACTGTTTCCGATGTGAATAATCCTCAGGGTAAGATTGCACTAAAACAGGAGATCATAAAGAGAGCGAATATGGTTTTAACTGAAGGGGAGATCACCGATCTATTCTTCAGTGAATTTATAGTGCAGTAGGTTTATATGGATAAAGAGTATATCTTAAAGCATTTTTCAGATGTGATTATGGATGTGAATGTGGAATTGGGGAGAAAACTCTGCACAATAGGTGAGTTGTTGAGCTGGGAAAAGGGCACTATCATAAAGCTCAATAAGACCTCTGGTGAGGCTGTGGATATGCTTGTGAATAATAAACCCCTTGCCATTGGCGAAATCATGGTGTTGGATGAAAAATTTGCATTCAGATTAAGTGATATACAGACAAAGGCTGCACTTACAGAGATGAAGAAAGATAGGTTGTATGAGTAGGTTTTTTCTTCTTTTTTTCATTCTCATTGGATTGACTGCTTTTGCGGGGAATGTAACAGTTGAAGGTGTGGGCGGCAAGGTATCCTTGTCGTTTAATTTAGGGGTAAAAGCAGAGATATTGGAGAAAAAATTCGATAACAACGCAATAAATCTCACATTGAAGGGTGAATTTGATTTAAACGCAGATCAATTGTGGAATCAGCATGTAAATAAGATAACATACACAAAGGGTAATGGACTTACCAATCTTAGGATAGTGTTTGAAAGTAAGCCTCTAAAGTACGATGTTCAGCCATCACCTAACGGTTTTTTTGTCGTGCTTGAGTTTCCAGAAAAGGCTCCTGAGGTTACGGGTGGTGGTTCCACTTTTGCAAAAATGATTTTTAGTATATTGATCATACTGATAATAATATTCGTTTTTTACTGGTTGATAAAGGTTTTTATGAAGAAAACCTATGTGAGCGATATTCCTGGAATAGGAAGAACACTGGGTAAAATAGATCTTATGCCGGGCAAAAGTATCATATTTTATGAGATCAAGGATATCGTTTACATGTTTGGGGTTTCTGGGGATGGTATCTCACTGCTGGACAAGGTTACAGATGCTGATATGATAGATGCCATAAAGGCTGGATTTTCAAAAAAGCAAGATTTTTCAAGTTATTTCAGATTCTTTGGTGATAAGGCTATAAAAGAGGAGATAGAAGTCTCCTCCACAATAATTAAAGATAAGGTGGAATCATTAAAAAAGAGAAATTAGTTCTAATTTCCCTTACATTTCTGCTTTTTGTACCGTTTTCTTATGCTGCAGACCCTATACCTCTACCCGCTTTTAGATTCGGGGTGGAAGGTGCCACTGCGCCAAAGGATGTGGCTGTTACGCTACAGATTATCTTTCTAATAACGATCCTTTCCATTGCTCCTGCTATTCTGATTTTGATGACCTCCTTTACAAGGATCATTGTGGTTTTTTCTTTCCTGAGAAGTGCCATGGGTACTCAACAAACGCCCCCCAATCAGGTTTTAGTAGGGCTTGCACTATTTCTTACTTTTTTTATTATGTCCCCTGTTTTCTCTGAAATGAACAAGAATGGTTTGGCACCTTACTTGGATGGGAAGATCACCTTCACGGAAGCTTTAAAAGAGGCAAAGAAACCTCTTCGTAAGTTTATGCTGGAGAATACGAGAAAAAAAGATATTATGACTTTTTTACAGATCTCAAAATCACCGATGCCGAAGACTGTGGATGATATACCCGATATGGTGTTACTACCCGCTTTTGTTACAAGTGAACTGCAGACCGCTTTTGAAATAGGTTTTTTACTATTCTTGCCGTTTTTGATAATAGATTTCGTTGTTTCGAGTGTTCTACTTTCGATGGGTATGATGATGTTGCCCCCTGTGATGATCTCTATGCCTTTTAAGATACTTCTTTTTGTGCTTGTGGATGGTTGGAACCTTATAGTGATGTCTCTTGTAAAAAGCTTTATGTAGGTGAATTATGAATCCCGATATGGTCTTAAGTCTTACCACAAAGTCTCTTGAGATTGCCCTTTTGCTTGCGGCACCTATGCTACTTTTTGGTCTCGTAGCAGGGCTTGTAGTGAGTATTTTACAGGCTGTTACCCAGATTCAGGAGATGACGCTGAGCTTTATTCCAAAGATTTTGGCGGTAGTGCTTGCTTTGGTGATCTTTTTCCCTTGGATGATGGATACGATGATCTCTTTTACGATAAATCTTTTTACGAATATAAATACCTATATTGGTAAATAAAAAAGGGTGGTGATTCCACCCTACTATGATCAATCTTTATCTTTACCCTTTCCTTTGCCGTGCTCTTTCTTTTCGTATTTGTCGTGGTCTTTTTTACCGTGTTCTTTCTTCTCTTTCTTCTTCAATTTATTCTCTTTGAGTTCGTGGAATTCCTTAGATCCAGGTTTTACGCCTAACTCCTGTGCCACTACTCCCCAGCCTTTCCCTTTATGCTTCTTGTAAACGACAAGGACCTCTTCTGGTTGTTTTTTTGTCACTTCAGCAAGGCGGAAGATCATGTAAGCATCTGCAGGTTTGTCAACAGAGTTTACAACACTTTTTACCTTAACTTCATTAGCACCAAAAGTGGTGGATAATTCTGCCTGAAAAGATGCTTTGTCATTACCTATCTGCATGTTTAGATTCATGAGGAAATCGTCCAATTCCCCTGCATAAGCGGTGATGGAAAAGAGTAAAAAGGCGGCATAAACAATAAACTTTTTCATGGGTCCTCCTCTTATTTATTGTTCTTCTTCAAAGATATCATCTCCAAAGGTTTCTTTTACCCACGCTTCCGCTTCTTCCAAACTTGGGAATTCTACGGCGAATTCTTGTGGATTTTCACCATTGTCATCAACTACGAGAAGGTGAACAGTACCATTTTCTTCAATAGCTATTTCAGCAACATTTTCAACATTGATGTATTCACCATCATCCTCTCCACATCCGCAAGAACACCCCTCATCAAAACAGACATCATCTTCGCAACCACAATTAACATCATTTGTACTGCAGCAGCTTAACTCTTTTTCATTTTTGTTGCTCATAATATTCTCCTATTTTGGACTAACGCCATTATTTTAACCAAATATATATTCCAGATATATTATTGTAAATAGATTTTTATCGTTTTACAAATTTTTTTGAAATTTTGTCGAGGTAGTAGTAGATCACGGGGGTTAGGTAAAGGGTGACAAGCTGTGAAACGAGAAGGCCTCCAACTATTGCTATACCTAAAGATTTTCTTGCCTCTGCGCTGGCACCTATTCCGATTGCTATGGGTAAGGCTCCCACCAGAGCTGCCAGTGTGGTCATCATTATCGGTCTAAACCTTATCAATGCACCTTCAACTATCGCGTCAAGGGGGGTCATCTGTTTATTTCTTTCGGCATCAAGGGCAAAGTCTATCATCATGATGGCATTCTTCTTTACAATACCTAAAAGCATAATAAGACCTACAAAGCCGTAGATATTTAGATCGTAATTAAAAAGTTTTAAAACGAGTATTGCACCTAATCCGGCTGATGGCAGACCTGAAATAATTGTAAGTGGATGGATAAAACTTTCGTAGAGGATACCCAAGATAATGTATATGACAACTATTGCTAAAAGTATAAGAAGCCAAAGCCCTTGTGTAGAATCTTGGAAAGCCTGGGCTGTTCCTTGAAATGATGTTGAAATCGATGAGGGTAAGTTCATAGTAGCGAGTTTTTCCACCTCTCTTACAGCATCACTTAAGGCTACTCCATCTCTTAAGTTAAACGATATAGTTACTGCTGGTAGTTGACCCATGTGGTTTACAGATAAAGGACCTAAGGTTTCCTTTATTTCTACCAAGTTTGCCAAAGGCACCATCTTTCCATTTGTTGAAATTACATATATCTGTGATAATTTCTCTACATTTGACTGATACTCTTTTGTTAGACCGATGATCACCTTGTACTGATTGTTTGCGCCATAAATGGTTGAGATTTGATAATCTGAAAAGGCGATCTGTAGGGTTTGTTCTATTCTCTCAGGGGTAATACCGTAAATGGCACACTTTTCTTTGGCAATCTCTATGGACAATTGTGGATTTTTTAGTTCGAGGTCGCTTGTTACATCTTGAAGTAGATTT
>CAZFHX010000037.1:0-12410 GCA_964519265.1 uncultured Deferribacterales bacterium
CTTAATTAACTTTGGATTAGGATTTGCTGACAGAAATCTTTACCCATATATTTATCCAGAAATTGGGATCATAATGTATCAAATCTTTAATATGAAAGGGCTATTGAACTATACATGGGTTTACAATCAAATAAACTTAAAATCTTTCTATAATAGTGTTCAATATGAACATTCTTGGTTTATAAACAATAATTTTAAGTTTGATATTATATATTCTTACAAGTTCAAAGATGGATATGATAACAGATATTATGGACTTGGTATGTCTTATTATTTTTGAATTAATATTTACCTCTCCACCAATACCACTTTGAAGCAGTTGCCGTTTTTGGGGTTTTTGAGGAGTTCGACATAACCGTTGTAGAGTTCGGCTGTGTGTTTTACGATAGATAAGCCTAAGCCTGTTCCAGAGCTTTTCTTATTTCTCGATTTGGAACTTGTGTAGAATCGTTCAAAGATCTTGTTCTTTTCCTCATCTGATATGGCTGGACCTTCGTCATCTACGGTGATTACTATCTTCTTGTCGGATTTCTTTAATCCAATGGTAACGGTATTGCCTGTGGAGTATGTGATCGCATTGTCAATAAGGTTTTTGAATATGGAGAGGATATGTTCCTTTAAAACCTTTAATTCCACTTCATCAACAATAAATTCTAAATTTTTGGAGCAATCTTTGTATATCTCTTTTAATTCTTGTAAGATTTCAGAACTGCTCACAGTTTTTTCAATGGAGAAATTCCTATCCTTGCTTTCCAACGAGTGAAGTTGGATAATATCATTAATAAGGTTATCGAGGCGAACTGAGGAATCGTAGAGTTTTTTGGAAAATTTCTTCCTCGTTCCGTCATCCAATTCGTCGTTGTTTAGAGTTTCAGCATAACCCATAATAATTGAAACGGGTGTTTTCAGTTCATGGCTTATGTTTGCCACAAGTTCACTTTTGAAAGCGTGATACCTCATCTGATCGGTTGAATCGTGGAATACCAAAATCTTATAACTATCTGCGGTTCTACAGGTGATTTCATAAAACCTACCGGCAAGTTTGATGAAATGTTTTCCGTCGCCTTTCTGTTTGATCTCATTGAAGATCTTTATCAATTCAAAGTCTTTTAGGTCCTCGAATACAGAATTAAACTTTACACCGATTATATCGAAAAGTTTATCGTTGGCATATATCAGTTTCCAATTTTGATCCACAAGCATCACACCATCTGTTAGTGCAGACAACACAAAGTGCATTTTACTGCGTTCTTCATTTATCAGTTGCTGTCTTGAGATCATATTTTTATAAATGGTGTACATCAGTTTTGATATGGCATCGTCGTCATAACCATAATCATCTATGTTTATCTTTTCATTTTTTTCTACACGGATCAACATATCGTTTAAATTTTCGAGGGGTATGGAGAGTTTTTTGGAAAAGTAGTACGATATGAAGAATATTGTTGCGATCAAAAATGCAAAGATGATGATAATATGGTATTTTAACTCAGATAGGTAGAAATTTACAGTTTTATATGGGAAAGAGACCCTGAGTATATAATCGGAATTGATCAGTTTTGCCACATATAGATGCTTTACCTTTACAGTTGTGGAGAGCCTTAAGTCATCACCAATACCCCTATTAAGCGCCTCCTGTACCTCTTTTCTGCCCGAATGGTTTTCAACTTTTTCCAAACTCTCTTTGTTATTGAATGTGGAATCGTAGAAAACCTTGCCATCTTTTTCTATCGCTGTAATTCTGATCCCCAAACCATCGGAAAAGCTTTTAAGCTGCTTATTATCGAAATTAAAATCCGATTTGGAATAGAGATTACTTAATAGGCTTATATAATTGATGAGTGTATTTTTTCTTTCGGTAAGGTAATCGTTGGAAACGACATTTGATACAATGAAAAGCCCAGTTATAAGGACTGCTGAAATGGACAGAAATATAAGTATAAAATATTTGGCAAATAGTTTCATTATTTACTCCAGAACATACCCCACCTTTGGCAGGGATTTGATGAGATCACCCTTCTCTTCTAATTTCTTTCTGAGGGAAGATATGTGGGAGTCGACGGTTCGGGTGAAGATATCAGCGTCATACCCCCAGATGTTGCTCAAAAGTTGAGCCCTTGAAAAGACTTTTTTGGGGTGCTTTAGTAGAAAAACGAGCAATTCAAACTCTTTATATGTAAGAGATATCTCTTTTGTACCAACAAAAACTTTGTATTTTTCGAGATCCACATAGATCCCTTTGTACTCGATAGTGTTTTCCTCTTTTTTTTGTAATCTTCTGAGGAGTATTTTAATCTTTGCTATCAATACCTTCATACTAAAGGGTTTGGTGAT
Source organism: uncultured Deferribacterales bacterium (assembly GCA_964519265.1). Taxonomy (GTDB): domain Bacteria; phylum Chrysiogenota; class Deferribacteres; order Deferribacterales; family Calditerrivibrionaceae; genus Calditerrivibrio. Next base: position 2,335 of record CAZFHX010000037.1, read on the forward strand.
ATAATCGTCTGCTCCTAACTCAAGACCTTCTACGATGTCTGATTCACTGCTTCTTGCGGAAATAATAATCACTGGAATCGACGAGAATTTGGGAGATTTTTTTAAAAGTTGCAGAAGTTGGGTCCCCTTTAATCCCGGCATCATTATATCGAGGATGATGAGGTCCGGGGTGATCTCTTCAATGAAGATGAGGGCATCGTTGGCATTTTCAGATTCTACTACATCGAAGCCTGCTTTTGTGAGATTAAAGACTATTAGTTCTCTCAGAGAATCTTCGTCTTCTACCACTAATATCTTATTCATCTCCATTTTCACCTAATTCGTTGTAATGTTTGTGTCTTATATTTTCACCTTTAGCGATGAAATATACCATTTCTGCTATATTTGTAGCGTGATCTGCGATCCTTTCTAAATTTTTTGAGATAAACATGAGGGACAAGCACCCTTTTGTTTTTCTAAAATCCTCCACGATGTAGGTTAATAGCTCTCTTAATATCTGATTGTTTAAGTTGTCTATGTAGTCATCATCCTTAATTACTTGGAGTGCAACTTTGTGGTCTTTCGCAAAGAAACCGTTTATGGCATTTTTTACCATCTCTGATGAGTAAGTTGCCATTTTAGGCAGATCTATGTATGGTTTTATCGGTGGTATCTGATTGAGTTTGATCACCTCTTCGGCAATATCCACGCAATAATCACCGATCCTTTCTAAATCAACGATTATTCTCAGGGTGGTTACGATAAATCTGAGATCTATGGCTTTTGGTTCATATAATGCAAGGGCATTGAGGCACATCTCTTCGATCTTATTGTCGAGTTGATCCACCTCTTCATCCATATTTATGACCCTTTCTGCGATCTCGTTCTCCCTTTCCACGAGGGATTCTATCACATCGGAGATCATCACTGTGACTCTGTCTGTCATCTCTGCCAAAAGTAATTTTATTTCGTTTATAAGACTTTCTAAAGGTTTCATTCCAATTTACCTCTAATTTTTTGAAGAAAATTATAATAATATTGTAACACAACTTTCATGTTTTTGTAATAAATTTGTAAAAAAAGTTTTAGTTGAATTTTCAGTGAATTTATGTTAGTAAGTGCTTACATACATAAGAGGTGGAGTAATGGATGGTTTAAACACTAAGGAGAAGATTCTAAAGGCAGCCTACCACTGCTTTTCTGAAAAAGGGTATCATGCAACGAGCACAAAAGAGATTGCTAAAACCGCAGGTGTCTCAGAAATAACACTTTTTAGGCATTTTGGAACGAAGGAAGACATTTTTAGAGAGGTGATAAGGAATTATTCGATTTTGCCAGAACTTCATAAGATTAAACTCGAGTCTGATGATTTGAGTTTGTATGAAACTCTGAATCTAATTGTTCGGAAGTTTTATAACACCTTGAGAAATCGAAAAAAGTTCGTCAAGATAACTCTCTGTGAGATAAATAAATCGTCTGATGAAATTGTTAATACTTATTGCAACTTTATAGATGAGTTGGATACCATCGTAATAAGCATATTCAAAAGCAAGAAAGATAAGTACCCAATTAAGGAACTGAATCTAAATATAGCCACCAGAGGTCTTATGGGGATGGTTTACACATTTTTCCTCACCAATGAGATCTTTTTGAATAAAATCCCAACGGATGATGAGCTTGATGAGGCTTTTAAGGTTTTTTTGGAGATCTATTTAAATGGAATAGTGGAGGTATCTGATGAGAAATAGAAAAGTTTTTAACACAATTTTTTTGATGATTGTTGCAGTCCTCTTGTTTGGCTGTAAAAAGCAGGAGAAGCAGCAGCAGGGTATGATGAATATGGTTCCAAAAGTGAACTATTTAGAGGTGAAGAATGAACAAGCGGAGCTTACATTTCAATTACCGGGAAGGGTATCGGCATTTCAAACGGCACCAATAGTACCGCAGGTGAGCGGCATAATAAAAAAGAGGGTATTCATAGAGGGGAGCGATGTTAAAAAGGGGGATCTACTCTATGTGATAGATACTTCTGTGTATGAAACCGCTTTGGAGACTGCAAAGGCTTCCCTTGAGATGGCAAAAGCAAAATTACCAGCTCTGGAAAAACAGATTGAGAGATACAGCGAACTTATAAAGACAAAATCGATAAGTCAGCAGGTTTACGACGATACCAATGCAGCTTTGATGCAACTCAAGGCGAATATCAAACTTTACGAATCTCAGATAAGATCTGCTCAGATAAATTTAGAGCATTGCTATGTAAAGGCACCTATTTCTGGTAGGATCGGTAAATCGTTTATTACAGAAGGGGCTACCGTGGTGGCTTACCAACCCACTCCCCTTGCCGAGATACAGCAGATAGAGAATGTTTTTGTGGATGTGCCAAGATCCACAGCAGAATTGGAAGAGCTTAAAGTGAGACTGAATAGAGGTATAGTTAAAAATACTGGTAAAGAGAAGTATAGTGTAAAATTGATATTGGATGATGGATCTATCTATCCATATAATGGTACGCTACAGTTTAAAGATATCTCTGTTGACCCAACAACGGGGTCTGTGAATTTAAGAATTATATTCCCCAACAAAGAACAGAGACTTTTACCGGGGATGTATGTGAGGGCAATTCTCTCAGAGGGGTTAAAACCTGACTCCATACTCGTACCTCAGGAGAGTGTCCTAAGGGATCACAAAGGGGATCCTTATGTCTACCTGGTGGATAATGAGAGTAAGGTTGTAGTACGACCCATAAAGATAGAACGAAGTATGGGAAATAAATGGCTTGTGAGTGACGGTTTAAAATCTGGTGATAAGGTTGTTGTCTATGGGATTCAATTTATAAGACCCGGTGTGCCAGTGAAGGCTGAACCATTAAATCTTGTATCGATAAACAATAATCCTATGCAGTAGGAGGGGGTATGTTGTCTAAATTTTTTTTAAAACGCCCCGTTTTTGCATGGGTAATTGCCATTGCTATAATGGCTTTTGGTGTGTTAGGGATAAAATTTTTGCCGGTTTCCCAATACCCTGAGCTTGCTCCTCCTATGATCTCTGTGGAGGCTTTTTACCCCGGTGCATCATCAGAAACTGTGGAAAGTACCGTGACCCAGATCATAGAACAGAAACTCACCGGGCTTGACAGATTGTGGTATATGAGTGCCAAGAGCAGTTCATCAGGGCAATCGAGGATAGAGCTTACCTTTGCTCCCGGCACAGATCCCGATATTGCATGGTCGAAGGTGCAGAATAAGGTTCAGCTTGCCACCTCCAATCTACCTGAGCTTGTTCAAAAGCAAGGGGTAAGGGTGAGTAAGTCCACAAGGAATTTTTTACTGATAGTGGGGCTTGTGTCAACAGATGCAAAGTATAGCGGAGAGGATCTGAGGGATTATGCGAAATCGAATATAGAAAAGATTTTGGCGAGAGTGCCGGGTGTCGGAGAGGTGGAGGTATTTGGTACTGAATACGCCATGAGGGTATGGCTCAATCCCGATAGACTTATAAAATATAACCTCACTGTGGAGGATGTCCTTTCTGCACTCAAAACTTACAACGTAGAGGTATCTGCCGGTCAATTTGGTGGTGCTCCGGCGGTAAAAGGGCAAAGGCTAAACGCCACTATTATCATACAGCACTATCTTCAATCACCGGAGGAGTTTTACAGAATTCCGGTGAGGGTAAATAAAGATGGTAGCACAATTTACATCAGGGACATTGCAAAGGTGGAATTGGGCACAGATAGGTATGATGTCGTAACCTCTTACAACGGCAAGCCTGTGGCAATGATGGCTGTGAGAAAGCAGGCAGGGGCAAACTCCCTTGAGGTTGCCGACAATGTGAAGAGAAAGTTGGAAGAGATGAGCAGGTATTTCCCTCAGGGGGTAAAGGTGGTTTACCCTTACGATACCACACCTTTTACAAAAGTTGCAATAAATGAGGTAATAAAAACCCTTTATGAGGCAGTAATACTTGTTTTTATCGTTATGTTTGTATTTTTGGGTAGTTTCAGGGCAACGATAATACCCACAATAGCAGTTCCTGTGGTAGTGTTGGGTACCTTTGGGATTATCTGGCTATTGGGGTTTTCTGTGAATATGCTTACGATGTTTGCCATGGTGCTTGCTATCGGTCTGCTTGTAGATGATGCCATTGTTGTAGTGGAAAATGTGGATAGATTGATGGAGGAAGAGGGACTATCCCCTTATGAGGCTGCGGCAAAATCTATGGATGAGATCACTGGAGCACTTATCGGGATAGGGCTTGTTCTTGCTGCTGTATTTTTGCCGATGGCGTTTTTCCCCGGTTCTACAGGGATCATTTACAGGCAGTTTTCTGTGACGGTGGCTGCTGCAATGCTTTTATCTGTGGTGGTTGCCCTTGTACTCACCCCTGTATTGTGTGCCACGGTGCTCAAACCTAAACCTAAAGGGGAGCATGGATATGAACATGCCTTTTTTCTTTTTAGACCATTTTTAAAGTTTTTTGATACCGTGATGAACAAAGGGAGAAATCTCTATGTTTCCATAGTAGGATATACCCTCGCTAAAAAGATAAGGTTTATAATTATTTATGTTGTGATAGTGGGTATTACAGGGTATCTTTTTATTAATATGAAAACGAGCTATCTACCCAATGAGGATCAGGGGATCCTTTTTGTTCAAGCTATATTGCCATCCGGTTCTACAATGGAGCAGACTCAGGCTGTGATGAAAAAGGTAGAAAAGTATATCGAGACAAAAGAGAAGGATGCAATTGAGTCTTTTGCCTTTGTGGGTGGATTCTCCTTTGGTGGTCAGGCCCAGAATGTGGCAATAGGATTTATTAAACTAAAGGATTGGGAGAAAAGGAAAAGTAAATCTCTATCTGCCCAAGCTGTAGCTGGTAGACTCATGGGGTATGTATCCACTATCAATGAGGCTATGGTATTTGCCTTTATGCCTCCATCAATTATCGAGCTTGGTACTGCTACAGGGTTTGATTTCCAGCTTTTAGACTACGGCGGTGTGGGTTATCAGAAATTGATCGAGGCAAGAAATCAGCTTTTATATATGACAATGCAGGATAAAAGACTCATGCGAGTGAGACCAAACGGTATGGATCCTGTGGCGGAATACAAGATAGATGTGGACTGGGAAAAGGCTGGAAGCCTTCAACTTCCCATTAATTCGATAAATGCCAATATCGCTGCTGCGTTTGGTGGTATGTATGTGAACGATTTTGTAAAAGATGGTAGAGTGAAAAAGGTTTACCTTCAGTATGATGCACCATACAGGATGCTTCCAGAGGATTTACAGAGAATTTATGTGAGAAATGCCGAAGGGAAGATGGTGCCATTTAGTGCTTTTGCTAAGGGTAAGTGGATTTATGGTGCCCAGCAACTCGAAAGATACAACGGCTTCCCATCCATAAATATTCAGGGGGAGGCTGCTCCTGGATTTAGTTCGGGTGATGCCATAAAGATTATGGAAGAGATCGCTTCAAAACTACCCAAAGAGATAGGGTATGCCTGGACGGGGCTTTCATATCAGGAGAAGATGGCAACAAGTCAGGGACCCCTTGTATATGCCTTTGCCATATTTGTAATATTCTTGGTGCTTGCCGCTTTGTACGAAAGCTGGCCTATACCCATTGCGATCTTGCTCAGTATGCCGCTTGGAGTGATAGGTGGGATTATTGCCACAAATTATAGAGGTTTTGAGAATGATGTTTACTTTCAGATCGGTCTTGTAACTATTTTAGGATTGACTACTAAAAATGCTATCTTGATTGTTCAGTTTGCAAGGGAAAGAATCGAGGCAGGCTACGACCTTATGAAAGCTGTTCTTGAGGCGGCTAAACTCAGACTTAGACCGATTTTGATGACATCTTTTGCCTTTGGATTTGGTGTATTACCCCTTGCTCTATCAAAAGGTGCCGGTGCTGGTGCTCAGAATGCCATCGGTACGGTTGTGGTGGGTGGTACCATTGCTTCCACTTTCCTTGCTCCATTGCTTATACCTCTATTTTATGTGGTTATCTATAAATTATTTGGCAAACGGCACAGAGAGGTTGATGCTGGAGGTGCGAAATGAGATATCTACTTATATCGATGATTTTAGTTATTTCTGCGTGTAGCTTTATACCACAATATACAAAGCCAGATGCACCTATTCCAAAAGACTTCCCGAAAGAGGGTGTATACAGTAATATTGCTTATGATAATACAACTCAGATAAGCGAAATAAAGTGGCAGGAGTTTTTCACAGATCCTAAGATGAAAAAGGTCATAGAGATTGCACTAAAAAACAATAGAGACCTAAAATTAGCCATTCTTAATGTGGAAGCGGCGAGGATGATGTATGGTATAAAAAGGGCTGAGGTTTATCCATCTGTTTACGGTTCGGCTGGAGCAAGTAAGAGTAGAGTCTCAGACGATTTTTCCCCTACCGGTAAGGGATATGAGAAAGAGCAGTACAATCTGAATTTGGGACTTGCTGAGTGGGAGATAGATTTTTTCGGTAGAATAAGAAGTATTAAAGAAAGTGCGTTAGAGCAATTTTTTGCTGCAAGGGAAAACAGAAGGGCGGCTCAGATTGCGATCATATCGGAGGTAGCAAGGGTTTATTTAGCACTTGCATCAGATTTGGAAAATTATCGGATAGTAAGTGAACTTTACGATACTATTTCACAGAATTACAAAATGGTGGAGGAGCAATACAGGGTTGGTCTTGCTACGGAGATCGATCTGAACCGTGCTAAGATAGCGTTGGATACCGTTAAGGTAAGTTTGGCAAGTTTGGATCAGGTGATAGAAAAGGGGAAAAACGCCCTAAATCTTGTAGTGGGAATGAGGGTGGATAAAGAATTGCTACCTGATGGGCTTTTTTCTATTGTGCCGATGAGAGAATTTTCACCAAATCTCACCTCCTATGTATTACTCAATAGACCCGATATCATGGCAGCCGAGCATCAATTAAAAGCTGCCAATGCAAATATTGGAGCGGCAAGGGCGGCTATTTTTCCTCGAATATCTCTTTTGGCTGGGGTGGGTGTGGCAAGTAGCGATCTCAATGGGCTTTTCAACGCTGGATCACGGGTTTGGAATTTTGGAAGTAATGTCTCCATGCCGATTTTCGATGCCCGTGTTTGGCAGGGGTACGAACTGAGTAAAATTCAGAAAGAATTATACATCACACAGTACGAAAAAGCAATTCAAACTGCCTTTAGAGAGGTGATGGATACATTAGCAGTAAGGGCAACAGTTGAGAATCAATTGAAAACACAAAAGGAACTTATGAACTCATTACAGAGAAATTACGATCTTGCAAATCAGATGTATAATCAAGGGGTGGAGAGCTATTTTACCGTCCTCGATGCCACAAAAAATCTTTTACAGGCAAAACAGACACTTACGAATTTAGAATATGTAAGGTTGTTAAATATGGTGCAGATGTACACCGTTTTAGGGGGTGGGGGTAATTACGATGAGGAGAAGGAATTAAAAGGTGTAAAGAAAGAATAGAAGAATCAATTAATGGATTCGAGATTGAGTCCTCTTTGTATCTTGGCAACCAGGGGGGCGGCTATACCACCCCCTGTACCCTTTTCATCTACACTTTACGAAATAAAAAAATAACTCTATGGGGTACTTTAGTCTTGACAAATAAAATAATTTATAAAAGAATATTATTATAAAAGCTGATAGCTAAAAATATTCTATTTTAGAAAAGGTTATTCATGGAGAATATTTAGGATAAAAAATACGAATAAAGAAAAAAATTGCAAAGCGTTACAGAATGTATTGATAGGGACTAATATTGAAGGAGCTGATAGTTTTATAATAAAGATTACCAAAACAAATTAATTGAAAGGTAGTGTATGTATAAATTAACAAAAAATGAAGAAAATGATATTAAACAAATCGAAGAGACCTATTACATGAAACCAGTTTTGGATAAATTTAACGAATTTATTGAAAATAAAAGGTGTGATTGGATTAAAATTTTTGATAAACTATATGAAATACTAAAAGAATCAGAAAAGGAAGTTAGGAAATTAGTAGAAGAGAGAGTAAAGATTGGTGAAATAAATGACATTAGTCAGGCAATGAAATCTATTGCTGGCAATGCTTTTTCAAACTGTTTGGTTTATTTATTTTTAAAGAATAAATTAGAAGAAAATATTAAATCAAATATTTTTATAACATCCAAGAAATCTCGAATTAAAGATTTTGATAAAATTGCCACAATTAGTATTGGTGATGAAACTCAAAAACCCGATGTTGATTTAATTATCTATACTGAAAAAGAAGATAAGTCTTTGGCTAAATGTATTATTTTATCGTTAAAAACCTCTTTAAGAGAAAGAGCTGGACAAACTTATAAGTGGAAATTGCTAATGGAGATTGCAACCTCAGAAAATCCAATTAAAGATAAATACGACATTAAATACAATGTTTTTCAAATGCCAATAATATGCTTTGCAACGGTTAATTTTTATAATGAAATAAATAATCCTCAACATAAAGGGATGTTTAAGTTTTTTGATAAGGCATTCATAGCTAAAGAAGTTTCATCCGATTTTATTTCACCTTTATCGCATATTGTTGAGTTTGTTAATCAAAAATTAGGATAAAAGTATGTTTAGCAAAAATTTAGAATTAAAAACAAAAAATATTAATTACAAATCTCCAGATTTGTTCTTTTTTGTTGAATCTTCATTTGATGTATACAAGAGTGAGGAAAATTTTTATTATAAGCCAAAAGATGTAAAAGACTGGTATTGTGAATGGGACTTTAAAAATTATAATCCAAATATATATTCTCATGGTTTTCATCAATATCCTGCAAAATTTATACCTCAATTGGCACGAAAACTATTAAGAGTTTTTACCGATGAAAATAGTGTTGTTCTGGATAATTTTATGGGTTCTGGAACTACATTAATTGAAAGTATGTTACTAAGTATAAAGTCAGCAATTGGTATTGAATTAAATCCTTTCGCTTGTTTTATGGCAAAAGTAAAAACTACACCAATAAATCCTGAAATTTTAAGAAGAGTTTTTTTTATTATAAAGAATGAATACCATCAAATAAAGAATTTTAGAATACACAACTTTTATAATATTGAGTTCTGGTTTAAGCCTCAACAAATAAACGATTTATCTAAATTAAGAGAAATAATCTTTCATATTGAAGATACTGATACCAGAGATTTTTTCTTACTCTGTATGAGTGAAGTTGTTAGGAGAGTTTCTTTAACAAACCACAATGGATTTAAATTACATCGTGATAAAGGGAAAATTAAGGATGATTTTAATCCAGATGTGTTTTGGCATTTTGAAAATGTATCTCAAAGAAATATTTCACTTATGCAAGAATTTTATTATAAAGCTATCAACTCTAATACAATAGTTCAAATAATATTAGGAGATTCTCGCAAGAAACAAAATATAGAAAGTAATAGTATTGATTTTATTCTTACTTCACCGCCGTATGGTGACTCGAGAACAACTGTTGCTTATGGTCAGTTTTCAAGGCTTTCATGGCAATGGATAATGAATGACAGTAATATTTATAAATTGGATGAGAATCTTTTAGGTGGTAAAGTTAAAATTAGTAAAGGAAAAGAAATTTTAGAATATTCCGAAACATTAAAACTCCAATATGAATCGATAAAATCAAAAGATCCTAAAAGAGCTGAAGAAGTTTTGTCATTTTATATAGATTTATTTGATTCTTTACAAACTGCTTATGAATATTTAAAAAAAGACAAGTATTTTGTTTTAGTTACTGGTAACAGAACGGTTAAAGGAGTTTTTCTAAGAACTGATTTAATTATAAGTGAACTATCTAAAAATATTAATTTTAGAACAGAAAAAATTTTGTATAGAAATATAATTAATAAAAGAATGCCATTAAAGAATTCACCAACAAATATTAAAGGAGAATGCTCAAATACGATGTTAAAAGAAAACTTAATATTTTTAAGAAAAATATAGAAATCAGATTACCTGCAAATTAAATTGAATTTATCAATTAATGGATTCGAGATTGAGTCCTCTTTGTATTATAATGCCCCCAGAAAATGATACTGGATTTTTTGGATGAAAAAATGTTAAA
>CAZFHX010000038.1:0-12398 GCA_964519265.1 uncultured Deferribacterales bacterium
AAGTCGCAATCCCTTCAAGTCAGGTCAATGATTCCAATAGCACCCTTTTTATTATCCTATTTTTCAATTATTTGCAACCACCTTTTTCGTGTTCCCCTGGGGGGAGGGGGGTATATATTGTAAATTTTTTGTAAAGGAATTATAACTCATTGATAACAAATCTTTTTAAAATTCGTGTTGATTTTTATTCTATTTTTCATAATTGATTGATAATATTTAAAATACTTAATTCTTATAAAAATTCTAAAATCAACACGAACAAAGTGAGTCTAACACACTCAATGCTTGAGCATATCAGACTCAACTTTCTCTATAAAAAAATATCATTATCTCTTCTCAGCGACCACATATTCAATTGTCAATCACATCAATATCTAAACGATATTATATCTCAAATACTTTCTAAATGCAACATGCTCAAATACATTCGTTTTCACTACTTTTGAATTACTATCCTCTTCCTTTAAAACGATCCTTTTGGTGGTGGAATATATCGGCACAAGACCATATTGGAAACAGAAATCCACAATATAAAACACTGCCCCAAACTCCCCCTGCACAAGCACATAATCACCTATATTACCATTATCTTTCAGCCACCTTATAATTTCATTTAGCCGTTCAATCGGCAGTTCCCCTTCTGGTGGTATCTGAGACCAAAATGACTGGAAATCTGATGGTAAATATACAATATCAGAAACACCCATTAAACGGATATCTCTAATTTGACTATCAGACAAAGTATGACTGAAAAGTAGAAATATTTTTTTCACTATTTTTCACCTAAGATACTTTTGACCTTTTCTACTTTTTTCTTTTGCTTATCAGAAATCCCTTTCATCTCCCATTTATTTATTTTCTTCCAAAACTCCTTTAAAGCATTTGCTATAAGTTTTTTGTCTTCTTCTTCGAAACTATCTAACCTCTTATTAATAATATCATTTGCAAACTCTTCATTTTTTTCATTTTTCAATTTGTAAATTATTTTTTCCACTTCTGTCATATGTTCAATTTTTTTCGAATTATAATTGTCTTGCGTTTTTACTTTCTCTTGAATAGTATCTTGCTTATTTTCTTTCACACTCAATTCTTTCAGAACAAATCTACCATACCCAACAGATGTCTTAGCACCTACACCCTCTTGTTCAAATGCTTTAATTATTGCTTTTCTAATGACACCTTCTAAATCTAAGAAATTTTTGTTAATCATAATCCTTAGAATGAACTTTGCACCTTTATCTACTGTTAAAAACTTAATCGGTACGGGATTGTGATAATCTGCAGGTATTGCCGGTTTCTCATTATTTTGATTATTTCTGTTTTCACCTTTTTTCGAGTAATAGGGTTCATAATGAGGATTCATAATATCAGGTTTCAGTTTTGGTATCTCTACTGGATAAGCATCGAGAAAAATAACCCTACCTATATTTCCATCGTCTCCACCTTTACCAAAAATTTTTGGAATCCTTGTCCAATCTTCCTCATCATCGAATTCATCATTTTTTACAGAATTTTTCTCTATAGCCTCATCAATTAATGAAATTGTATGAGCAAATCTAACGACTCCTTTTATACTCGATGAAGGTATATAAGGCACACCCATGTTATGATCGAAAGTCATTCCTATTTCAGAGGGGTGGGTTTCTCCTATACCTGTAACAAAAGGGGTTTTGGCAGTTGCTTCGAAAACTAAAACTTTAAAACATTTGCCAAATGATGAACAAAATTGTTCCTGATATTCGTGTTTCTTATTCAAAAGATTAACAATATTATTCGATAAACTTGAATACTTCGTTTTATAGGTATCAACTGCGTTCTGAGGAACTTTAAATTTATTATTTTCATCAACTTCAACAAACTTATAAAACCACAATCCAAAGTTACCATGATTGTAATCATTTCTTATTAAATCTTTTATCTCACTATACATGGGTATCATTGCTGTTCCTCACAAAATGCTTTCGCATACCTTTTGACCCACTCAAGAAGGGCTAATGCTTCTTTTTGAGCTGCCAGATAATCCTGCTGAGATAATCTCGAAATATTCATAATAAAACCACTAAAATCATCTGAACGAGATACAAAGTTTTTACTTTCAAGCCATTCCTTAACTATAGAGAGAATTTTGTTGAATTTTACATCTTTTTCAGATTTTGAGGCCCAAAAAGCAAGTGCTTGACCAAAACCATTTTGCAAAATTTGTGTCGGTGCTCCTGCAGCAAAAGAATCGAATTTATCTATATTTATAGCCCCTAAAACCTTATCTAATGCATACTCAGATCTTTCTTGCCCTAATGTCCTCATTTGTTTCCTCCATCATTATTTATCCAGTTGATCTTACAAATACCTTTACCCATAGATGTATCTCCACCAACCTGAATAAAACCTGTAATTGTATCTTGTAAAAACTTTTTTATTGTATCAGATTGCAAATCCCCTTCATAAGATTTACCAAATTTCACCACACTGTACAAAACAGAATCCGAAGGTAGAAATTCTTGATACCTTAGACTACCATCTTTGGTAGTTCCTTTTTCCGAATCTATTTTTATGTTGGTTTGGATCTCTGTACAGTAGGACACGCAGTAATCAAACATCTCATCGGAGATTAGTAATAGCCTCTCCAACTCGGGAAAATAGTTTCTCAAAAAGTCTATATGCTGTGGTTTATCACCTGATACTTTTACAACTGCCTCTTCTAAAATTATCTTCTGTCCATTTCTAAAACTTCCCTCTAATATTATCGCCTTATCACCTTCTACTTCAAAGGTATCATTAATACCACCACCTATATATTCTAAATCTTTTTTTAACCTATTCAACACAGTGGGAGATGTGACCCAAACAAAGGGTGCAACATTCGATCTAATAGGAAAAGCAAGTATTTTGGCATCGGACACAGTAAATGCTCCCGGAATTGACTCTTTATTTTTGTCCCATCCATCCTGTTCATCAGAACCAAAGATTTTATTAATCAACTCCTTGTCATTACTTGCATCGTGAAATTTTCTAAAGTGATCCCTCATGGCACCCTTAACTCCCGAAGACTGTATTATCGGATAACCTGTGTGTCTTTCCCTCTGGATAGGTAAATCCACTGTTGCCACCGATGAACCACTACCAGCATGAACTGGAGATACAGCATAAAATTTCAGTATTGAGAAGAGTTGTTTTTCAAGCATATTTGCCTCCAAAATTTAATTTATTTTTATAAAAATTCATTCCATCTTTATGCTATTGCGATGCAATTTGAAAATTTTTTGTTAAAAACGGTTCCTGCCGGAAAATACCCTTTCATATCTTTATGAAAACCTTTGTGTAAATCCCAACCGCCCAAATACTGAATCTTCCCAGTAGACAACAATGAACTATTTGTGGCATTATTTCCCTCTATCAATGAAAGACTCATATATTTAGTGCCTGTTCTGTTAAGATCTATACTAAACTTTTCTTTTTTAAACATTCCAAACCTCTGTTCTGCACCCAACACTAAAACGCCTTCATCGCCCATTTCATCAATATTAATACCGAAGATTATTTTAATCCCTTTTTTGAGCCTACAATGATTAAACGAATAGATGTGGTGTTCTCTGACAACTTTATTTTTAAGTGCTATACCTGTCCTTAACTCTGTAGTGAAGAAATAATTTATGTCTTTTATTCTATCTTGTTGTTCTTTATCAAGATTATCATAGGGCATCCATTTTCCTCCTAAAGGTTTTAGATTTCCAAAGCCTTTTGCCCAGAGTAATTCTTTTGATGAACTTTTAATAATAGGGGATTCTATTATTTCAGCTTTCACTAATTTATTTTCTTCATCTATATACCAAGAATATGGTGCAGGTATGTAAATAATCCCATTTTCCTCGAAAAAAGGACCCAACAGTTCAAAACCACCTTTTTCTTCTCCTATTTTAATCAAATCTTTATATTTAACTCTGTCAATTTTATAAAAGTATGTTCGTATTGCACCTGCAATTGTTTGAATGGGTGGAGGAAAATTAAAATTAGAATCATGACTCTCTCCCATCACCATAGGTTCTGAACTTCTGAAAAAAAGAGTATCTATTGGTTCAAAACTATACCAGTTAAAGATATTATTCATAATTATTCCTCCTTATTGTCTCTGTGTAAAAATCCTGCAATAATTAGTGGTTCGTTTGTAAAATTCCCATCGTTATCTACAATTATGTTTGCAATACATTTTGAAAGGATTTCTCGATTTTGAGATTTTTTCCCTGATCTACTAATTATCGACAATACAAACTTTTGTAGTAAATCTGAAGGGTCTTTTGATTTTAATATAGCATCTATTCCATCTTTATATTCTGCAAGCTTATATGCAAGAGAACGAGACATCTCCTCACCTATATTTTCTTTCAAATACTTAAAGGATTCCAATTTTTCACTATCCCATTTTGTTATAAAATATCTATCTCCTCCGCTTCTCTTTTTAAGGCTAACTGCTAAAGCATTTCTCCCACCTTTTTCCTTTGCTCTATCCAAAAGCTCGTGTGCTTCATTTATCATATTCTTTAGACTTGCTTTGTGATGACAAATCAAAACCCCTGCTGAAATGGAAATATCTTTACCTTTACCCAAGTTGATAGAAAGTTTACCTTCTTTTAATTCAAATTCATCATTCAGATCTTCTATACTTAATGATTTTCCATTCTTTGATATGAGTTTGAAAGAAGATTTGTAATAATCACTAATCTCTTTGGCAGCATCAATTATATAATCAATTGGAAGTACGGCACAGACATCGTCCCCACCGGCATATATAAGTTTACCTTCATATTTTTTTATTATGTTTGATACTCCATACAAAGCAAAATCTCCTAAAGATTCAGAAATAGATGCGTGAATTGCTGGAGTAATATTTCTTTTTAACTTATTATTTAAAATAGATCTCCATCCATCTAAATATTTCTTATCCCATTTGGTATTATTTTTATTGATCTTTTCTAAGAGTTTTGGATGTATCACAGATTCCCATGTTGCAGCAATTGTTTCGCCATTTATCAATTTCCCCATGTTGTCCCCATCCATTAAAAGGATTGCATAGTATTTATCTTTGTTTGAAATTTTAAAACTATTTTCATCCTCATGTACCCTCTGAGAAAGGTCTAATTTTCTATCTTCATTGTTAATTTCTTCCCTTCTAAAGTAATCATTCAACGCTATATAGGTTGTGCTTGGGAAGTATTTTGTATCAAGGAAACTTTTTTGAAGTAAATGATTTTTGTCTTTTTGTAACACTCTGTATGCAAACCTTTTTGTAGCACAAATTGAGCATAGTCTTTCATTGTCTTTAAGATCCATTCCATCGTTGCCATCTACTGACTGTTTTAACTGACTCCAAAATTTTCTAATAGAGTCATTATATTCTTTTGCAGATCTATCATTTTGATATCTTTCACTATATAAAACCTCAAATTCACCACATATATGACACTTCTCACCAGATTCAGGTTTTCTTACCACTCTTTTCTTAGACTTTTCTGCGGCTAATACTGACTGGCAAAGTGTATGAGATATGGAATAAAAAAGACCTATCCCTGATTTTTGGTAGTTTTGCTTGTTTTCGATCATTTTAGTAAAAATATCATATAATTCGAAATTTGATTTATAACTTTTTTCTGATAATAAACCTTCTATATTTTCCCTATTGCTATTGGACAACATCTTAACTGATGCCCATTTAATATCCCAGAAATTGTCGTTTTGTCTTTGAAAAAGTTCTTTGATGTATTTAGTGTCAATTTTTGTGTTACCACAATTATCTAATTTTTCTACAATGAACTCGTAAACCTTATTATAAATATTTTCCCAAGCAGATTTCATGGAATTTTCTATCTCTTTTGCAAAATCCTCAGATTTTGAAAAAGGTACAAAAAACAAAAATTTATTTGGGAAAGAAGCAATTGAACTTTCCTGATTCAAAAAGTTAACACCCTCATCTAATTGCCAACTTTTTTTCAAATACTCATTTACTAAAAATTGATCTATGAGTGAGGGATAAAGAATGTGGTCGGGTCCTAAATTTTCTATTACCCATTTTATACCTTCAAATGCCAAATAGGAGAGAAAAACCGATCCTGTCCAAAAATCCCTTAATTTGCGAGCACTACTGATAAATGACTGCACAGGTGTAATACTGACAACCATCATTCCCAAATCATTTTCATTAGTGAGTTCAAAGCAAGATTGGATAGCAGATACAAGTGCATTATGTTGCCATATTGAATGATCAGGAAATCTTGTGTCTGCTGGTAATCTATGCCATAGAGCCCCTATCCCACCTATATTTTCATTGGCAAGTCTGAATCTAAGGACTAAGTGTATATATAGAAAACGAGCAATTGAAAACTTTTGAGGATCACTCTTAAATTTATCCGAATATCCCCCTTCTCCTGCCTTCATACCTATGTCTTTTTTTAAAAATTCAATTAGTTCTGAAAAAAGTTTCTTGTGATCTATGTTTTGTAACAAAGGTTTTAAGTGACATTTTTCACCTGTAGGATGTGTAAGTATAGGATCTACAAGAAAGTCGATAGCTCCACTTTTTTCTTCATCAGGATCATAACCCGGTACTTGTCCTCTTTCGAATCCTGAAGCAATACCATCAGCACGATTCCAAAATTCATTGTTTGGAGGGATCAAACCAAAAACCTCAGAGATCTGCTTAGCTCTCTCTATATGCCCCTTGATATCAAAACATTTATCAAAAGGGTCATGCATATATGCCCAAAATTTATTGTCCCAGTAGTTGTTATTACTGTTCATTTATAACCTCCTTAAAACCGAGATCTTTTATAAATCCAGACTGTCTATTGGTATTATTATCCATTCGCTGTCTCGTAGATAGGTTTAATTCTGTAATTATAATCCTATATTCTTTATCTTTCACAATACTTACATAAACAGGCGATGCTAATCTATTGGTACCTCTTGCATACCCTGTAAAATCAGAGTTATTGTTGTGCGAAGCATTTCCTATAACTTTCAAAAGATAATCATAACTATAATTATGTTGCCCAAACATGATTTTTTTAACATATGGATAACTATTAGTAAAATTTCCGTTTACTGATAACGAATTATTCTTGTTATTTAACTGTATATTAAGACTTTCATTGATTGATAAGATAATATCATTAATATGTTTGATATCAATATTGTTTTCATCAACTTTTTTTATTTTGAAACTTCCAAACCCTCTTCTTGATCTCTTACCCAACCCTCCGGCGATAGATACAAATTCAAACAACTTGTGGATTTGTTTAGGAGCACGAAGTATAAGGTTAAAGCAAAATAAAGGTGCAATACCTTCAACAAAAAAATTACTATTTTTATGAGGAAGTGGATTATATCTGATAATTGAAGGTTCTTTGCTAATATCAATTGATAACTTAATTTTACTTTTTCCAAAATCTCCAGAATCACCAAATATTCTACTTTCTTCCCTGTAAAGACTAGTAAAATTATCATTTTGTACGAGATTAGGATGAAGTGCTCTCCACCAGAATCTAAGCATACTTTTAAATGGGGGAACCCTTAACTCCGCTTTTTTAGGATCAGCACCGCCTAAAAACATAGGTGTGATCACTTCAATTTCATATTCCCTCTTTTCAATATCCTTGAATCTTGAAATATTAAATGACATCTATACCCCCTGTAATATTATTTCTTCGAAAAAATTCTTCAAATCTCTCAATTTATCTTTTAGAACTTTATACTCGTATGCTTTCTTACCAAATCCGCAGTGATTTATGTCATTTCTAAATTCTGCCAAATGATTCAGTTTTCCGCTTAGTTGTTTTGATGTTTCTTTTTTCAATGAGTTTAAGAAAATTAATACTTTATCAAAATCTTCTGAAGATGTTTTACCATTCATATGGTTGTAAAGTTTTTCGGATATAGCTTCTCTATATTCTTTATCCCATATTTTATCTTTACCATATTGAATAGAAACAAAATAACTATCAATCAGTTCTCGCAGATAAGTATACCCCTGCTGGATAAGTCCATATTTTATACACCAATCTATAATGGAGAATGTGTTCTTAAATATATCGTTACCAAAACTTTTTAGGTTTAACAATAGTTTATCCAGAATTTCATTCAATGGTTCTATTATATCTTGATCTTTCATTTCTGTAATTCTCTGCTTTAAAGAGTCAAAGTCTTTGTCTATAACATCCTTACTTCTTGATGCTTCAATGTTGCAGTTGAAACTATAAATCTCATTTATTAATTTCCTTAATTTTTCTGCCTTTTTATCAGATCCTCTTGTTTCTTTTAATATTCCCTTACATTTTTCTTCTGTTAGTTCTTTTATACTTTCTATTCTCCCTGTTTTTTGAAAAATTTCAGCCGCTTTTGCCCAATCTTGAACAATTTTTAAAGGCAATAAATCTATTATGGGAGCAGTATCACCTACTTTTGCTTCATATGCTCCATAAAAAATCCCATCTATTGAAATTTTTTTAACTGAATCTAAGTAATTTAAGACAGCAAGAGCTACCATAGGAATTGATCTAAAACTATGAGTAATGTCAAATATTACTCGATCACCATCATCTATTAAATTAGTTATTGTCTTGAAAATTTGCCAAATTTCATCAATATTACTAACTGATGGAATTAAGACTTTTTCTATAGAACAATTAAAACCGTTGAATGTTTCTATTAGTTGAGAATAATGTATTTTCTCTGCCTGTTCTGTGCAAAGAATAAAAATTCTGTCATTTTTATCCCAACTCTTACAAAAAATTTCTGCTATGGCAGTTTGGACATATGTTTTATTGTGGGCTATTTTTTCTCCATAAGAATAATTACAAGATTTATATACACCTGTTCCAAGAAACGACACCAGCACCCTCCTCATACCAACTCCTCCACTTTTATCTCACCAAAACCGAAACTCGTATTTTTACCCACTCCGAAGATTTCTCCGGCTCTTAATAAGGATAGTTCTGCCATATTAAACCTACCATACACTTCGATATAACCCACCGCCCCTCCTAATTTCATTTCAGCTTCCTGCCTTGCCGAATATCTTTCGTAATCTATCCATCTTAGACTGATATTTTCTTCTTTTTCTGACAAACTTTTTAAATCTATCGAAATTTTTTCTTTATCCCCATACATTGCACTTAAGATATTTAACCTCTGAACAATATTTAGAAGAATGTCTTTGTAACCTATCTTGTGGGTATATTTGCCGTTTAATTTTATTCTGACGGGAGATAAGAAATGTATCTTGATCTTGACATTTTTTTCACCTGATTCATTGTCGAATTTCCACAATCTCCTTTCAGAGATTACAAGATTTTCATCGAATCCTTTATTTATCATAAAATCATCATCTAAAATCTCATCGATACTATATTTTATCCTCTCTCTAAATAATCCTTTTTCTCCTGCTCTGTTTAGGGCAAAATACATGTATGGAAAATAATCTATCCCTTTTCCGAATAATGATAATTTCAGTTCCATAGTAGGGTATGCTCTTTTGGGTAAAAGATCGCTGAATATTCTAAATGGGTGGGATGCTTTGTTTCTTCCAAGCAAAAATTCGGTATTTTTATCAATAGGAGTTTCAAATATGAAGGAATAAGCACAATGATACTTTAAAGGGCATTCATCACATTCCCTTCCCTTTAGAATGCACGCTAATTTTCTAAGCTCATTACCCAACACAGATCTGATAATAAAAGGTGGATAATGTTTTGCAACAAATGTTGCCTCGAAACTTATCTTAAAAATATAATTGTTATAATACAATTTCATAAATCCCCCATTAGGTTCTCACACACTAAATCATGAAATCAAGTTGTATATAGTATAAGCGATAACACGGTTTTAAAAATATTACAACCATAAAATCATACCTCCAATCTGAATGGTGTGTATTCTACTCTATCTATGAATGACTTACTTATAAGATAAGTTTGCATTCTTATTATCTCTCTAAGGGGTAAGTTCTTGTTTTTGTATTGATACCAAAATAAAGAATTGAACCTCTTTTCCAAAACAGAGATCCATTTCTTCCTTCCAAATATCGATAATTGAATCGGCAGCTCGTCAGGGTCATCATTTTCATTTTTCACAAAATCTGCCCTTGTTATAACCCCTTTGTTTACCGAATTGATTGCGGGGATATCCACAGCAACAGACCTAAACTCCTCCATCAGATCCAATACCAATGAGGGTCTACCGTAATCTTCGGCATGTAATACTCCGAAATATGGATCAAGCCCCACAGTGTTTACCATAGTTCTTACCAAATTCATCAAGATAGTGTATCCGAAACTTAAAAGTGCGTTAAACTCATTTTGTGGTGGTCTGCGGGTCCTCTTCTCAAATTTTATATCCCCTTTTAAGATATGATCAAATGCAGAAAAATAGATATTTGAAAATGAGCCCTCAAATCCGAGTAGTTCTTCATAGTTTGATATATTTCCAAAATTAGCCAGCATAGATGTCAATGAATGCAAGATTTGAACGACATCCTGTGATTTATGATAGTAGTTCAATTTTCTCAGACATATTAGACTGTTGATACATTTCCCATAGACAATATTTTTGGCAATTTTAAATCTAAAAGAATCATCTGATACCGCATCAAACTGAAGTCTTCTTAATATTACATTTTTGCCCAATTCTGAAACCAATCTACCTTCATATTTTCCCGAATAAGATGTAAAGACAGTATCGATTTTTTTCTTCAATAAAAATCTCATCGCTTGTGTTGTGATTCCTATATTTCCCATTATCACTATCTGGTCTACATCTTTTGCTAAAAATACCGCAATTGGTCTACCTTGTTTGTTTAGCACTATTCGTTCCCCAGAAATGTTTAATAATGCACCCTGCTCAGTCAAATATACAACCATACTCACACATCTATTTTGTAGGAAACTTTGCCGTTTTCATCTACTATTCTTCTGAAAATACCTACAGGAGTTTTTAATTGGTCAACCCCAGATGTCTTAAAAATCGCCTCAAATTTCTGCTCGTAATCCTTTAGCATCAATCCTATCTCGTAAAATTGCTTTTTTAGGGAGATATAGTTGTCCAATACATTTTGGAAATTCAGCATATTCACTTCAATATTCGATGGCAATCTCAAAGGTGCTTCCATAGTTTTTAGGTGTAAAATAGGTGAAGGATAAAGTCCGTCTATATTTTGAAATTGGCAATTGCATTCTACCATAGAGGTAATATTTGGAAGTTTACTTCTAATTTTAGCACAACTTATAGGGTTACCTTTCAATTGACTTTTCAGATATTTGTCATGGGATACATTGAAACATTTTGAAAAAATATGATTAACCGCCTCCACCCCATTTTCCAGATGCCCTACGGTATGTGTCAAAACAATCATTTCATCGTAACTGATCTCATTTTTTCTTAAAACATTTGAATATATCTCTTTTATAACTGGGCATTTGAAAATAAGGTATTGGAATTCTTTGTCGAGATCTATGTTATAATTTCTATTAAAATTTTGAAAATTCACCTTTTCAGCAGGAGGGGTATTTACACTGTTATCTTCATTATAAGCATATTCGATTCTATAAAAATTCAAGTATTCCAACAACTTTGATTCATCAATACGGATAATATTTTTCAAGAAATTATTGAGTTCTTTTATCTCGTGTCCATTTCTGTCTACAAAATAGCTTCTCTTGCCTGTGGCTAAGTGAATACCAAATGGCAATTTTACCAAATTCCCCAAACCGTCAGGTTTTACAAAGTTTTGTTTTGGGAAGGACTCTATACTTATCTCATGGGATGATACTCTTATGTTCGCTTTTAGAATATCGGTAAATTTCTTTGCTATCCTTGCAGGAATAGGTTTTGAAAAAAAGATCCAGCAGTGTCTACCCTTATAACCGCTGTTTTCTATGTATACAGGTATATTAAACTTAGCACATTCATCGTAAATAGATACCGCCACCTTTTGACATAAAATATCTAATTCTTTGAAATAATTATCATTTTGCAATGCATTATTAAGTGCATGTTTTGCAATATCAATATCGAAGCATGCCCAACATACGGTGGAGTCAAATCTATGCTGATAAACACCTATGGTAATATTGCCGTTTAAATGATTTTTTATTACTTTTTCACTTAACGGTTCATTTACAGGTGCGTATCCTGTTTGCCCTTCAGTATTTTTCCATTGTCTTGCATATACCCCTTCTCGTCCATTAAAAAGTGAAAAGATAAGATTTATTGTCGTAGCATCAAACTCATCTGACAATAGTGCTTTCTGCTCGTCTGATTTTTTATTCACCGAATCGATAATCTCCTTAATACTATCATCTTATAATGCCCCCAGAAAATGATACTGGATTTTTTGGATGAAAAAATGTTAAAGG
>CAZFHX010000039.1:0-11425 GCA_964519265.1 uncultured Deferribacterales bacterium
ACTGTAGGTGCTGGTGTTGTTACAGAGATAATTGAGTAATAGAGGAAAAAGATGAGAGAGATAATTACTTTGGCTTGTACAGAGTGTAAAAATAGAAACTACACAACTACCAAGAATAAAAAGACTACTACTGGAAAAATTGAGTTAAAGAAGTACTGCAAATTTGACAGGAAACACACTATTCATAGAGAAACTAAGTAGTGGTAAGATAGGCCAATAGCTCAATTGGCAGAGCACCGGTCTCCAAAACCGGGGGTTGGGGGTTCGAGTCCCTCTTGGCCTGCCATTTTAAGGGGTATGTTGTGGAAAAATATATAAATTTTCTAAAAGAAGTAAAAGAAGAGTTAAAGAAGATAGTCTGGCCTACAAAAGATGAGACTATTGGAACAACTACGGTTGTGATTATCTTTGTTGTTCTCATGGCGATCTTTTTAGGCGTCGTGGATGTGGCTCTTTCAAAAATCATACAATTTATAGTAGGTTAGAATATGTCTAATAAGCAATGGTATGTTGTCCACACTTACTCAGGTTTTGAAAAGAGGGTTAAAAAGCTTTTGGAAGAGAAGATAAAAAATGAGAATCTCTACGACTCTTTTGGCGAGATACTCATCCCAACAGAGAATGTTGTAGAGTTGGTTAAGGGTACAAAAAAGGTAAGTAAGAAAAGTACCTTTCCAGGCTACATCCTCGTAAATATGGTTATGAATACTGAAAATTGGCATAGAGTAAAGTCTATACCGAAGGTTACGGGGTTTGTAGGTGGTGTCAATCCTGTTCCTATCCCTGAGCAGGATGTAAAAGCGATGATCGATTTGGCTAAATCAGAGGCTCCACGAATTGCTATGAAATATATCAAGGGTGATGTTGTGGAGGTGATTGACGGGCCATTCCAAGGGTTTACCGGTGTTGTTGATGAGGTAAACACTGAAAAAGAGAAGGTAAAGGTAATCGTAAGTATTTTCGGGAGACAGACTCCCATCGATTTGGACTTTTTACAGATAAAAAGAGTAGGATAATTGGAGGATATATATGGCAAAAAAGATCATGGGACAGGTTAAGCTACAGATCCCAGCAGGCAAAGCAAATCCATCACCACCCGTAGGACCTGCGTTAGGTCAGAGGGGTGTAAATATAATGGAATTCTGCAAGGCATTTAATGCAGCTACCCAGAATATGGGTGATATGATCATCCCTGTAATAATTACAGTTTATGAGGATAGGTCTTTTACATTTATAACAAAGACACCTCCTGTGACTCAGCTTATTAAAAAAGAGCTGAAGATTGAGAGCGGTTCTGACAATCCAAAAACGAAGAAGGTTGGCAAATTGACGAGAGAGCAGGTAAAGAGGATTGCAGAGATCAAATTGCCCGATTTGAATACGAAAGATATCGAAACCGCTATGAAGATCGTAGCTGGTTCTGCCAGAAGTATGGGCGTAGAAGTCGAGTTGTAAGAGGTGGGTGACGATGGCTAAAGTAGGTAAAAAATATAAGCAGGCATTAGAAAAAGTTGATAGATTAAAATACTACGATTTAAGAGAGGCTCTTCAATTAGCAAAGGAGATCGCTTTTGCTAATTTTGATGAGTCTGTGGATGCTGCAATTAAACTTGGTGTCGACCCAAGACATGCAGATCAGATGGTGAGGGGATCTGTTACCCTTCCGCATGGCACAGGTAAGCAGGTTAGGGTTCTCGTTTTTGCAAAGGGAGAAAAAGCAAAAGAGGCTCAAGAAGCTGGTGCAGATTATGTAGGTGACGATGACCTTGTCAAGAAGATCCAGGAAGGTTGGCTCGACTTCGATAAGGTGGTGGCTACTCCAGATATGATGGGTGCGGTTGGTAAGTTAGGCAAGATTTTAGGACCAAGAGGATTAATGCCCAATCCGAAGGTCGGAACTGTAACAACAAATGTTAAAGAGGTAGTTAAAAACCTCAAAGCAGGTATGATCGAATTTAGAGTGGACAAAGCTGGTATCATTCATGCTCCTGTTGGTAAGAAGAGTTTTGAAGTGGAGAAGTTGGAAGAGAATATCAAGGCACTTCTCGAAACACTGATCAAGGCAAAGCCTGCATCTGCAAAAGGTCAGTATGTTCGTGGTATAGCTATATCCACAACTATGGGACCTGGGATAAAGGTAGATCAGCAAAAAGTTTTAGCAGAAATTTAAGGTAGTGAAAGTAATTCTGGTTAAAGAAGCAGGTAGCGAAAGCATAAATCCTGCGGAAACCGGTTGTGATAGATACGGCCGGATTTAGGAGGAAAGCTTGAAAAAGAGTGATAAGGAACTGTTGGTTGAAGGGTTGAAGGCCAAGATTGCGAAAGCTAATGCAATTTTTTTGGCTGACTACAAGGGGTGTACTTTCCCTGAGTTGACAGCTATTCGTTCTGCTATAAAGTCAACGGGCAATGACTTTAGAGTGGTTAAAAATAGACTTTTAAAGATTGCACTAAATGGAAACAATATAACCGCATTAGACAACGATTTAAAAGAGCAAACTACCTGCACAATAGTATTTGGAGAGCCTACAGAAGCAGCCAAACTTCTTAAAAAGTTTTCAAAAGATTTTAAAAAGTTTGATATAAGATGTGGATACTTCGAAGGTCAGAGGTTATCGAAAGATGACGTGATAGCTCTTGCAGATCTTCCATCGAGAGAAGAGCTTCTTGGAAGGATGCTTGGTTCTATCAATGCACCAGTTAGAAATTTTGTTTCTCTTCTTGCAAATGTACCAAGAAGCTTGCTCAATGTGCTTAATGCTATTAAAGACAAAAAAAATCAATAACGGAGGACTTAGATGTCTATAACTAAAGAACAAGTAATTGAATTTATCGAAAATATGACAGTTATCGAACTTGCTAATTTTGTAAAAGAGCTTGAGGAGAAGTTTGGTGTTTCTGCCGCTGCTCCAGTTGCTATGGTAGCTGCTCCTGCTGCTGGTGCTGCAGCTGCTGAGGCTCCAGCTGAGAAGACTGAGTTTGATGTAATCCTTACTAATGCAGGTGCTCAGAAAGTTCAGGTTATCAAGGTTGTTAGAGAGCTTACAGGTCTTGGACTTAAAGAGGCTAAGGCTCTTGTTGATGAGGCTCCAAAGCCAGTTAAAGAGGGTGTTAAGAAGGAAGAAGCTGAGAAGATCAAGGCTGCCCTTGCTGAAGTTGGTGCAACTGTTGAAATTAAGTAATTTTTATAAGATAAGGTTCACGGAGGCTTAATGCCTCCTTTTTTTAGCTTTAAATACAAATAAATCCTATAGGTGGAGAAATGAATAAATCTACCAATTCCATCCAAAGAGTAAGTTTTTCAAAGATCAAAAAAGTATTAGAGATGCCAGACCTCGTAGAGGTTCAGAAGAACTCCTATTTGGATTTTCTTCAATTAGATGTACCTGCCGATAAGAGGGAGAACAAGGGATTAGAGCAGGTTTTTAGGGAGGTATTCCCCATTACAGATTTCAATGAAACATCCGTTTTGGAATACATAAGTTATACCATCGAAAAGCCGAAGTATGATGCAAAAGAATCTATTATCAGGAAGACATCTTACGCTGCTCCCCTCAAAGTGAAGGTGAGACTTGTTTGCTATGAAAACAGTGAAGATGGCACAGAGAGGGTAGTTTCATCTGCTAAGGAATCGGATGTGTATCTTTGTGATATACCTCTGATGACGGATAGAGCTACATTTATTATAAATGGTGTTGAAAGGGTTATCGTAAGTCAGCTACACAGATCTCCAGGTATATTCTTTGAAGATTTGACCGCTGGCAAGAGCGTTGTGGAAAAGCACCTGTTTGGTTCGAGAATTATACCGTATAGAGGTTCATGGATAGATTTTGAATTTGATACCAAAAACTTTATATATGTTAGAATAGATAAGAAGAGAAAGATCTTAGCAACGGTATTGCTCAAGGCTTTGGGTCTAACAGAGCAGGATATTTTAAATACATACTACAAAACTGAGGTTGTAAGATTCAAAGGTCTAAATTTTGAAAGGGATTTCGAGCCAGAAAACCTCATCGGAAGAAGAAATAGCTTGGATATCAAAGATGAGAAAACCGGTGAGATACTGTACAAAGCGGGGCATAAATTCTCCAAAGCTATCGTTAGAAAGCTTACCAAAGCTGGCATCACCAAAATGGATTGCCAATATGATGATATATCTGAAACATTCTTTGCAGAGGATATCATATCAAAAGATGGAGAACTCCTCGTAAAAGCAAATACAAAGGTATCTGCGGAGATCCTTGAGAAACTAAGAGAGAACGATGTACAGGAATTTAAGGTACTCCTCATAGACAGCAAAGGTAGCGACACAGCTATCAGGGATATGCTGGAGGCTGATAAGGTAGAGTCTACTGAGGAGGCTCTTCTTGAGATCTATAAGAAGATGAGACCTGGTGAACCTGCCACAGTTGAGACTGCTAAGACATATTTTGAAAATCTTTTCTTCAACGACAAAAGGTACGATCTATCCCGAGTGGGTAGATTAAAGATCAACAAGAAACTGAAATTGGATAAACCGCTGGATCTAACGATCCTTACAAAGGAAGATATCGTAGAGACGATCAGGGTGCTCAACAATATCAGACTTGGTGAAGATGAAGTAGATGATATAGATCACTTAGGGCATAGAAGGGTAAAAGCTGTGGGTGAGCAGCTCCAAAACCATATCCGCATCGGTATGGTGAGGATGGAGAAGACCGTAAAAGAGAGGATGAGTATTCAGGATACGAGGGATCTTAGTCCTCAGGATCTGTTGAATGCCAAACCATTGTCTTCTTCTATCAAGGAGTTTTTCGGAAGTTATC
Source organism: uncultured Deferribacterales bacterium (assembly GCA_964519265.1). Lineage (GTDB taxonomy): Bacteria > Chrysiogenota > Deferribacteres > Deferribacterales > Calditerrivibrionaceae > Calditerrivibrio. The sequence goes on from CAZFHX010000039.1 coordinate 4,806, forward strand.
AGCTTTCACAGTTTATGGATCAAACAAACCCCCTCAGCGAGATTACCCACAAGAGAAGGTTGTCTGCCCTTGGACCTGGTGGTCTTAATAGGGATAGGGCAGGTTTTGAGGTTCGAGATGTTCACACTTCCCATTACGGAAGGCTTTGCCCCATCGAAACCCCAGAAGGTCCAAACATCGGTTTGATCACTTCTCTAACCACCTACGCAAGGGTGAATGAGTACGGTTTTATCGAAACCCCTTATAGAAAGGTGGAAAATGGTAGGGTAACAGATGAAGTGGTGTACATGTCTGCCATCGAAGAGGAGGATTACTTCATTGCTCAGGCAAACGCGAAACTTGACGATCAAGGTAATTTCTTAAACGAGTATGTAATAGCGAGAAAGAAGGGTGAGATCGTAACTGTACACAAGGATGAGATCCAATTTATGGATGTGGCTCCTAATCAGATTATATCTGTATCTACAGCACTAATACCTTTCTTGGAGCATGATGACGCAAACAGAGCCCTCATGGGTTCAAACATGCAGAGACAGGGTGTACCTCTTGTAAGAACGGATGCTCCAATTGTGGGTACGGGGCTTGAAAGGAAGGTTGCCATAGATTCAGGTGCAGTACTCACTGCAAAGAGAAGTGGTACTGTGCAGTATGTTGATGCAAAAACGATCATCATTGGGTATGCAAATGGTGATGATTTCGGTATAGATGTTTACGAATTAGATAAATATAGAAGAACCAACCAGGATACATGTATAAATTATGTGCCTCTTGTCCAGAAAGGGCAAAAGGTAGAAAAAGGTGATATTATCGCAGATGGTCCAGCTACAGATAGGGGTGATTTAGCTTTAGGTAGAAATGTTGTAGTAGCATTCATGCCTTGGATGGGGTACAACTATGAGGACTCCATCTTGGTATCCCAAAAGCTTGTAAAAGAGGATGCTTATACCTCTATTCATATCGAGGAATTTGAGATAGAGGCAAGAGATACGAAGCTTGGACCTGAGGAGATCACAAGGGATATCCCTAATGTGAGTGAAGAGGCCCTTAAGGATTTAGATGAAAGCGGTATCATAAGGATCGGTGCGAAGGTAAAAGAGGGTGATATCCTTGTAGGTAAGGTTACTCCTAAAGGTGAATCCCAGACAACCCCAGAAGAGAAGCTTTTAAGGGCCATTTTTGGTGAAAAAGCTGGGGATGTGAAGGATGCCTCATTGAGGGTGCCATCCGGGATCTCTGGTGTGGTAATCGATGTGGTAGTGATGACGAGAAGAGGCGTTGAAAAGGATGATAGAACTGTAAAGATAGAAAAGGCTGAATTACAGGAGATCCAGAGGAACTACAAGATCGAGATGCTGACCCTTGATGAGACGAGGAAGTCTGCCATTGCAAATCTGTTAAATGGTAAAAAACTTACAAAAGGTGTGACACTCAAAGGAACTGCCTACAAAAAAGGCTCAGTAGTGCCTAATGATGTCCTTTTGACTCTCGATTATGCAGAACTTGTGGGTTTACCTGTAGAAAACAAAGAGGAGATCGAACCAGAGATCGAAAAGATAAATAGCAAATACTATACACAACTTAAATCAATCGAGGAGAAATTTAAAGATAAGAAATCTAAGATAGAAAAAGGTGACGAACTGCCAGCAGGTGTTCTCAAATCTGTAAGGGTATATTTAGCTGTCAAAAGGAAGCTGATGGTGGGTGATAAGATGGCAGGGCGTCATGGAAACAAAGGTGTAATCTCCAGAATTCTGCCAGAACAGGATATGCCCTATCTTCCAAATGGAGTGCCTGTGGAGATCGTTTTAAACCCACTCGGTGTTCCTTCGAGGATGAATGTGGGGCAGGTACTTGAGACCCATTTAGGATGGGCGGCTAAAGCGTTGGGGCTTTACATTGCAACTCCAGTGTTTGATGGTGCAAAAGAATCAGACATAAAAGAGCTTCTAAAGAAGGCTGGCTTCAACGAAGACGGGCAAACTGTGCTGTACGATGGTAGAACGGGTGAAAGGTTTGAGCAAGAAGTCACTGTGGGTGTGATGTATGTGATGAAACTGCACCACCTTGTAGAAACCAAGATGCATGCAAGATCCACAGGACCATACTCTCTTGTTACTCAGCAACCGCTCGGTGGTAAGGCACAGTTTGGTGGTCAGAGACTCGGTGAGATGGAGGTGTGGGCACTTGAGGCTTACGGTGCATCCAACATCTTACAGGAGATGCTCACGGTGAAATCCGATGATGTTGAAGGTAGAACGAGGGTTTACGAATCTATCGTAAATGGAAACTTCAGCTTCAAACCGAGCATGCCTGAGTCGTTCCATGTATTGATAAAAGAGATGCAGGGGCTCTGTTTGGATGTGGAGCTTGTCAAGAAAGAAGATATAAATAATGATGAAAATAATTAATGGAGGGCTAATTTTATATGGCAAAAGAGACTTATAATCAGGAAAAAAGCCCGACTTTTTTTGATGCTATAAAGATAAAGATAGCTTCCCCAGAGAAGATCAGATCCTGGTCTTTTGGTGAAGTTACAAAGCCTGAAACGATAAATTACCGTACATTTAAGCCAGAGAGGGATGGACTATTCTGTGCTAAGATATTTGGACCTGTAAAGGATTGGGAGTGTTTGTGCGGTAAGTATAAAAGGATGAAGCATCGCGGGATCGTTTGTGAGAAGTGCGGTGTTGAGGTCATACAATCAAAGGTTAGAAGAGAGAGAATGGGGCATATCGAGCTTGCGACCCCCGTTGTTCATATATGGTTTTTTAAGAGTGCCCCCAGCAGAATCGGTACTCTGCTTGACATGAGCGTAAAAGATATCGAGAGAATCGTCTATTTCGAATCTTATGTAGTAATTGATCCGAAGAATGTAAAAGAGGTTGCAGAAAACGAGATCATCAGCGAAGAGAGGTATCGCCAGCTTGTTGAGAAGTATGGTTCAAACTCTTTTGTGGCTAAGATGGGTGCCGAGGCGATAAAGGATCTCCTCAAGAAGATCGATCTCGATATCGCTATACCTGAACTCAAGGCAGAATTGAAAGAGACCAACAGTGAACAGAAAAAGGTAAAGATCGCCAAAAGACTCAAGGTGATGGAAGCTTTTAGAAAAAGTGGAAATAAACCAGAGTGGATGGTGTTGGATGTAATTCCAGTTATTCCACCCGAGCTTAGACCCCTTGTTCCTTTGGATGGTGGTAGATTTGCCACAAGTGATTTAAACGATCTTTATAGAAGGGTTATAAATAGAAACAACAGATTAAAAAGACTCATCGAACTCAATGCTCCTGAAATAATTATCAGAAACGAAAAAAGAATGCTTCAGGAAGCTGTGGATGCCCTTTTGGACAACGGAAGAAGGGGTAGAATAATTAGAGGGTCCAACAAAAGGCCACTTAAGTCCTTGAGCGATATGATAAAGGGTAAGCAGGGTAGATTCAGGCAAAACCTTTTGGGTAAAAGGGTGGACTACTCTGGGCGTTCAGTTATCGTGGCTGGACCTCATCTGAAGATGCACCAGTGTGGTATCCCAAAACTAATGGCCCTTGAGCTTTTCAAACCTTTCATATATTACAAATTGGAAAAAGAGAAAGGTATCGCTCTAACCATCAAACAGGCCAAAAGAATGGTGGAAGAGCAGAGAGAAGAGGTTTGGGATGTATTGGAAGAGGTGATTAAGGAGCATCCTGTTCTACTAAACAGAGCTCCCACACTTCACAGATTGGGTATTCAGGCCTTTGAACCTGTACTTGTAGAGGGTAAGGCGATTCAGCTTCACCCACTCGTATGTCCTGCTTTCAACGCAGACTTCGACGGTGACCAGATGGCAGTTCATGTGCCGCTTTCGATAGATGCCCAGCTTGAGGCAAAGGTATTGATGCTTGCCCCTTACAATATTCTTTCCCCTGCAAGTGGTAAGCCCCTTGCCGTGCCAACTCAGGATATGGTTTTGGGTATATATTATTTAAGCCGCGGGGTGAAGAATGCCAAAGGGCAGGGGATGATGTTTAGCTCTCCTGAAGAGGTAATTATTGCATATGATCAGGGTGTAGTGGATATAAATGCCTTTATAAAGGTAAGGATAAATGGTAAGATTTACGATACAACTACAGGTAGAGTGATACTCTATCAGATTGTTCCCGAAGGGGTGCCTTTTGATATAGTAAACGATGTCCTTGAAAAGAAGAAGATCACCAAGATGGTGGAGGAGATCTACAACAAGCTTGGCAACTACGAAACAGCTAAATTTTTGGATAACTTGAAAGATTTAGGTTTCAAATACTCCACAATGGCTGGATTCTCCATCTGTATTGATGATCTCATTATTCCAAAAGAGAAACAGGAATTGATCAATGCTGCAATGGAGCAAGTGCTCAAGATCGAAGAGAGCTACAAAGAGGGTGCATTGACACCAGGTGAAAGATACAACCAGATCATCGAGATCTGGTCTGCGACAAACGATAAGATCGCATCTCACCTGATGAAGACGATAGAGGAACAGGGTGGTGATAAGTCTCAAACTGAGAAGAGAAAAAGGTTCTACAACCCCATATATGTAATGGCACATTCAGGTGCAAGGGGTAGTAAAAACCAGATCAGCCAGCTTGCTGGTATGAGAGGTTTGATGGCAAAACCATCTGGAGAAATTATCGAAACACCAATTATATCAAACTTTAGAGAGGGTCTGACCGTTTCAGAGTATTTCAACTCTACACACGGTGCAAGAAAAGGTTTGGCGGATACCGCTCTTAAAACAGCAAACGCTGGTTATCTTACGAGAAGACTTGTGGATGTATCTCAGGATGTAATCGTCCTTGAGGAGGATTGCGGTACCATTAAAGGTATTGAGATGACTGCTCTTATGGAGGGTAGCGAGATCATAGAACCATTGAGCGAAAGGGTCTATGGTAGATACACCCTTGAGGATGTGTACGATCCGATTACAGATGAGATTCTTATACCTGCAAATACACTGATAGATGATAAGATAGTAAAGATCATCGAAGAGTCTGGTTTGGATAGAATCAAGATAAGAAGTGTATTGACCTGTGAACTTGAGCATGGAGTATGTAAGTACTGTTATGGTATGGATTTGGCTACCAAACGCGAGGTTGAGATCGGTGAGGCAGTAGGTATCATTGCTGCTCAATCGATCGGTGAGCCTGGTACACAGCTTACGATGAGGACATTCCATATTGGTGGTGCGGCATCCACTACAACAGAAGCATCAAACATCCATTCTAAGTTTGGCGGTACTGTACAACTCATCGATGTAAAAGTTATAAAAAATAGATTCGGTCAAAATGTTGTATTGAATAGAAATGGTGTCCTTCAGATTGTGGATAAGTCTGGTAGGATTCTGGAAAAATTCGTAGTAACCTACGGTACAAGGCTCAATGTCTCAGAAGGTGAAGAGATCAAGCAGGGAACTATGCTTGCGGAGTGGGATCCCTATGTATCTGTCATTCTTACAGAATTTCAGGGTAAAGTTGCCTATGGGGATATCATCGAAGGTGAGACTTTGAAAGAGGAGGTTGACCCTGTAACAGGTGTTTCACAGAAGATCATCATCAGCAACACAAGGGAGAAGAGACAACCTCGTATATCCATCAAAGATGAAAACAATAAAACCATACACAGATATATCCTTCCTGTTGGTGCTATTATAAACTGTGAAGAAGGTGCGATGGTACTTCCCGGTGATGTAATTGCGAAGATTCCAAAGGAGACGATGAAAACAAAGGATATTACAGTGGGTCTTCCAAGGGTATCTGAGCTTTTTGAAGCAAGAAAACCAAAAGAGTCTGCAATTATTGCTGAAATAGACGGTATCGTGAAGATCGAGGGTATCTCAAAGGGTACGAGGAAGGTGATCATCGAAAACCCAGAGACAGGTGATAAAAAGACATATAATATTTCAGTTCAAAAGTACATAAATGTGAGAAACGGTGATAGAATTAGAGCTGGAGAACAGATTGTGGATGGTCTTGTAAACCCTCATGATATCTTGGCTATATTGGGTGAAGATGAACTGCAGAAGTATTTGGTGAATGAGATACAGACAGTTTACAGAAAGCAGGGTGTTACTATAAACGACAAGCATATTGAAGTTATCGTTAGACAGATGCTCAAAAAGGTTGTAATTGAGGATCCAGGTGATTCAGATTTCATGCCTAATGAAGAGGTGTACAAACACGAATTTATAAAGGCTCAGCAGGATCTCTTGGCTCAGGGGCTTGTGCCACCTAAGGGTAGAGTAATACTTCAGGGTATCACAAAGGCTGCTCTAAACACAGAGAGCTTTATCTCTGCAGCGAGCTTCCAGGAGACTACAAGGGTGCTTACCGATGCGGCATGCTTGGGTAAGATCGATTACTTGAGAGGCTTAAAAGAGAATGTGATCATGGGTAGACTGATCCCAGCAGGTACAGGTTCAAACTACCTTCAGTCTGAGAAGTATAAGTTTGTGAAAGTTAATTAAAGAATAATATCAATCAGTTCTAAAACTCCCTGTGATGACAGATGATATCTGTTGTTGCAGGGAGTTTTTTAAATATTTTAATATTATTTTTATATTTTATAGTTGATTTTTTTGAATTTTTTTGGTAAAACCAAACAAT
>CAZFHX010000040.1:0-7845 GCA_964519265.1 uncultured Deferribacterales bacterium
TATTCCCGTATCTACCATCGAGGGATATATCAGTAAGCATATTGAGATCACTAAATATCGATGTCTTGGTAAACTTACTTACCCCTGTGAGAAAGGCAAATCGTAAATACCTATCACTACTTTTTATCACAGAATAAAATCCTCTAAGAATATTTCTCATCTGAGAAGCTATTTCTGGATTGGTTATGTTATCAAGAATAGGTTTATCGTACTCATCCACAAGAACTACAACCTTTTGATTGTATTTCTCGTAGGTAAGTATTATCAATTCTTCAAAGCATATCGATATGTTATGCTGAGTTTCGCATTCCACACCCAAAATTTTCTGATTATTTCTCAGATTTGACAAAAGTTCTTCTCTAAGAAGTTCGGGAGTGGTTAATTCTCCTTTAATGGATATATGTATCACAGGATATTTAGTATCCCAATCCCATTTGTCGTAGATGTATAACCCTTTGAAGATCTCTTTATTACCAGTAAAAATATTTTTTAAGGTATCTAAAAAAAGTGATTTTCCAAACCTACGGGGACGGGAGAGAAAAAGATAGCGGTAATTGTCAATCAATTTTAGTGCTATGTCAGTCTTGTCAATATATATATAATCATCACTTCTAATATCGGTAAATGTCTGTATACCTATAGGTAGCTTTTTCATGATCGTCTCATCCTGATTTTTTAGTATAATATACTACAACCACAACTTTGTTTCAACAGTGTAAATATATTATTTACCCCAAAAAGAAGTCGGCCTCCAAGTGGTCATAATTAACCCTTGCAAGTTTTACCTCCACTTTATCCCCCAACTTGAACCTTCTCTTTGTTCTTTTGCCTATATAAATGTTTTGATTTTCAATATAGTAGTAATTATCATCTAACATATTTTCGATGGGGATAAACCCTGTGAGTAGGAATTTTTCTAAATATACAAATATGCCATTCGAAGTGAGTCTATTAATAAACGCCTCAAAGGTAGCATCGATATGAGACTCAAGGAATTTGAGTTTCTTGTAAAGATGGATCTCCCTTTCCGCTTCTTCTGCCACCTGTTCGGTTCTCGATGAATTGATAGCTGCAGCATCTAAATAATCCTCATCATAGTCGAAATAGTAATTAAACAACCTTTTTTTTATCAATCTGTGTACAACGAGGTCTGGATATCTCCTAATTGGACTGGTAAAATGAGTGTAGCACTGGGAAGAAAGTCCAAAATGACCCGTATTATCTGGGGAATAGATAGCCTTTTGCATGGTCCTTACAAGCATCGCACTCAAAAGATAGCTAAACTTAGACTGGGCAATCCTATCCGAGAGTTGTTGAATAGATTTAGGATCCCCACCATCAATCTCACCCACCTCAATCCCATAAAGATGACAGATAGATACAAACTCTTGGAGTTTTTCGTTATCAGGTGCCCCATGCACCCTAAACATTGCCCTACCATACTCCTTTTCGAGAAACTCTGCCACAACCTCATTAGCTTCCAACATAAAAAACTCTATCAATCTATGGGAAATTTTCCTTTCGAGAGGTTTTATATCAACCATATCACCATTTTCATCAAAATAGAACTCCACCTCGGGCAGATCAAAATCGATCATCCCTTCATTTTTCCTCCTAACCATCAGTTTTTCAAGCAATTTCAGACTGATGTTAATGAGATCAAGCAACTCTGGATCATTGGAATTCTGCCTCCCTTCGATGATATCACTCACAAAATTGTAAGTAAGCCTGTAATTGCTTCTTATAATAGATTGGTGTAAAATACTTTTCACCCTATTTCCATCTTCGTCATAATCTATCTCAGCCGTAAGGGTCAATCTATCTTCATTTGGTTTAAGACTACAGAGATCATTCGAAAGCTCCTCAGGAAGCATCGGTATAGCAAATTCAGGAAAATAAATACTTGTTCCTCGTCTGTATACCTCTTTGTCCAACTTTGTTCCATGCCTAACAAAATGAGCAACATCGGCAATATGAACAAAAAGTTTATACCCATTTTCTAATCTCTTTATAGAGATGGCATCGTCAAAATCCCTCGCATTTTCTCCGTCGATTGTTACAGTGAAGAGATCTCTGAAATCTACCCTCTTACCCGGATTTCTAAAAAGTTCAAGGGATTCCCTTGCCAAATATTTCTTTACCGATTTTGGAAACTCCCTTCTAATTTCATACTTTTCAATGACGATCTCATTCTCAATCCCCTTATCTCTCAAATTACCCAATATCTTATCTATCTTCCCTTCTGGATTTTTAGATTTTTCGGGATACTTTGTGATCTCACAGATCACCACATCGTCATCTTCCAACCCTTCAGAGTATTTTTTCGGTATGTAGATATCAAACCCAAAACGCTTCACAAAAGGGATCACATAGGCAAAAAACTTCGATTTCTCCACTCTACCCACTATTTTGCTGTAGCCCCTCTCAATGATTTCCACCACCCTCGCCTCTTTTTTACCCCTATAGGATTCCAGCACCACTTCGACTTTATCTTTATGAGAAGCGCCATTTAATTTGGATTTGGGTATAAATATATCCTGCATATTTGGATCGTCGGGTATAAAAAATCCATACCCATCCGAAGCCATATCAACTTTGCCAATAAAAGTCTGTTCAGTTTTTTTCTCTTTTCTGAATTTTTTATTCCTCTTCCTTCCCATCTAAGTTTAGCTCCTTCATTCTTGCTCTTAATGTGTTTCTGTTTATACCTAATATTCGAGATGCCTCAGATTTGTTCCCTTCGGTTATTTTCAACGCAGCCAATATCAGCGGTTTTTCAACAATCTTCATATATTCCACATAAGCATTGTTTGTGCCGGTTATTGATGCATATTCTAGGAGCTGTTTAGACAATTCATATAACTTATCATTAAGGGAATCCTCATCTTGTGAAGGAACAACATCTCTGATCTTATCTGGCAGATCATCCACTGTGATAATATTTTGACCTGCTTGCACTATTGCATACTGAATTACATTTTCAAGCTCCCTGATATTTCCAGGCCAGTTATACTTTTTGAAAAGCTCTAATACTCTGTCATCAACCTGGAGCAGATCTGATTTTATATAACTATATTTCTTCAAAAAATGTGAAACAAGGATCGGTATATCCTCCTTCCTCTCCCTCAATGAGGGTAACCTAATCTCAACCACATTCAAACGATAGAAGAGATCCTCCCTAAAAGTTCCATCTTTTACCATCTGCTCTAAATCTCTGTTTGTGGCGGCAATTATCCTGACATTTAGATTTATTTTTTTATTGGAACCTACCTTAGAAAGTTCCCTCGTTTGCAGTACCCTCAGAATCTTAGATTGAAGACCCAATTCCATCTCACCGATCTCATCGAGAAAGATAGTACCCCCATCTGCCTCTTCAAACTTCCCTTTTTTATCAGACAAAGCACCGGTAAAAGCACCCTTGACATGTCCAAAAAGCTCACTCTCGATGAGATCCTTAGGGATGGATGCCACATTCACAGCCACGAAAGGGTTGTTTTTCCTATTACTCTTTTCGTGGATCATGTTGGCAATTACCTCTTTACCTGTGCCTGTCTCACCTGTTATCAATACACTTATATCGGTTTTTGCCACCTTCCCAACAATTTTATATACTTCAAGCATCTTCTTGGAAGATGTTTGATAATCGTATTCCACATGCTCAACCTTCAGGGATTTCAAAATCTTTTTAGAAAAGATACTCATGATCTTCTCTTTTATCTCTGCCACATCAAAAGGTTTTGAAAAGAATTCTATGGCTCCTATCTCCATCGCTTCGATCACATTACTACTTGTATTCTGGGCAGTAATCATTATAAATTCTGTGTTGGCGTAATTTTTTTTCCATCTTTTTACAAGATCCAGTCCATTTTCCCCCTCTAAAAATATATCCACTATGCAAAGATCGATATCCCCTTTTTTAAGGTACTTTTCAGCAGATACACTATCACTACAGGTGAATACTGTAATAGACTGCCCCTGTAGACCCTCTTTTAAAAGCCAGAGGATATTCTCCTCATCATCAACCACTAAGACTTTTATCACCTTTACCTCCAATCTGATAAGGTATCAAAACAATAAAGGTTGTTCCATACCCATAGGTTGTGTTAAGATATACCCTTCCATTGTGCTTCTCAATGATATTTTTAGCTATGAACAATCCCAAACCACTCCCTTTGCTTTTCGTAGTAAAAAAAGGGTTGAAGATCCTCTCAAGATCATCATTTTTTATCCCCCCTGATGTATCACTCATAGTAAACTTCAACATTTTAAAGGATTTATCTGTACCAGAAAATCTCAATTTCATAGAAACATCCACAGATAACGATATGTTTATTGTTGTCTTTTTGTTGGCATCGCAACTATTCTTCAAGATATTAAAAAAAGCTATATAGAGCATATCCCTATCCCCTGAGAAAAAGGAAATCTCGGGATCTATATCCACAAAGATCCCAACCTCTGGATAGGCAACCTTTATAGACTCCACTAGTTCATCGAGAAGTTTTTTAGCAGATATATCTTCCATTCTTATATCCTTAAAAAGAACAGAGATACTATCCAACAAACCTTGAATCCTCTTACTCTCCTTTAAGATTATCTCAGCAGTATCCGCAATAAATTTCCCTGAGGCTTTGATCTGTAAAAGTTGGGCTGCACCGTTTATAACTGTGAGGGGGTTTTTGATCTCATGTTGAAGGGATAAGAGATCCACGAAGTTGTTTATATCGTCAAAATATTCCGTTATTTCCTGAATGTATATATACTTATCTTTTACAAATACGCTGTACTTCACCCCTCCCGCCATGAAAACCTTTTTTCTATTACTTTTAAAAGTTTTTAAAAATCTTTTGGGATCATCCGTCAAATTAAGAGAGAGCATGTTTAGTATATGCTCACCATAATAGTTGAGAGGAACAATTCTATTTTCATCTTTAACAAACTTACCTATCTTTAAAAAATCGAGGTCTTCAAGCAGATCCATAAATTTAGTTTATCACATCATTCTCTTTCGGTTCCTCTATGAAAGGCTCAAACCTGAAATCATCAACGATGTCTTCGGTTTTCTTATTCGTGGAGGCATCGACTTTATAATAAACCACATCGGGAGAAGCAGGAAATATATTGTTAGGTATCTTATTTATAACCCCATTCATAAACTCCACCCATATAGGCAATGCCGCCCTACCACCAGTCTCACCCCTACCGATTGGAATAAACTCGTCAAACCCCACCCAGCTACCCACAACGATATCAGGGGTATACCCTATAAACCATGCATCTTTGTAATCGTTGGTTGTACCTGTTTTACCTGCCACAAGGCGAGGAACAGACTTAGCAGCCTGTGCTGTACCATCTTCCACTACATTCATAAGGATCTCATTCATCACATGGATCACAGATGGTCTGATCTTTTGTTCTCCAGGGATAGGTGATTTTTCGTATATTACATTACCATTATCATCAATAACCTTGGTAACGGCATACGGTTTCACACTCTTTCCCATATTAGGGAAAAGAGCATAGGCATACACCATCTCAAGTAAAGAGATCGAAGCCGAGCCTATACTTATGGAAAGATCATTTGCCAACTCAGAAGTGATCCCAAATCTATCATTGGCAAATTCCTTTATCTTTCTGATCCCGATTTTTTCAGCAATCTTGACGCTTACAACATTCTTTGAAGTAGTAAGGGCATCTTTCACAGTAGTAAATCCGTAATACTGCCTGTCAAAATTTTGAGGCGTCCAATACTTCCCCTTCTCTCCAGTTTCTAACATTATGGGAGCATCATACACTAATGTGGTGGAATTGAATCCACTATCTATCGCAGCAGTGTAAACAAATGGTTTGAATAAACTACCCACCTGTCTCTTGGATTGAAATGCCCTATTAAAATAAGACTTTCTATAATCAAACCCTCCAACCATCGCTAATACATCACCTGTAGCAGGAGATATAGCAAGAAGTGCCCCCTCTATCTTAGGTTCCTGTGTAAGTTGAAAACCTTTTTCTGTTTTTTTGACAAGGATATAATCACCAACATTCATAATCTTTTTGAAATCATCCAACTGATACTGTTTTGAGCCATTCGGATAAGCCCATCTATTATCATTGAGGTAAAGTACCCCTTCTTTGCCATCGACAGTAAAAATCACCTCATTGTTAGACAACTTTTTTACCTGTGCAATATAGATATTAAATTCCGATAAGTAGGCCACCTTTTTCAACTTATCATTTAAAGCGGGATCATCCCCTTTAGCCACCACCCCAAAATACCCCTGCCTTCTATTTACATTCATGACCCCATTCCTAACTGCCTCTTCCGCTTTCAACTGCATATCTAAATCCAGTGTGGTATAGATTTTGTAACCCAAATCGTTGAGATCCCCGATTTTGAGTTCATTCTTCAATTCATTCATGATATAATCCACAAAGTACCCTGCATAGTTCTTTCTCGCAGGGGTAGTTTGATTGGTGATAACATTAGGGATCACCATCTTTTCATACTCATTCTTTGTTATATACCCCTCTTCCAACATCCTTGCTAAAACATGTTTCATTCTTTCCACAGATTTTTCCATATTAACAGAAGGGGCATATATCCCTGGAGCCTTTGGTATCCCAGCAAGCATTGCAGATTCATAAAGATTCAGTTCCCACACATGCTTACCAAAATAGTTCAACGCTGCAGATTCTATACCATAAGAACCCTTTCCAAAATACACCTGATTGAGATATATCTCCAATATCTCCTCTTTTGTCAGATACTTATCTATTTTGTAAGCCAACACAGCCTCTTTAAATTTCCTCTTAAACTTTCTTTCTGGTGTAAGATAGATCACTTTTACCAACTGCTGAGTAAGTGTACTTCCACCTTCCACTACCCTACCAGCCTTTATGTTAGAAAAAGTTGCTCTCAGAATACCCAAAAAATCGATCCCTCCATGGGTGAAAAACCTCGAATCTTCCACTGCCACAAGTGCATTTATAAGATGCTTTGGTATTTTATCTATCTTTACAGGTATACGCCGTTCTACACCTAACTCAGCAATCTGTTTACCATTTCTATCATAAACATAAGTTGGAATCTTGTATTTGAAATTTTTAAGTTGGGCAACAGATGGTAGATCACTGATAATAAAGATCAGATACCCCAATACCGCAAGACCTAAAAAAAGAGATACCCCCATGAAGATATACAACTGCTTTTTATACTTTATGAAAAAATCCTTCATCTACTACCTCGCCTTGTATTCTAAAATGAGATCCCTTATCTTAGCAGCCCTTTCAAAATCAAGGGATTCTGCTGCTTTATACATCTCTTTTTCCAGCTCTGCAATCTGTTTTTCGATATCATCGTCAAACTTAATACCAAAATCTTCTATTTTATACTCAAAATAATCCTTTTCGTAGATCGATTCTAAGATATTTTTGATCTCACTCTTGATCGTTTCTGGGGTAATTCCATGCTCCTCGTTGTATTTGAGCTGTTTTCTTCTTCTCCTCTCCGTTTCATCAACTGCTCTTCTTATCGATTCAGTAATGGTATCAGCATAAAAGATAGCTCGACCGTTTACATTCCTTGCAGCCCTACCAATTGTTTGTATGAGGGACCTTTCGGATCTCAAAAACCCCTCCTTATCGGCATCTAAGACAGCCACAAGGGATACCTCTGGCAGATCGAGCCCCTCTCTCAAGAGATTTATCCCTATCAATATGTCTGTTTTACCCAACCTAAGATCTCTTAAGATCTTCACCCTATCCAAAGTATCTATATCCGAATGGAGATACTCCACACTAAACCCCAAGTCTTTCATATATCTGGTGAGATCCTCTGCCATTCTCTTC
>CAZFHX010000040.1:7855-11055 GCA_964519265.1 uncultured Deferribacterales bacterium
AGAGTGGTCACAAGTACCCTCTCACCTCTCTCAACAACTTTATAAGCCTCAGCAATGAGATCATCCACCTGATTTTTGGCTGGTCTGATCTCAACCTCAGGATCGATCAACCCAGTAGGCCTAATGATCTGTTCTACAACTACCCCCTTGGCATCCTCTATTTCATATTCAGAAGGTGTGGCACTCACATAAAGAATCCTTTTTGCAATACTATTGAATTCATCAAACTTTAAGGGTCTGTTGTCCAGTGCTGCAGGTAGTCTAAATCCATATTCCACAAGAGTCATCTTTCTCGATCTATCACCATTGTACATACCTCTAATCTGGGGTATCGTGATGTGGGATTCATCGATAATCACAAGGGCATCTTTGGGAAGATAACTCATCAAAGTTGGTGGTGGGCTACCCGGTGCTCTACCATCGAAATACCGTGAGTAGTTTTCTATACCAGAACAGTATCCTGTTTCCTTAATCATTTCGATATCAAACATAACCCTTTGCTGGAGTCTTTGAGCCTCAAGTAGTTTCTGTTGCTGTTCAAATTCTACCACCCTTAATCTCAGGTCCCTTTCGATCTCTTTTAAAGCTTGCTCGATGGTAACCTTTGTCGTCACATAATGGGTATTTGGATAAATAGCCACCTTACTCCTCGTAGCAATCGTTTTACCTGTAATTGGGTCAAATTCAGATATTCGATCTATCTCATCACCAAAAAACTCTATCCTGTAAGCGATATCACTCTCATGTGAAGGGAAGATCTCGAGAACATCACCTTTTACCCTGAATGTACCTCTATGAAAATCGATCTCGTTCCTTTCATATTTTATTTCCACAAGTTTAGCCAATATATCGTCGATAGGTCTTTCCTCTCCTACCTCCACGGAGACAAGCATGCCGTAGTAGGCTTCTGGTGAACCTAAACCGTATATACATGAAACACTTGCAATTATGATCACATCTCTTCTTTCAAGGAGACTTCTCGTAGCAGAATGCCTCATCTTGTCAATATCATCGTTGATAGAAGAGTCTTTTTCTATATAGGTATCCGTTTGAGGAATATACGCTTCCGGTTGATAATAATCGTAGTAACTCACAAAATACTCCACAGCATTATTGGGGAAAAACTCCTTAAATTCACCGTAAAGTTGTGCTGCCAAGGTTTTGTTGTGGGCGATGATCAAGGTAGGCACATTTAGCTCTTTGATTACATTCGCCATCGTAAAAGTTTTACCGGAACCTGTCACACCTAACAAAACCTGTCGATCGATACCGCTGTGAAAATTATCCACCAACTGTCTGATGGCTTCAGGTTGATCCCCTTGGGGTAGATAGTTTGACACAAGTTCAAATTTCATAGGTATTATATTAGTATAATTTATAAAAATTGTGAAGAAAAAATGTTGACGCAGGTTTGTATTTTTGTTATTAATTCTTATAAGGTTCATTTTTACTAACTAAAAGGAGGCTTTATGAAAAAAAGCATTTTATTAGCTTCAGTAGCCGGTATGGTTCTCTTTGCCACGGCGATTTCAGCATCCCAAAAACCTTCCATGGCTCCACTTTGCAAAGGTTGCCATCAGCCTGATAGCAACATGGTAAGAGGTACTCTCGATTATTTCGTTGAGAGAAACAAGACATTCCAGCTTGATTTAAGTGCACCAGGAGCACCTGCAAAAGAGGTTATCTTCTACGATCAGTGCACAAAGGTAAAAAACTTAGAAGATATCACGGAGATGGGGGACTACAAAGGTAGAGCGTTCAGAGTTTACTACTACGAAACAGCTGAAGGTAAAAAGATCGCCACTCTCATAACAAGATTCGATATCCTAAAAACAATTGCACCTGAAGACAAATTAGACAAAGCTGGCTTAAAAAATATTTTGCTGCATGATAAATCTGCAGTTTTAATTGATGCAAGACCTCCAGTTGCCTACAAAGCTGGTTTTATTCCAGGAGCAATTGTAATACCTGCTGCTGAAATGGAGAAACATGTTGACAAACTCCCAAAAGATAAGAATACCACTCTCATATTCTACTGTGTTGGTGGATGCTCAAGCCCAACTGCTGCTATAAAAGCAAAGTCTATGGGGTATAAGAATGTCAAGATATACGCTGGTGGCTTCCCAGATTGGATATCTACAGAGGTATCTTACATAGACCCAGAACTTGTTAATAACAATTTAAAAGCTAACCCCAAAGCCTATGTTGTTATCGATACAAACGATCCAAAGACAGCGGCAAGCATGCACCTCACAAATGCCGTAAATGTTACAATGAAGAATTTCAACGAAATCTCTGCTAAATTACCAAAGAAAAAGTTGGTACCAGTCGTTGTTTATGGTAAAGAGGCAAACGAAGTTGCAAGTAAGTTAATCGAACTTGGTTACAAAGGTACTAGAGTACTTCCTATCACAATTGAAGAGTGGAAGAAGAGGGGTTATGATACACTGTCCAATAAGCTCGAGTCAAACTTCGTAGTGATCCCAACACCAAAACCTGGAACAATTGCAAAAGAAGAGTTTGAAAAGATCATCCAGAAGCCTGGCAATACTATAATCATAGATGTTAGGACAAAACAGGAATACGAAGCTGGATCCTTCCCGAATGCTATAAATATACCTGTTGATGACATTGCTGCAAAAGCTTCTACTCTTCCAAAGGACAAGGAAATAATAGTTAGCTGTGCCACAGGTGTAAGAGCAGAGATGGCTTACAACCAACTTAAAGATTTAGGATTCAAGGTAAAATACCTCGATGCTGTTAATAAATTCAGCAAAGACGGTGGCTACGAAATAAATCCTAACTAAAAACATACAAGCGGGGGTCCTCCCCGCTTTTTTTTATTTCCCTCGATAACCACTCAAAGTGTCACTGCGAGGCACTTACAAAAGTGCCGTGGTAGTCCAGATTGCCACGCTTCGCTCGCAATGACAACTGATTGAGTCACTGCGAGGAGCATAGCGACGAAGCAGTCCAGAAATGTGTTCATAGGGTTTATAGGGTTTGTAGGGTTTGTAGGGTTCTTAGGGCTTGTCGAGCACATAGGTTATGGGATTTGGATTTTACGAATTAAGATGATTTCTGTAATTATATAGCATTCACAAGATAGTTTATCTATGTGCTTGATATAGGGTTTATAGCGTTCTTGTATTGATTTTGTTTTGTGATTCGGTTATAAGATGGTAGGGTAAATCAAATAT
>CAZFHX010000041.1:0-9527 GCA_964519265.1 uncultured Deferribacterales bacterium
CTTATACTCCATTAGTTATCGTTATTGCAATATATATCATAAAAAAACGTAGGAGCTGATATATGAAAAGAGATAAATCTGAGTATTCTGTACAGGCGGTTGATAATGCCCTTGATATACTTGAGTTTTTGGGCGAAGTTGATGGAGAATTGAGTGTCACTGAGATCAGTGCTCGTTTAAATTTGACAAAGAGCAATGTGAATAAACTTTTGGCTACGCTTGAGTATTTTGGTTATGTGGATATAAATAAATATACTGGAAATTACAAATTGGGTGTAAAGACATTTCAGATATCCCAAGCATATTTTAATAAACTCAATTTGATAGAGTCCTCTCAAAAGATAATGACGGATCTCAGGGATAAAATAGGAGAGTCTGTATATATCAGTGTACTTAGAGGTACAAATGTTGTTTATTTGAATGTGGTTGAGACTCTCAAGTCTGTGAGAGTAAGGCCGAGGATCGGTAATGTAGGACCTGCGTATGCTACGGCCACTGGAAAGGCCCAGCTTGCTTTTTTGGATGATTTTTCTGTGGAGAAAGCCTTTGGGAATAATTACATAAAATTGACCCCCAATACTATCGATAATTCTGAAAAGTTGAAAAAAGAGTTGGAAGATGTCAGGCAGAAAGGGTATGCGCTTGATCTTGAGGAGTATGAGATCGGTGTTGTTTGTGTAGGTGCTCCTGTGTTTAACTTTATGAAGAAGGTCATTGCTGGGATCAGTGTGACGGCTCCAGTGATGAGATTGAATGAGGAAAAGCTCGTAAAAGAGGTTGCACCCCTTGTAAAGAATGCCGCCAAGCAGTTGTCTTTCAAGTTTGGGTATAAGGATAAGTCGGGGAAGTAGAGTTTATAGAGTTTGTAGAGTTTATAGGGTTTGTAGGGTTAAAGAGTTATGGAGTGATGGAGTGAGGGGGTGATGGGATGAAGGGGTGAAGGGGTGAGGTTCTTGACTGTCACTACGAGGTATTCAAAGAATACCGAAGCAGTCCAGCAAAAACAATGGATTGCCACGCTACGCTCGCAATGACAGAAGCAGTCCAGAATTCTGTTCATAGAGTTTGTAGCGTTTATAGCCTTATTGTATTGATTTTGTTTTGTGATTCGGTTATAAGATGGTAGGGTAAATCAAATATGGAAAATGATAGTATATCAAACATCCATGACACATACTTCAAGTTCGTTTTCAGCAAACTTGAGAATGTAAAGACATTCATTGAGGAGTTTTTCCCTGAGATTGCTAAATATGTTGAGATAGAATCCATCGAGGCTGATCCTACAGAAAAGTTCTCCGCTGAAACAAAGGAAAAGAGTTATTTAGACTTTGTGGCAAATTGCAAGATAAAAGGTGAGCCGTCTAAGATTTACTTTTTATTTGAGCATAAGTCTAATCCCGATAAAAGGATAATTCTGCAACTCATCAGATACATCATATCTGTGTGGGAAGAGGATATTGTAAACGAGAGAGAATTAACACCTATCTTACCCATTGTCTTTTATAACGGAGAAAGGAAATGGAACATAGAGCAGGATACATCGGAGAGGTTTAAAGATTTTCCTAAAGAGATAAGGGATCATCTTTTGAGTTTCAGATATCTGTTGTTTGATGTAAATAGTTTGAGGGATGAGGATATCAAGCAGAGGATAAATCGTAATCGAATGTTTATGATTGCTTTGGATGTGATGAGGGCGAGGCTGAAGGGTGAGGATGAGGAGGTGGTCTTTGAAATGCTTAGGGAACTTGGCAGACTTGTGATTGAGCATCGGGAGAGGTTTAGGGAGGATATTGCAATTTTCCTTAAAATGAGTATCATATATGTAGAGCAGGTAACGAAGATAGAACCTCATAGATTGAAGGAGAGGTTGCTATCTGAGGAGGATAAAGAGATGCTTTCAGTGGTGGATTTGATAGAGCAAGAGGCTGAAATAAAAGGTATAATGAAAGGCCAAATGGAAGGCAAAATTCTCGACGCTCAGGAGATGGTGCTTGCTGCGATAGAGGCGAAGCTTGATTATTTGCCGGAATGGGTGACTGCCAAGATTTTAGAAATTACTGATCATCAATTTTTGCAGAATTTACATAAGCAAGTTATAAAATCTAATGATGTTGAAAAATTGTTGAAAGATACTTTGTCAAGCTGAAAACCGAAAAAGTAGTTGACATATTTTAAGTAGTGTTGTATATATACAATCCTTTGATGAAATTAAAGAAGAGGTGATATAAATGGCTCATACAGCTTCGGCAAGAAAGAGGATTAGACAAACTGAAAAAAGAAATCTCAGGAATAGGGCTTATAAGTCAAGAATGAAGACTTATATGAAAAAGTTTTTAGAAGCGGTGAAAAGCGGTGATGCTGAAAAGGCAGAGGCTGCTTTTAAAGAGGCTCAATCTGTAATTGCAAAAACTGCAAGCAAAGGGGTAATTCATAAAAATAACGCATCAAGAAGGATTTCGAGATTGGCTGAGAGACTTGTAGCTCTTAAGTCTAAGTAATTCATCATTTCAAAGAGATTTCCAAAGGTGGCGAAAGCCACCTTTTTTGTTATTATTTTTTAAAAATTCTCGATATTTTTGATTTCTGTGGTATAATAAAGGCAAGAAAATTCAGGGTTATTCTTAGAATAGTTTTCAAACGCGGGAGATTTTATGGACCAATACAATGTATTATTTATAGCAAGTGAGTGTGTCCCTTTTGCCAAAACTGGCGGATTGGGGGATGTAGTTGGAGTGCTACCAAAATACATAAGAAAGATGGGGCATGAAGTAAAAGTGGTTATTCCGAGGTACTGGGTAATAGATGTGCATAAATATAAATTAGAAAAGTTGATCCCACCTTTAGGTGTACCTATGGGTATAGCTGGTGAATGGTGGTGTGGGGTTTACAAAGGGTATTTACCAGATTCTGATGTTGAGATCTATTTTATTGAGCATGAGGGTTTTTATGGAAGAAAAGATCTTTACAATTCGGAAGATGGTACAGGATATGTCGATAATGACAACAGATTTATGTTTCTGTCTAAGGCGGCTTTGCAGCTTTCCAAGATGCTCAACTTCAAACCAGATATCATTCATGTAAATGACTGGCACACAGCAATGGTGCCTCACATGCTAAAAACATACTACAGGCATGATCCACATTTTGCGGGTGTATCAACTGTTCTCACTATTCACAATATGCAGTATCAAGGTGTATTCTATGCTGGTGTGATGGATGTGTTGGGTAGCTGGGAGTACTATTTTGATTATGAATTCAAAGGGCAGGTAAACTTTTTGAAAGGTGGGATGTATCTTTCAGATATGGTGACAACTGTGAGTGAAGGGTATGCAAGAGAGATTCAAACAGAGGAATTTGGATACGGCCTTGAAGGGGTTGCAAGGGATATTAATTATAAATTGGTTGGAATTTTAAATGGTGTAGATTATGATGAATGGAACCCAGAGACTGATAAATTTATTCCGAAAAATTACTCAGATGAGGATCTTTCTGGAAAAGCAGTTTGTAAGAGGGCACTGCAGCAGAGATTTAATCTGCCTCAAAGGGATGTTCCGCTATTTGGTATTGTTAGTAGACTCGTTCATCAAAAGGGTATCGATGTGCTTGCTGAAGCGATATACAGAATTTTATCTCTCGACATACAGTTTGTTTTAGTGGGGAATGGTGATCCATGGGCACACTTTTTCTTTGGTAGGATTGCTTATGAAAATCCACAAAAATTCGGTTGTTTTATTGGTTATGATAACGAACTTGCGCATCTTGTTGAAGCAGGGGCAGATTTTTTTGTTATGCCATCGAGATTCGAACCTTGTGGGCTCAATCAGATGTATAGTTTGAGATACGGTACTCCTCCGATTGTTCATGCTGTTGGTGGTTTGAATGATACTGTAGAAAATTTCAACGAGTGGACGGGGGAAGGAACAGGGTTTAAGTTTTATGGATTAACTGCCAATAATCTCTTTGATACAATTGGATGGGCTACATATACCTTTTACAACTTGAAGGATAAATTGGAAAGTTTGAGGAAAAAGGGGATGAAAAAGAGATTTACTTGGGATGATGCAGCAAGGAAATACTTGGATGTGTATAACAGAGCCAAGAGGGGCTATTGATTTTTATGGTTATAAATGAAAATATTTTAAACTCTATTTTTGAAAGTTGTCTTGATGCTGTGTGTGCCATAGATAAAAATTTTAAAGTGATATTTTACAATACTGCTTTTAGAGATGCCTTAAAAGATTTTTACGGTGTTGAAATACATAAAGGTGTACATCTTAATGAATTAATAGTAGGCATTGAAAGTGAGAGATGGAATAAATACTGGAAAAGAGCTTTTAACGGAATTCAAGTAAAAAGGGTGTTTACCCTTAAGACGAAGCAGCAGTCAACCATAAATGTCATGGTAAAATTCTACCCTTTAAAAAATATTGGTGACGAGATAGTAGGAGCTGTTGCAGTTGGTAGAAATATTACAAAGGAGAGAAAGAAGCAGAGAATATTAAAAAACAATTTAATGGAGCAGTATGTAATAAATGAGGTGTTCAAATCACTTTTTAATCCTAAAGATTTTACTAAAGCGGTAAACAAAGTTTTATCTATCATTGGCAATCATACCGATTTGAGTGTTATATATGTTTATGAAGATTATTTTGATAAAGATTACTGCCATCTTTCATATATCTGGTCAAAGAATCCTGAAGAGATTGAAAAATACAAGTTAGAGTTCAATTACAACAATTACAAGGGATTTAAGGAGTCTTTGATAGAAAACAATGTTTTGATGTATAACAAGTATGCTGTGAATGATGAGAATATATCGAGCTTTTTTGAATCTCACGATTCAAAATCCAGCATAGTTTTCCCGATGATGATAAAGGGTGAGTATATCGGTTTTATCGGGTTTGATGAAAATGAGTCTGAGAGGTTTTTGACGGTATCAGAGATAGATGTTTTGAGGATATTTGCAAGTATATTGGCCAATGCTCTCATTCAAAAATACACTGAGGAGAAATTGAGATACGCAAGTACCCATGATCCCCTCACTGGGCTTTACAATAGGGCATATTTCGATGCTGAATTAGAGAGGCTTATAAATGGCAGGGTGTTTCCTGTAAGTATCATAATGGCTGATCTGAATGGATTAAAAGAGATCAACGACACTTTGGGGCATAAGGCTGGAGATGCTCTGATTGAAAAAGCTTCGAAGATATTGCTCAAGGTGTTTAGAAAAGAGGACTGTGTGGCGAGGATTGGTGGGGATGAGTTTGCAATTGTGCTTCCAAAGATTGATGAAAAACATATGTTTGATGCTATAGAAAGGATCAGGCAAACAGAAAAGGATTTTAATGCTCAAGGGGGACCTCAGGTCTCCTTTGCATTAGGTGGTGCTACTGCTATGTCGAAAGATGAGGTTCATCAAGCACTCGTGAGAGCTGATGAATTGATGTATGAGGATAAGAGGAGGATAAAAGGGAGAGTTTGAATGTTCAAGGTTCAAGGTTCAATGTTCAATGTTCGAGGTTCATCGAGCACCTGGTTTGTATGGGTTAGAATAGCTATCTACAGCCTAAAACTAAGATGTTTTATATCTTGATAGGGGTATCCAGGTGCTCGATTACCGAGCACCTAAGTTATGTGTTTCAAAATAGCTATAAATGTCTATATATTACAAAGATTTATTAGCACTATAAGATCATTTAGGTGCTTGGTTATTGATTGTTGCTTCGGTTTTGTTGCGGAAATGCAATTTATAACTTTATGATAATCAACTTAAAAATTTGTACCCTTGTAGATGTCTTGCAATTTTGCAATAGTTAGGTAGTCGAGTTTTTAATAAAATGTTCTATAATCAGACATTTCTTAGGTTTCAAAATTTGGCATTTTTCTTGATAGATTGTCTCTGATAAAATACACCAGGAGGTATTATACCTATGAAACATTTTAGAATAATTTTTGTAATGCTTGCAGTAATGTTATTTGCCACTAATATTTTTGCTTCACAAATCGTTGTTAAATTCTCGCATGTTGTAGCTTCTGATACTCCAAAAGGGCTTGCAGCAAACTTCTTCAAATCTTATGTTGAAAAGGCTTCTAATGGTCAGATCAAAGTGGAGGTTTTTCCAAACTCAACTCTCTATGGTGATAGAGAGGAGATTGAGGCTCTCAAAATGAATGCAGTGCAGATCATTGCACCAAGTTTCTCAAAGTTTACTGGTTTTGTACCACAGTTCCAGCTTTTCGATCTTCCTTTCCTATTTGAAAATGAGCAGCAGCTTCACAAATTCCTTGATGGTCCAATGGGTCAGAAGATGCTTACTCTTGTAGATTCAAAAGGTATGGTTGGTCTTGCTTACTGGGATAATGGGTTTAAAGATATTTCAAACAACAAAAGGGAAATCAAAAAGCCCGAAGATGCAGCTGGTCTTAAATTCAGAATCATGTCTTCTAAGGTTCTTGAGGCTCAATTCAAGGCTTTAGGTGCAAACCCACAAGTTCTCCCATTCAGTGAAGTTTACTCTGCTCTTCAGCAGGGTGTTGTTGATGGTACAGAAAACCCAGTGTCTAATTTCTACACTCAGAAGATGCATGAAGTTCAGAAGTATTACACAGTTTCTGGACATGGGTATTTAGGTTATCTCGTTGTTACAAACAAGATCTTCTGGAATTCCCTATCTCCAGAACATAAGAAAATAATTACTGAAGGTATCAGGCAAGCTACTATCAAAGAAAGAGAGTGGGCTGCAAAGCTTGATGATGAGTACTTTGAAAAGGTAAAAGCTTATGGAAAGGTAAAGATTTACAAACTTACTCCAGAAGAGAAGAAGGCTTGGAAAGCGAAACTTATGTCAATATATCCACAGTTCTATGATGTAATAGGTAAGGAATACATAGACGCAGCTTTAAATACAAAATAATAAACATACAGCCCCACTGAAGAAAGGTGGGGCATCCTCTTTATAATCAAAAAGGAGTTCAAGATGATAAAAGTTTTCGAGTTCTTGGATAGTTGGCTTGATAAGATCAATATTTTTATTATGTCTCTCATGATGGCGGTTGCAACTATTGTTGCTTTTGTAAATGTTGTTTTGAGATATGGATTTAATATGTCTCTTACCTGGGCAGGTGAATTAACATCTTATCTTTTTATTTGGTCTGTTTTGTTTGGAACTGCTTATGGATTTAAAATAGGTATGCATTTGGGAGTTACCGCTCTTATTCAAAGATTAAAGCCCAAAGCGGCTAAGAACCTTTTAACATTTAGCTTATTGATTGTTTTTATATTTCTTCTTGTTCTCGTGAAATGGGGTTATGATTTTGTCAAGTTTAATTATGACTTAGAACAGGTTTCTGTAGACCTTCATATAAAGTTCTGGATTATATATCTTTGCGTACCAATTACAATGATAATTTCAGCATATCAGATATTAATGAAGATAATAAAAATCATCAAAATGCCAGCGGAAGAATTTTCTTACAATCTGGTAATGAAGGAGCACTAAGATGGCTACGATTGTTCTATTCGGATTACTTTTCCTTTTATTGTTTATAGGTGTGCCCATAGCTATCTCTCTGGGATTGGCAAGTACTATTGTTATTCTATTTTTCACACAGATGCCCACACTTGTTATCCCTCAGAAGATGTTTACCTCTATAGATAAATTTGCGTTGATGGCGATTCCACTTTTTATATTAGCAGGGAACTTCCTTTCTCAAGGTGGTGCTGCAAGAAGGATAATTAGATTTGCTCGTGCTATGGTTGGTCATTTACCCGGTGGACTTCCAATGTCAGCTATTTTTGCTTGTATTATTTTTGCTGCAGTTAGTGGTTCATCTCCTGCCACAGTTGCAGCGATCGGATCAATTATGATGGGTGCTATCAAAGAGGCTGGGTATAGCGATAAATTCTCCATTGGATCGATTACTTGTGCGGGTTCTCTCGGTATTTTGATCCCACCATCGATCGTAATGATTGTCTATGGAGTAACGGTAGATCAATCTGTGGGTAAGCTTTTCATGGCTGGCGTTATTCCAGGTCTTCTCTTGGGTGGTGGGTTGATGCTTGTAACATACATTGCCGCTGTGAGGGCTGGATTCAAGAGACAGAAGATGGCACCTCTCAAAGAGATTTTTAGTAGTTTTATGGATGCTTTCTGGGGATTACTTGTCATTGTTATAGTAATCGGTGGTATTTATGGTGGTGTATTTACTCCTACTGAGGCGGCTGCGGCATCGGCTGTTTACGCATTTTTCATCTCGATGTTTGTATACAAAGATATTAAATGGAAAGATGTGCCACAGATCATCGCTGCATCTGCTTCTACATCTGCGATGGTAATGTTTATTATTGCAAACGCAATGCTATTTGCTTTTGTGTTGACCTATCTTCAGATTCCACAAAACTTGGCCCAGTGGATCATCGATATGAATTTCAATAAATATATCTTCCTTGTATTTGTGAATATTCTTCTGCTTATCGCTGGTAATTTCATGGAGCCTTCGAGTATTATCATGATATTAGCTCCATTACTTTTCCCCGTTGCTATGAGTCTGGGTATAGATCCTATCCATTTGGGTGTGATTATGACAGTAAACATGGAAGTGGGGATGCTGACACCACCTGTGGGATTAAATCTATTTGTGGCATCGAGTATTACAGGTCAGAGTATCGAATCTGTAATCAAAGCAACATTACCTTGGATGTTTGCTCTCCTTGTGGGTCTTATAATAATTACTTATGTTCCATCTATCTCCCTTTTCCTACCTAATATACTGTTTGGGCGTTAATTTCGGCGGGTTTATCCCGCCTTTTTTTATAAAAAGTATATTCCGAATGCTATTATGCAAATTATGAAATAAATCGGGCTTACTATAGAGGATAGTTCACTGAAGTTTATCCCAAATTTTTCAGTTACTTTTTTTCCTGCTAATTCTGCTATGTTGTTGAACAAACCTGAAGAAACAAAAAATGAAAAAGACAGGGCGAAATAGTATTTATTTATGTTGAAGGTTGTTAGGATTGGGCTGTATATGGGGAAAAGAATCAGAATTATGCCGAGGGGGTCTATAAGGTCCATCATGAAAAATGCCAAAATGTAGAGCATTATGAGTATGTAATACCCTTCTGTAAAAGATAATGTCAGATAGTTTATTATTTCATTGTTTGCAAAGGTATAGATATGGAAGAATGTGATAAGGAAGATGAAATAGACTACTCCTGTGATGATTCCTATTCTGGAGATGGAGTGAAGTATCGAGATCTGAAACTTTTTCAGAAAATATCTCTTGTTAGTTATTAAGCAAATAAATATGGAGTAAAAAAACATTATAATCGATATTACATCGATGGGCAATGATAGTGCAAACATTAATATGTAGAAAAGTGCCGCATACCCTAACACTGTGAATAATGAGAAGAGATCTGTTTTATAATTCTTTGGGTTAAATCTGTTTTTCATAAAGATATAGTAGTTTATAATTAGAAACGGTAAAATGAGAAGTAATGAATAGATGGTCACTGTTTTTAAGGA
>CAZFHX010000042.1:0-9342 GCA_964519265.1 uncultured Deferribacterales bacterium
ATTGTTCCTACGTTAACGTGAGGTTTCTTCCTCTCGAACTTCTGTTTACCCATAAGATCCTCCTATCTTCTCATTTATACTTTTGATTTTATGATTTCGTCAGAAATATTTTGGGGTACTTCTTCGTAATGATCAAAGATCATCGTATAAGTTGCTCTTCCTTGGGTAAGAGATCTAAGGGAAGTTGCATACCCGAACATCTCTTTAAGAGGTACATTGCAGCGGATCACCTGAGCATTCCCTCTTGCTTCCATACCTTCAATTCTACCCCTTCTTGAGTTTAGGTCACCCATTACATCACCCATATATTCATCAGGAACTACAACTTCAACTTTCATGATAGGCTCTAAAAGCACTGGAGACGCTTTTTTGCAGGCCTCTTTAAAACCTATGGATGCAGCGATCTTGAATGCCATCTCAGAAGAGTCAACCTCATGGTATGAACCGTCAAGAAGTGTAACAGCAACATCAACAACAGGGTACCCAGCCAATACACCTGTATCCATAGCCTCAACTATACCTTTTTCCACAGCAGGAATATACTCTT
Organism: uncultured Deferribacterales bacterium; assembly: GCA_964519265.1. Lineage (GTDB taxonomy): Bacteria > Chrysiogenota > Deferribacteres > Deferribacterales > Calditerrivibrionaceae > Calditerrivibrio. The sequence continues at coordinate 548 of CAZFHX010000042.1, forward strand.
TAGGAATTACACCACCTACGATCTTGTTTATAAACTTAAATCCTGTACCTGGCTCCTGAGGCTCTACTTCAAGGACAACATGTCCATACTGACCTCTACCACCACTCTGCTTAATGTATTTCGATTCGTAAGAGGATTTTTTCTTAATAGTTTCCCTGTAAGCAACTTGAGGATTACCAACATTTGCCTCAACCTTGAATTCCCTCATCAATCTATCTACTATGATCTCAAGGTGAAGCTCACCCATACCGGAAATAATTGTCTGACCAGTCTCCTCGTCCACTTTTACTCTAAAAGATGGGTCTTCCTGAGCCAATTTATTAAGAGCCATGGAAAGTTTATCCTGATCACCTTTCGTTTTAGGTTCGATGGCAACAGAGATAACTGGCTCTGGAAACTCCATAGACTCCAAAATTACAGGATTATTCTCATCACAAAGTGTATCACCAGTGATTGTATATTTCAATCCAACAGTGGCACATATATCCCCTGCATAGATCTCTTTGATCTCCTCTCTTTTGTTGGCATGCATCTTGAGAAGACGACCAATCCTTTCTTTTTTACCCTTTGTGGAGTTAAGTACATAGCTTCCAGCCTCCAACCAGCCGGAATATACCCTAAAGTATGTAAGCTGACCCATGTATGGATCTGTCATAATCTTAAAAGCTAACGCTGCAAAAGGCTCATCGTCACTTGTGTGCCTTAATACCTCATTTCCATTTAGATCTGTACCCTTCACTGGTGGGATGTCAAGTGGAGAAGGAAGATAATCCACAACAGCATCCAAAAGAAGTTGTACACCTTTATTCTTAAATGCAGTACCACAAATTACAGGGGTAAACTGTATCTCAATTGTTCCTTTCCTGATAGCAGTCTTCAGCTCCTGCTCTGTGATCTCTTCCCCTTCAAAGTATTTATTCATTAATTCTTCATCTATTTCACAAACCCTTTCAACAAGCTGTGTGCGGTATTCCTCAGCTTTTTCCATGTACTCTGCAGGTATATCCCTGTATTCATACTTGGCACCAAGCTGATCCCCTTCCCAAACTACAGCCTTCATTTTTACAAGATCTACAACACCCACAAACTTATCTTCTACTCCAATCGGGATCTGAATTGGCAAAGGCTTGGCACCTAACCTATCCACCATCATTTTAATAACATTATAAAAATCGGCACCAACCCTGTCCATTTTGTTTACGAAGGCTATCCTTGGAACCCTGTATTTATCTGCCTGTCTCCATACAGTTTCAGACTGTGGTTCAACACCACCTACAGCACAAAATACAGCACAGGCACCGTCGAGAACCTTAAGGGATCTTTCAACCTCGATGGTAAAGTCAACGTGCCCTGGGGTATCGATAATGTTTATCCTATAGCCATTCCAAAAGCACTGGGTTGTCGCAGAAGTGATGGTGATACCCCTTTCCCTCTCCTGCTCCATCCAGTCCATCGTGGCTGTACCTTCATGAACCTCACCTATCTTGTAGTTTACACCGGTATAGTAAAGGATCCTTTCGGTAGTCGTAGTTTTACCGGCATCTATGTGAGCCATGATACCTATATTTCTCTGCTTCTCCAAAGGGTACTGTCTAGGCACTTTTTCCTCCCATTACCATCTGAAATGAGCAAAGGCTTTGTTTGCTTCTGCCATCTTGTGAGTATCTTCTCTCTTCTTTACAGCAGCACCTTTGTTTGCATAAGCATCCATCAATTCGGAGGCCAATCTCTCTGTCATACCTTTCTCTTTCCTATTCCTTGCGGCAGAGATAATCCATCTTATCGCAAGAGCCTGTTTTCTATCAGCCCTTACTTCCACAGGAACCTGATAGTTAGCACCACCCACTCTTCTCGACTTAACCTCAAGGAGTGGTTTAACATTTTCCATAGCCTTTTTAAACACAGTTATACCATCTTCTCCAGTTTTAGCCTTAATAATCTCCATGGCATCATAAAAAATCTTTTCAGCAACAGATTTTTCACCATCGTACATAAGGCTATTGATAAACTTTGTAACAACTACCTCACCGTAAACTGGATCTGGTAAAACTTCTCTTTTTTTAGCAACTCTTCTTCTAGCCATTTAAAATACCCTCTCACTTCTTAGCTTTTTTTACGCCATACTTCGAACGGCTCTTACTTCTGTTTTTCACTCCAGCAGTATCCAAAGTACCTCTGATGATCTTATACCTGATACCAGGCAAGTCCTTAACCCTACCACCCCTTACCAAAACAACGGAGTGTTCCTGTAGGTTATGTCCAATTCCGGGAATATATGCAGTTACTTCAATCCCGTTTACCAATCTAACTCTCGCTACCTTTCTCAACGCAGAGTTTGGCTTCTTTGGTGTAGTAGTATACACCCTTACACATACCCCTCTTTTCTGGGGATTGTTCTTAAGAGCAGGGGATTTAGTTTTATTCAAAACTACCTCTCTGCCATGTCTCACTAATTGATTCAAAGTTGGCACTTAGCACCTCCGATTTTATCTACAAACATTTTTGTCGTTTTTAAGCACAAACATACTGATACCTATTAAAAGAGCTTATCAATATAAAGAAACATTTTTCAAGTGTCAAGTAGTAATTTAGTGGTAATTTAACAAATAGGAATAAAATTGACGAAAGTTTATCAAAAGTACTTGATATTCCTGCTGTTTAGGATATAATGTTTTAGGGGCGCAATTGAGGAGAGTTGCTCCTGCTGAGGAGTCGCCTCAATGTTGACATCCCTCCATTATACCCCCTAAAAAATACCCCAATAAATACCCCTAAATTTTAATGATAGGGATGTTTGATATAGTCTAAAACCTTATAAACAACCCTTTCTAATGCCTCTAAGTGTTGCTTACATATATCATAAATTATGTCTGCGTCAACCCTAAAATACTGATGAGCTATAAAGTCCCTCATACCCTTTAAGTCTCTCCAACTTATTTCATTAAACTTGCTTAAGAGTTGCCTATTCGTAAGCTTGTCTATAGACTTCACAGACTCACCGATTGATATTAATCTCATACAAATAACATCCAACACATCAGAATCCCTTAAGTCCTCTGGTGCCTTAATTTCAACACACTTAGATTTTATCTTGTTGATATCCGAAAGCATCCTTTCAAGTATCTCAACGATTAGGCTTTTATCCAACCCTTACCCCTTCCTTTTCAATCTTTTCTAAGAAACGTTGGCCTAAGTCTTTTCTTATCCTCACGAGATCAACCTTACGCTTTAATCGTCTTTCTATCAATCTTTTTATCTCACATAGTTTGAAATAATCAACGATATCCGTTCGTATAGCAATATCAACATCGCTTTTCTTTTTCTGTGTATCCGTAGCAAATGACCCGAAGAGATATATATCTTGAATATCGTAACGTTGTTTTAATTCAACAGATAATGCTTTAAGTTTTGCAATAAGCTCGTCCCTATTCATAGATTGATTATAGCATATAAGTTGAATAAATCAACCTTCGACATTTCATGGTTTCCTATATTATTATTCAGCATCCAAAACAATACCATATACTCAAAAAAACTTATAATTTTTTGTTCAAATTCCTTTTATGTAAACGTCAAAACGTCAAATTAGAGTAAAATTACTATTTCTAACAATCAATTATCATTTTGTCATTTGTTTGACATTATCAATAAGCTCACATCTAAACGACAATCATCATTTCATGATCCAGCCATAGTGTATAAGAACCTCCTCATATTATTAATATGAGTTCTTTGAAATAGTTAGAAGGAGGTATGAAAATGGTTCAATAATAATCACCACTATTGAAATAGCATGAATGAAGAAAAATTAAAATTTATGAAAAAAAGCCTTGACAAAAGGGGGCATCTTGTATCAGTTATACGATCTTACAGATGAAGAAATCAGGATAATAGAGTCGAAAAATAATTGAATGCCTTTGCCTAAACCCTCTCCCACTCCACATTTTTTACATTTCTGTCTTTACTGTCAAACTCAATTCCAATAAGATATATCGGTTTACCGTAGGATAAATATTTCTCAAAATACTTTCTCTCCTTCAATTGCTTCAATCCATCATTCCCATCAACCTTGAACTCCATAATATAAATTGCTTCTGGGAAGATAATGGTAAGGTCGATTCTGCCTTTATTTGTGACATCTTCACCGATTACATCCACTCCCATACCCTTCATGTAAGCATAGAATATCGACACATAATAACCCTCTTTTTCATACATCGGGTTGTTTGTGAAATGATTGTAGGGGATAGATGCGTAGATAGAAAGAAGGTGTTTCTCGAAATCATCAAAATTTTTAGACAATAACGATCTAACAACATTACTATAATTTTTTGAATAGTTGTTAGTCTTTGTGATATAGTCCGCAATTACTCCAAACAATGACTGCTGGACTTCGAGATTTGGTATCTTTAGTTTGTATTCCATCTTTTCAAGTATAGTTTCATAACTATCAATCGTCAAATACCCTGTCTGCCACATCAAAATCTCTAAATCGATTTGTCCAACATCAAATTTATCTATCAAAGAATCATCTTTGATGATATTCTCAAAATCTGGCAAAAAATAGTTGTTTTGTTCAATTAGTTTCAGCAAAAATGTAGGTGTTCCTGTAGAAAACCAATAATTGCGATATAGAAAATTATTCGAAATAAATTGGAGTATCTCAAAAGGATTATATACAGGTTCACCCAGCCATTTGTAGCCATTATACCATCTTCGTATTTTTTCGTAATCTTGTCCCCTTAGATGCTCTGCAAATACAGTTTCTAAATCTCTATGGGTATAACCACAGATCGTGGCATAATTTGGATTGATAGTTATATCATCTAAGTTGTTCAGTCCGCTGAAGAGTGATACTTTTGAAAACTTCGATACCCCTGTCATAAAAGTAAATTTGATATACTCATCAGAACCTTTTATGGCAGAGTAAAACTTTTTCAATTGATCCCTTAATTTTTTCGCTAAATCCGTATTTTCAATATTATCAAGGATCGGTTTGTCATATTCATCGATAAGAATGACTACTCTTTGATTATATTTTTTATGAACCTGATAAATCAGTTCTTCGAAACATCCCTCGATGGACAATCCTTCACGGCACTCAACTCCCAAGTCTCTCTGGTTGATATCAAGAATCTCCCTAATCCTTTGTTTCAAACCATCTAAAGAATCAAAATCGCCAGTGTTAAAACTAATTCTTATTACAGGGTATTTTCTGCTCCAATCCCACTTGTCATATATGTATAGCCCTTCAAAAAGCTCCTTTTTTCCTTCAAATACATTTCTCAGTGTATCTAAAAATAAAGATTTACCAAACCTGCGGGGGCGGGAGAGAAAATAATATTTACCGTTGTCTATTAGTTCAAACGCTTCTTTTGTCTTATCCACATACACATAGTTTTCAGTAATGATCTCTTCAAAAGTCGAAATGCCTATCGGTAGTTTTTTCATGGATTATTTCACCTCAGAGTTCTGTTTAGCAATATATTACAAGTTGTTGTTTGTTGCAAGGATAAAAAGATTAGTTAGAAATTACTAAATCAACAGTATACTTAATCTTGCGGTATTCGATATAGAACTAAATTCTCTTAATTACAGTTTATTTTTTTCTATGATGCACTATATTATGCTTCGAAATCATAAAAAATTTTGATGAGATCTAAAAAATTACTACATTGGGAGGTAAATACTTATGATTTTTCTTAGAATCAAAGATGTATCAAAAAAAGTTGGTCTACCAAAATCGAGTGTATATGCACTTATTCAGCAAGGTGACTTTCCTAAACCAATCAAATTGAGTAAGAGAACTGCAGCATGGCTTGATAGCGAGATCGAAAGTTGGATTGAGTCAAAAATAGAACAACGAAAAAGATCCAAACCTGAGCCTATCAGAAAATATGGTAAGCGTGGTTATCAAATAACACAATCCATTGTCGAACAGATTGGTGAGATATTATACCTCATCAATGTACAAAATGAAACTTACGAAATCAGAACTACATTTACATCCGAAGAAACAAATGAAAACATCGAAACTACTTTTTTTGATATTTCTCAAGCTGACATAGAAGAAAAAGTTCCTGATAACCTTGATATATTTCAAATATCCAACAACGAGATTGAAAAATTTGAACCTTCAAAGGTTGAGCCTTTCGATAGTCTGAAAACGGCTATACTTGATATCGAAACAACAGAACTTGATGTAAAAAAAAACACAACATCATAGCAATAGGTTTAAAGATTGATAATGAATACCATTTCTTCACCCAGCAAAACACAGATGAAAAGGGGATGTTAAAGCAGTTTTTAACGTTTCTGAATAATCAAAAAATCGATATATTGGCAGGTCATAACATCTTCGAGTTTGACCTGCCTTTTATTGTTTCGAGGTGTGAACATTATAAGTTGAAACATCCTTTCAAAATTTCCACAAATAGTATAACCTTAACAAATACAAAGCACAATGGAAATGAAATCAAATTTTACCCTTACTTTTTCAAAAATATTTCAATAATAGATACTTATCATCTCGTGGCCATGCACGATTTTATAGCAAGGAAGTTGACGAGTTATAACCTAAAAAATGCAACAATTGAATTGGGCTTACGTGATGAAAGAAGACTGGAGCTTACGGCCGATGAAATCAAGGATGAATACGTTAACGGCCGATATGAGAAGATAATTGAGTATTTGAAATATGATTTAGACGATACGGCTCTGTTGCTTAATCACCTTTTACCTTCATATTACTATCAGAAATCCGTATTACCAAAATGGTCAATTTATGATTTGGTATATCGTGGTAATGCGTCAAAATGGAATGCCATAGTTCAAGGGTTTTATCGTGATACTCCGATGGCCGATGATAAGGTTGATTATGAAGGTGGTCTGTGTTGGGCTAAACAAGGATTATATCGTAATTGTTGCAAGATTGACGTTCAAAGTCTTTACCCAAGCATCATGTTGAATTACCGTGTTCATAGCCGAAAAGATAAGGATGCTAAGATGTTGAGCGTTCTCAAATATCTAACCGATGAGCGATTGAGATTGAAGGAATTGGCTAAGAAAGGGGATGTTGAGGCTAAGCGTATGCAATCGGCTCTAAAGGTTATTATCAATTCGGCTTACGGGTTTTTAGGGACTGAAAAAGTTGCTTTTAATGACTATCAAGCGGCGGCAAAGGTTACGGCTTACGGTAGAGAGATTCTCAAGCATATGATAAAAACCGTTGAATCGTGTGGCGGTGTTGTTTGTGAGGCTGATACAGACGGGATTTTTTTTATTCTGATGATAACGGGGTGGTTGTCAAAGAGGTTCAAAAATCCTTACCTAAGGGTATAAATATCGATGTTGAGTTTGATGGTGCTACGGTGCTTGTTGCTGGAAAGAAAAACTACATAATTATTCATAATGACGGCCGTGTTGAGTTGAAAGGTAAGTTTGCAAGTCGTGATAGAACACAATTGGAAAAAGAATTTTATGTTGGGTATATCAAGGCGTCGTTGGAGGGTAAAGAATCAGAATACTTTTCAAAATTGGAAGATGACATCATAAACCGTCGGATACCACTGGAGAAACTGACTATAACAAGAACAATCCGTAAGGGCGAGAAACAACTTTCACACTTAGGAAAAGAGGGTGAAAGGGTCACTTACTATTTCACGATGAAAAACGGTCAACCATACCCTTCAAATAACGGGGATTATGATATATCTTATTATATCAAATTATTAAAAAGCTACAAAGAAGATATAGACAAAATTAGTAAGGAGACAACTTATATAAGCGTACAATAATCTATGTGATATTTTAAGTTATGAAACTGTAAAATATATTCAAATTGTATAATTAAGATACTTTACAGTATAGTTTTGCTATTTTGACACTTTGACATTTTCTTCCTTTTTAAGTTCGATCATTTAAATCAAAAATCAGAAAACCATAAGGTAAAATCATATTTTATTGTCTCAGTCCCCACCGGTAAATTGGGTTGATGAGTTTATGGGGTTTGTTGCGTTTATAGCAATTTCGATCAAATCTACTTACATCGACTATAAGTCATCTTGTATCCTTGAAAAACCCTTGAATTCTCCAACTTTGAACGCAGAACGCAGAACGTAGAACTCGCTTTAATCGTCTCAGTCCCCACCGGTGAGGATGTCTACAACGACTTTCAAGTTTTGGGGAGATTCGGAAAAAACTACAGTGTCTCAGTCCCCACCGGTGAGGATGTCTACAACGACTTCTTTTTAGGGTTGCATCATCAAGAAAAACTGTCGTCTCAGTCCCCACCGGTGAGGATGTCTACAACGACCTATTTAAAGAAACACGGGCTTTACGCCTTCTTCGTCTCAGTCCCCACCGGTGAGGATGTCTACAACGACAGAAAAGAGAAAAAGACAAGAAAAAATAGTCTCGTCTCAGTCCCCACCGGTGAGGATGTCTACAACGACAATTAATAAAACTAGATTTATTGTTTTTCTTCAAAGTCTCAGTCCCCACCGGTGAGGATGTCTACAACGACACTACATTGTTCAACCCGCAGGGTCGCCAGCATTGTCTCAGTCCCCACCGGTGAGGATGTCTACAACGACGTTGCTCAGTGTCCCAGAAAAGTAGTCTTAGGAGTCTCAGTCCCCACCGGTGAGGATGTCTACAACGACAATTTACATTCCACTGGATCTTGAGGTGGAGTTGTCTCAGTCCCCACCGGTGAGGATGTCTACAACGACTCTACCCTTTTTTTATACATAATTCTTCAATAACTTGCAAGGGCATTTTGTCAAACCCCCCTT
>CAZFHX010000043.1:0-7359 GCA_964519265.1 uncultured Deferribacterales bacterium
TAAAAAACAACATTTTATAGAACCTCTGACCTGTTAAAATTTATAGTTGACTCCTTAAAAAATCTTTATATTTTTTGTTCTATCAAGTCAAGGTTTTTCTATATTTAATAACTTCATTCAAAACCAATAAAAAGTAACTCAAATAAGAAATAAAAATAAACACAAATAGACAATATACCTTGTTATTTACAAAAAAAATGCTAACTCCAATAATTAAAGATGGAATAATATTTGCTAACAATAAAGTATCAGTTCTTTTATACACGAATATTTCTATTGTAAAAAACTGCCCACAATAAAAAACTACATAACATATATACAAAATTTCTAACATCCAAACCTCTGTAACATAATTAATATTAGAGAGTATAGTAGTTAATTTAAACCCAAACTGCTTAATTATAAAAAATGTAATAATAAAAAAAGGTAACAAAAACATAAAAATCATTTTTTGAATTTGCGATATATTTTTTTTATTATCGTTAAATTTTTCATAATATACAGGCAACAAAAATGAACCAAAAATACTAACAACTTGAGATGGTATAAGAATAGCTAAATTATTATAAAAACTATAGTATCCTAAGATATCTTTAGGAAAAAAATTTTTAACAATCCACAATGGAGCATTCAAAGTAAACCATCCAAAAAAAGCCCATTTTAGTAAAGGCATACTAAAATGATTTAATTTATCATATATTTCTCTCAAAACAACATAATTAAAGTATTTGAAGTCAAAATTACTACTATTAATGATCAATAACCTTGTAATATCTATAACATAAATAATACAAACAAGAACAAGTATATTACGCACAGAAACACAATTCTTACCATAAACAAACAAAAGATAAAGAAATAAAATTTTAAGAACACCTTCTAACAATCTCGAGAGAAGGACACTTTTCCTGTTTCTTTTATTATTTTCTATATTTAATAAAAAGTTTCTCATAACATTTAGTATAGAAAAAAAAAGTACCCAAACAAATAACATCTTGATGTCATTCAAAAAATCGATTCTGATTATATAAACAAGAAAAAAACTAAATATGCAACAAACTATAATAAAAAATAAATAAATAATTATGATATTAGTAAAATAAATTTTTTTATCATGATATTCATACCAATACCTTGCTACTGCTTGATCAAAGGAAGAAAAAGGAATGAGTGAAAATAAAAAAGAAAAAGATAGAACTATGTTATATAATCCATAATCGCCAACTGTTAAGACATTTGTCATCAATTTGACATTTATAAAGCTAGTTAAAACTACAATAAATTGGGTAATTATGACAACTAATAATTCATCAATATTATATTTTCTAAATTTTCTAATAATATCTGTCATTTATGGCATCTTAATATTTTAGCAATTTTTATACCATTCATACACCATTTTTATCCCTTCTTCAAGTTCAACCTTATGTTTCCAGCCCAAAGAATGTAGTTTAGATACATCTGTCAGCTTTTGAAATGTGCCATCAGGTTTTGAGGGATTAAAAACTATATCCCCATCAAACCCAACTATATCCTTGATAAGTTCGGCTAGTTCTTTTATCGAAAGGTCTTTTCCGGTCCCGAGATTGATGTGGGTGTTGGTGATTGGTAATTGGTAAGTAGTAACTGGTGAGTGGTAATTAGTGATTAGTGATTGGGGATTGGTGTTTGGTAAATTGTTATTGGTAACTGGTGATTGGTAAGTGGATATTTTTGTAAGGTGCTCGATGGGTGATTGGTGGTTAAGTTTAAGTCTCACTAAGTCTTGAAAATCTACATTCTCCATTAAAAACACACAGGCATCGGCCATATCGTCTGAATATAAAAACTCCCGTCTCGGCTTGCCTGTCCCCCATATTTCTACACTATTTTCAGTCACACCAAACTTTAATAGATACTCTCTTGCCTCCTCAATATTCTTTACTTTTAAGTCAGAAACAACCTCGTCATATCTTTTTTCCCTCAAAAGTTTTGTAAGATGGAATTTTCTAATTAGAGCAGGCAACACATGTGATTTTTCCAAATCGAAATTATCATAAGGTCCATATAAATTTGTGGGCATTACCGATATAAAATTTGTACCATACTGTAAATTATAACTTTCGCACATTTTTATCCCTGCAATCTTTGCAATAGCATACGGTTCATTGGTGTATTCAAGTTCACTGGTGAGCAAATACTCCTCTTTGATAGGTTGAGGACAATTTTTTGGGTATATACATGTAGAACCCAAAAAAAGCAACTTTCTAACTCCATATTTATAACTAAAGTGTATCACATTATTTTGTATCTGCAAATTCTCATAAATGAAATCTGCTCTATATGTGTTGTTTGCAACAATCCCACCTACCTTTGCTGCCGCAAGAAACACTATATCTGGGCGATGCTTTTCAAAAAATTCGATAACTGCCTTCTGGTCTGTAAGGTTGAGTTGGAGCCAGGTGATTGGTAAATTGTGATTGGTCGAGCACCTGAGATGATCTTTTTTATGTGTTTGAACTGACTCGCCTTTGATATGGGTATTAGAATCGGTAATATTGTGAGTCAGGTGCTCGATGGGTGCTCTATTGTGATAATTGGCAATTATATTTGTATAACCTTTCTCAATTAATTTTCTAATGAGAGCACTACCCACAAGCCCTGTACCACCGGCAACGAAAATTTTTAATTTTGAATTTTGAATGTTGAATTTTGAATTGTTGAAAATCAATTTTAAATTTTGGATGTTGAATGTTGAATTTGAAGGAACTGATGTACAATTATTATTTAAATTTTTACTTTCAGACATTTTTAAACAACTCCCCAAAATATGAAATTATTAATTTTAAATTCAAAATTTTTAATTTATAGTATAATTCACTATATAAATAATTCAAAATTCTTAATTCAACATTTAACATTTCTTTTGTTTTCCTTGCTTGATTTCACAATTTTAGTAATAATCTTTATAATGTCATCAATATCTTCTATCATTGTTTTGATTTGCTCATCGTCAGGATTCAAATACTCTGTTTTAACCAACAAATCTATCCAATATTTCGTTTCTCTTGCCTCTTTACTGGCAATGCTCATTTTTGAAATAAAATCTGATTTACTCTGTGCTGCTTGAGCCTCATTTATATTAGCACCTATAGAAGTCCCACTTTTCAATAGTTGCTTAGACAACACAAATTCTTTCTTTACATCACAAAGATATTGATAAATGTGAATCACCTTCACCGCAAAATCAAAAGACCTACCCAATATCACATTCTCACTACCCATAAACCTACCGTTCCATAATTTCATTCAAAATTCAACATTCAAAATTTATAATTGCATTTTTTAATCCATCATTCAAAATTCAACATTCAAAATTTATAATTGCCTTTTTATAATTCAACATTCAACATTCAACATTATTTAAACCCCACAACTCCTCGGCACCTCAAACCCACATTCCTTCAAAACAAGCTCTCTGTAACTCTTTTTCAAATCGTATTGTAGCATATCTTTAATTAAATCATCCAAAGTCTTTTTCGGCTCCCAACCTAATTTCTCTTTTGCCTTTGTAGCATCACCAAGTAATATATCTACCTCAGCAGGTCTAAAATACTTTTTATCCACTGCAATTATATCTTTTCCATTAAGGTTTTTGATCTTCTGCACAATTCTCTGGGCGCTACTTTCTTCGATACCTATACCCAATAACCATTTGTAAAGTCTCTGTTCATCATACACACCCGTAATAATACCCTTTTCATCCAAACCTTTACCGGAAAATTCTATATTAATTCCAAGCTCATTAACACACTTTACAATAAATTCCCTTATCTCGGTTGTTTTACCGGTGGCAAGTACAAAATCATCAGGGGTATACTGTTGCAAGATCATATGCATCCCTTTTACAAAATCCTCTGCATGCCCCCAATCCCTTTTCGCATTTAGATTACCCAAATATATTCTCTTATCAAGTCCCAAAAGCACTCTCGATAATCCCCTCGTAATCTTTCTTGTAACAAAAGTCTCACCTCTTACAGGAGATTCATGGTTAAAAAGAATACCATTGCAGGCAAACATGTTATAAGATTCGCGATAATTTACAGTAATCCAATATGCGTATATTTTAGCAGCACCATAAGGGCTTCTTGGATAAAAAGGTGTTTTTTCATTTTGTGGAATTGCTTGAACTTTGCCGTATAATTCGGAAGTAGATGCCTGATAAATCTTGGTTTTATCAATCAATTTCAATAACCTCACAGCTTCAAGAACCCTCAATGTACCAAGAGCATCTATCTGTGCGGTATATTCGGGCTGCTCAAAACTAACAGCCACATGGGATTGTGCCGCCAAATTGTATATTTCATCAGGTTGAACCTTTTGTATAATACTTGTCACACTAAGACTATCTGTCAAATCGCCGTAATGGAGGAAAAAATTAGTTTTTTCTTCATGGGGATCTTTATATAAATGATCTATTCTCTCTGTATTGAAAAGGGACGACCTTCTTTTTATCCCATGCACCTCATAACCTAAATTTAATAAATATTCAGCAAGATATGAACCATCCTGCCCGGTAATACCTGTAATTAAAGCAATTTTCTTGTTTGACATAACATCTCCTGAAATATTAGTTATTGGTTATTGGTTATTGGTTATTGGTTATTAGTTATTAGTTATTAGTTATTAGTTATTAGTTATTGGTTATTGGTGATTAGTTACAAGTTACAAGTTACCAATCACCAATCGAGCACCTGGCTTACAATTTCACCAATTCTAATATACATGTCAACAGTGAGTTAGTTAAAATATATAAAACTGATCATCTCAGGTGCTCGACCAATCACCATTCACCACCTCCACTTCTAAAAATAACTTTTAAACTACCAATTGTCAACATCTAAATCCCATCCTATAAACATCAACCACCCAGCATTCAACATTCAACATTCAACATTCAACATTCAAAATTATCATATCTGTCTTTCCACAATTCAAAATTCAACATTCAACATTCATAATTTTTTAAAAGGATTAGCCGGCTTAACATCTATCTCATACCCCAACTTTGAGAGAATCTCGTTTATCGTTACAATGCTGATATTGGCAAGATAGCCGTTTTCAAGCTTTGATAGTGTCGTTCTTGATATACCGCACATCTTAGAGAGTTCTTCTTGTGAAAGTGCTTTTTGTTTTCGTAATGTTTTAATAGTTTCGCCAAGCTCTGATAGTATCATCATCTATCACCTTTGTTGGTTTATCAAGAAGCGACAGCATCCAGCTATCCCTCATCATTTTGCCGATTTTAAAGTCTGGATGTATCTCTAAATAATTCTCAAGCTCATCTATTGCCCATTTGAGGGCCTCAATGCACTCATCATAGTAATTCTTAGCTTCATTTAGACTCAATAGGCAACTCTTTTGTCCAAATTTGATAAGAGTATCTCGGGAATGCCATATCTTTTTGCCATCAAGCATCAGGGCTGGTTTATCTCTGTGAACATACACAACAGTATTTACCACATCGTAGACAGGCGAATACCATATGTTTTCAAAATCATCATCAAAAAGTAGTCCGAAGTTTTTTAGATGTGCATCTCCATTTTTTAGTAGATAGTTCATCACCACAGTTTTATAAAATGCCACCATAGACTCTTTTTTATTTGTCGTAAATGAATAGATCACTTTGGCCACTTGTTCATAACTACCATCGTATTTATTCTCTCTATTTTTATCCATAAGCGATAAGATCTCCTCAAATCCATAAAAACCCCCACCGTCTTTTAGGGTGAATTTTTCCACGACTAAGAACTTATTGTTTTTCGACAATTTCACATTGGCTGTTTTCACACCGGCTTTTGCTACTGCTCTAAGACAAAAATACTCATTGAGTGCCAAATCCTGATACTCATCACCCCAAGTTTTGATGATATACTCCTTGCTTTCAAACTTCTCTTTTTCTTTTAAAAGGGCTATTGTTTTCGGTTGTACTCCGCTTATGGCATTTTTATTTAAAAAAGTGTGCAAAAGATGGTTAAAAGTATCCTTTGTATCATTTTTCAAGATATCATCGATATCAAAATCAGGAAACCTTAAACTATCTTTTAAATTACTTTTAAACTCTAACCTTGATTTTATATTGTCACAAAGAATTGAAAACATCAGATAATCATCTACTCTTCCATACTCTTTTGATAATAGATTTTTAAATATCTCATACAAATACCCCTCTGGCAAAAAGCTCTCCAAAAATGGAGGGAAACGGTGGGTATAGTGGTAGTATTTTTGGGTATTTGGAAGTGATAAAGCGAGCGATTCTTTAATATCCGAAGTTTGATAATCAATGGTGTAGTTTTTGCCATCTTGGACAAACAATGCTACTTTTAGATCATGGTGTAAGATCTCTATCATTAGATCCTCGTATAAGATAGTAAACAATAATAGCATTAAATAGGTATTTTGTAAAGTAATTTGTACAAACTGATAGAATTTTAAACTCCATTGTACGAATCGTGTTGAAACTTAAAAAAAATAAAACTACTCAAATTTATCAGATAAATAAATCTCCTTGTAAAGTTTTATATATTTTTCTTGTATCTATATGACTGTCAAAATTTTCTGCTAATTCTTCTAATTTCTTAATTATAAAATACTATCATATATTTTTTTGGTTTTCTCTGCTGTTTTTTGCCATGAAAATTGTTTTAGTCTTTCACAACCATTAAACACTAATTGCTTTCTTAAATAAGGATTTTCAAGCACTTTTCTAACTGAATCTTTAATAGAATCTTCACTGTATGGATCAAAATAATAAGCCCCATCCCCCGCTATCTCTGGTAATGAACTTATATTACTACATACTACAGGGCAACCACAAGCAAATGCCTCCAAAATTGGAATACCAAAACCTTCATATAGTGAAGGAAACACAAAAGCAATTGCTTTTTTATAAAAATAAGATAAGGTCTTATCATCTAAATCATACTGAAGAATTCTTTTGTTTATACCTAGCTCTAAAAAAAGTTGTTTCTCAAGTTCATTAAACTGGCCACCTCCAACACATACAACAAAAAGACTTTCATCATCTTTCAATAACATATTTATACTTCTGATAAATCTATTAAAATTCTTATATCCACCACGAGAACCAACAAAAAGTAAATATTCTGAAGGTAATTCGAAATTAAAAACTTGATCATTATTGATGTACATAGAATTTCCATGATAAATAACTTCAATTTTAGACTCGTTTACTCCAAAAATATCTATCAGATCTTTTTTTGTATTTTCCGAAACTGCTATGATTTTTCTTGATTTTTCTACTAATATTTTTTTTTGATAACTTGTTTTATCTCTTTTAGAAAACATTTCTTGAAATTT
>CAZFHX010000044.1:0-4247 GCA_964519265.1 uncultured Deferribacterales bacterium
CTTTTAAAGTAGTTTTTACAATAAGAATTTCATATTTTTTATGGATTTTTTGATTGAAAAATTTTTTGAACTGTGTATTATGATAAATATGAAGGGAATTAGTTTAGATTATCTTCCGAGATATAGCTATGATGACTATAAGCGTTGGGAAGGCAAATGGGAGCTTATACATGGTATCCCTTACGCCATGTCACCGTCTCCATCTATTCCTCATCAGATTGTGAGTAATAATATTGCTTGGCAGTTAAAAGAATCTTTAAAAAATTGCGAGAAATGTATCGCTCTTTTGCCAGTTGACTGGAAAATATCTGACGATACGGTTCTTCAACCGGACAATATGGTTGTGTGTTTTGAAATAGAGAATAAATCGTACATTACGAAAGCACCATCAGTAATTTTTGAGGTACTATCACCCTCAACGGCGTTGAAGGATAGAAATTTAAAGTTTAGTATTTATGAGAGTGAAGGGGTAGAATACTTCGTACTTGTTGATCCTGAAGATAAAATTGCCAAAATTTATAAACTTAAAGATGGTAAATATATCAAGGTAGGGGACTTCGAAAAGGAGCAGTTCAGTTTTGAATTGAAAGAGTGTAAGTTTGACTTCGATTTTAGTAAGATTTGGGCGTGAGTTTTAAAAGGTGGGTGTAAACCCACCTTTCTATTTTTGCTTTATCTCCACATATTTTTCGAAGAAATTTGAAATGTGCATTACTTGTAAATTTAATCCTTTTTTAAGAATGCCTCCCTCTATCTGCATTACGCATCCAGGGCAATCTGTGAGAATTAGGTCAGCCTTTGTTTCGAGGATGTTTTCTATCTTTTTATCTAAAATACCTTTTGAAATACCAGCAAAATCGATGGAGTAACTTCCACCAAATCCGCAGCAAACATTGCTGTCTTTTAAAGGGATGAAATTTTCACCTAACAAGGATCTGAGATAACCTTCTGCTGAACTACCCAGCCCTCTACCTTGATGACAAGGGGTGTGGTATGTTACTTTTAGGTCATCTTTTACCTTTAATTCGATCCCTAAATGTTCCATATACTCTCTGAAAGATTTAATCTTTGGGGATAAATTTTTGGCAAAATTGTGTTTTGCTTCGCCGTCTTGTGTATATTTTGGAAAATCTTTTTTTATTGCCATGCCGCAGCTGGGACATAGTACCAAAATAGCATCATACTCCGATGGGTCTGGCATGTAATCGAGGTTTTTCATTATCGTTGTTCTACCTGCTGTGCCATCCCCGGCGTGAATTGCAGGAAGTCCGCAACAAACCTGTTTTTCTGGGATATCAACTTTTATGCCTACTTTGCTTAAAACATTTACAAGGGCTTTCCCCATGTATGGATAGAAGTATTCCACTGCACATCCAGGGTAGAAAAATACTTTTTTACCTTTGTTTTCAGTGTTTGTTTTTATCTCTTGGTAGATTTCTGAGAAAGTTTTGGTGGCTATTGACGGTAAAACTCTAAAATCCTTTTCTTTTGGTAGAGGTGCTTTAGAAATATGTATTTTGTCTTTGGATAATAAAGGAGTTTGCAGGAGAGAACCTATTTTCATTGCTGATTTAAACACAGATGGGTTAGCGATTACTTTTCTATAAATGAATTTTTTTGTGGTTGGTATGCCAAATTTCTCTGACATCTCGATATTAAGGTCTGTAATGATACCCTGCAAGTCGATACCGGCAGGGCAGAATTTTGAGCAGGCTTTACAGCCTATGCAAAGCTTTAGTATATCTTTTGCTGCCTCTTCATCGTGGAACATTCTTGTAAGTATCGAACCGATGGCTCCGATATAGATATGACCAAATGTGTGTCCGCCAACCATTTCGTATGCGGGGCAGATATTGGCACAGCTACCACATCTGATACATTTTAAAGCTTCTTTAAGTATTGGGTGGTCAAAGAATTTTAACCTTCCGTTGTCAAGGAAAACAAAGTGTGTCTCTTTTTGTCCTGTTGGATTTTTGGATGATGGATTTTGCCCCTTTATCCATGTGACATAGGTGCTTATTATCTGACCTGTTGCAGCTTTGGGTAGTAGTTTGATGACTCTTAGAGCCTCGTCGAAGTCTGCCACAAGTTTTTCATAACCTAAAAGTACAATGTGAACAGGTGGAACTGTAGAGGTAAGTCTTCCATTGCCTTCGTTTGTCACTATGCCTATGGCACCGCTATTTGCTACAGCAACATTTGCTCCGGTAATACCCACCGTTGCTTTAAAATAGTAATCTCTGAGGTACTTTCTCGCTATCTTTACCATTTTATCTATATCGTCATCGTGGATCTCTTCACCGGTGTATTTTCTAAATATTTCTGCTACCTGTTGTCTCGATTTGTGTATGGCTGGCATAACCATGTGGGAAGGGTGCTCTTTGGCTATCTGCAAAATCCATTCCCCTAAATCGGTTTCTACAGGTTTCAACCCCTCTTTTTCTAAATAATCGTTTAACTTAATCTCTTCTGATGTCATGGATTTCGATTTTACTATATACTCTGTGTTATGTTTTTTGCATACTTCTGCAATATATCTGCAGGCGTCATTGCCATCTTTTGCTTGATAAACTGTGGCACCAGATCTTTCAGCATTTTGTTTGAAGAGGTTGAATAGTTCCATTATCTGAGAACGATTTCGATTTTTTCTTGAACTTAATTCTGATACCAAATTTTCAAAATCAAGTCCCTCAAAAGCCTTCATTCTTGATATTTTGTATGCTGATGCAAAATTTTTTAAATTTTTGTATAGAATGGGGTCATTTAAACTCTTTTTTATTTTCTCTTCTAATTGCATATTATACCTCCTCGTTTACAAGGATCACTTTCATTCTTACAGGTCCGTGAACACCTATGGTTAAAACTCTTTCTATATCTGCTGTTCTACTTGCTCCTGTAATGAAGGCGATATAGCTGCTTTCCTCTTTCATATTGTCTTCGAGGAATTTTGAAAAAGTATCTAAACTATCGGTAATTTTATTTATGTTTAAGATAACATGAAGTTCCTCCGATAAGCAGGTGGCAAGCCTCAATTGTTCATTTTTGCTTAGGATTACAACCGTACCTGTTTCGGCTATTCCAACATCTGCTTCTACCAATGCATTTGAGATCCCCCTTTCATCTATGGGGCAGTTTTTAAAAAGATTTTGTGATGGTAGATGTATATAGTCGTAAGAGCATGAAGAGATGAAGTTTTGTAATTCATTTTTTGCTAAAACGATGTTTTCGTTGGATACGAGGGATGAGTATTTGAAGAATCTTTCTAAGGTTTGGTTGTCCATAGACACCTCTTTAAGGTTTTTGGTCATACCAAATTAGTTGAAATATCTTCTAAAGTCAAGAAAATAGTTGAAAAAATATTATTTTTACTATAAATTTCTTTATTAATCTTTAAATAAAATTGATAATACCAAAAGGTGATATATGTTCCAAAAGATCAAGCCTAAAAAAATAAGTGATGAAGTGTACGAACAGATCAAAAGTATAATCTTGTCGGGCAAACTGAAACCTGGTGATAAATTACCACCAGAGAGGGATTTAGCTTTGGAACTTGGGGTAAGTAGAACATCGCTGAGGGAAGCAATTCAGAAGTTAGAAGCACAGGGATTTTTATACCAAGTGCAGGGTGGTGGAACATTTGTCAAAACTATAACTAATGGCATACTCGATACCGCTATAGAGGAGTTTGTAAAAAGGGATGAGGCTATTTTTGATCTAATGGAGATCAGGAAGATACTTGAAACTTGGGGGGCTCATACGGCGGCTCTGAGGGCAACAAAAGAAGAGATAGAGACTATGAGAAAGTATTTAGAGGAGATGAGGGAAGCTAAAGAGAAGGGGCAGATCGGGCATATTTCTGATGCAAACTTTCATTTTGCCATATCCTATGGGACGCACAATGTGATGCTGATCCATCTGATGAAAAACCTTTTTTACTGGATCGAAAAGGTTAGCTATGAAGTGAGATCGAGAATGTATACAAATCCAGAAAGTCATGAGGCTCTTTTTAAACAGCATACAGATATCTTTAATGCCATCGAGGCAAGAGATCCCGAAAAGGCTTATGATGCTATGTTGGTTCATATGCACTATATCGTGGGAGAATTGAAGAGGATTTTTAGAAAAAAGTAGATTTTTCGGTTGACACTATATAAAATTATTTGTAATATAAAATATGGTTATAAAATTCATTGGAGCTGATATATGAAAAGAGATAAATCTGAGTATTCTGTACAGGCGGTTGATAA
>CAZFHX010000045.1:0-3959 GCA_964519265.1 uncultured Deferribacterales bacterium
CATTATAGTATAACACACTCTAATGTTGGTGTCCACTTTTTACAGCATACATCAAACCTATTCTTGATAACATCGAAAATCATGAGTTAGCAAAAGACATAAGGGATGAATTGAAGACTTTCTACGGTGTCATAAAAGGTGCGGATGAATATATAAAATTTGCCTTCATGACAGGGGTATCGAAGTTTTCAAAGATGTCATTATTCAGCGGGTTAAACAATTTAGATGATATTACAATAGATAAAAAGTATGCCACAATTTGTGGTTATACTCATAGGGATTTAGAGACAGTATTTGCCGAGCATTTAAAAGGACAAGATTACGAAAAGATAAGAAGATGGTATAACGGTTATAAGTGGCTGGGTGAACCTGTATATAATCCATTTGACATTCTTCTGTTTATCTCAAAAGGTTATATCTATGAAAACTATTGGTTTTCAACAGGGACAACAACATTTTTATTAAAACTAATCGAAAAAAACAATTACTTTTTACCAGACTTTGAAAATATTATCAAAGACAAGCAGATGCTGGATAGTTTCGATGTAAATTACATAGAAATAGAAACTCTGATGTGGCAGACAGGGTATTTGACAATAAAAGACTACGAACAGACACCTTTTGGGGTTCTCTATTATTTGGGTATCCCCAATCTCGAAGTCCAGATATCATTGATGAGTAGCATATCGGATTATATCTCCAAATCCAATGAAACACCAGCAATCAAGCAGAGCATATACCTTACATTGAGTAGGCAGAATTTGAATAACTTTAAGACAAACCTCACATCTTTATACGCTTCAATCCCTTATAATCTTTTTACAAATAATCCGATGTATGAGAAGGAGGGTTATTATGTATCGATATTTTATGCCTATATGAAGGGATTAGGGGTGGATGTAGTTGGTGAGGATGTGACGAATAAGGGCAGAATAGATCTTACTGTTATCTTCCCTGAAGCGATTTATGTCATGGAGTTTAAGGTTGACGGTGGTGACGGATTGAAGCAACTGAAGGAGAAGAGATATTTCGAGAAATACTTATCATATGGTAAACCAATATACCTTGTTGGGATTGAGTTTGATAGCAAGGATAGGAATGTGAAAAAAGTGGAGTGGGAGAAGGTGAAGGAATGAGGGGGTGAGGGAGTGAAGTTATGATGTTATGATGTAATGAAGGGATGAAGGAGGGGACGGTCGAGCATCTAAGTTTGAGTAGATTGAGAAGTTTTATCAAGTTTGAATGACTAAGTGTAAATGACTATAAAGATTGCGTATATTTAGGTGCTCGATGCCGTGGCAGTCCAAGTGCAGTTTATAGAGTTTATGATGTTTGTAGGGTTCAGGAAAGTGGGGGGTCATCTTATATGGGCATGGATGTCTTGTAAATTGCTATTTTATTATTGACAATTGGGGTTAGTAAAGTTATTTTTAGTTATGGAGGATTTTATGTCAGAGGTAGATACAAGCGGAAAACTTACGATAAATAAAGAGACCGTAGATATTTTGGTAGCTAATATTATTCCTACAACTAAATATTTCGAGTCTCGTTTTGACCATCTTGAATATCAGGTTAATGAAATAAAGGGTGAACTCGAGAAAACTAACCAAAGAATCACTAAACTTGAAGAAAGTATTGATAAAAGATTTGAAAATGTAGACAAGAGGTTTGAACAGGTCGAAGATAATTTTAAGGAATTTCGAAGAGAGGTAGATAAAAGATTTGAACAGGTGGACAAAAGGTTTGAACAAGTAGAAAATAATTTTAAAGAATTTAGAAAAGAGATAGATAAGAGATTCGAACAGGTAGAAAATAATTTTAAAGAATTTAGGAAAGAAGTAGACAAAAGATTCGAAATAGTTGACAAGCATCTTGTGGAATTTAGGGATTATGTAGATCGAAGGTTTGAGCAGATGATTGCTTCTATAAATAACTTAGCAGATAAGATAGACAATAAGATGGATAGACAAAGAGATTTTACTCTAAAGATGTTTGGTATTGCTATTACGGTGAGTTTTTTAGGAGTGTTCGGGGTGCTCTTGAAGATATTTAATGTGATCTGATTTTGCATAGATTGCCACGCTACGCTCGCAATGACTCCTTGCTGTGTCACTACGAGGTGTGGGTTGCTTCGGGTATAGCCCTCGCGATGACCTTCGTGCAGTCACTGCGAGGAGTGGAACGACGAAGCAGTCCAGAAAAATGAAGGGATTGATGGGGTGAGGGAGTGAGGAAGTGGAGATATGACAGAATGATGGTCGAGCACCTAAGTTTATGTAAATTGGGAAGTTCTATCAATTTTGGATGGCAAAGTGTGACTGACTATAAAGATTGCGTATATTTAGGTGCTTTATGCCGTGGCAGTCTATAAGAGAGTTTGTAGAGTTCATGGGGGGCATAGGGTTTATTGAGTTTTGGTTCAAAGTTTATCGAGCACCTAACTTTGTGTAGTTCAGAACAGTCAAGGATATATGAATAGAATGAAAGTTCGCTATCTCTATAACACCGTTTAGGTGCTTGGGTTCAAAGTTTACTGAGCACATAACTTCAAGGTTTTGATTTATCGGTAGGGTTTGAACTATTGAAATTTATTGTTGTTTGATATAAAATGTATTTACAAGGAGGAACTTATGCAAGAGACTACAGAAACTTTAACTCTTGAAGAGATATGGAAACTATTTAAGGAAACGGATCGTAAGTTTCAGGAGACAGACAGAAAGTTTCAGGAAACAGATCGATTCATTAAAGAAAAATTCCAAGAGACGGATCGCTTGTTAAGTGAGAAGTTTCGTGAAACCGATCGTTTGATAAAACAGACTCAGAAGGCAATAGGTGAGCTTGGAAATAGATTGGGCCAATTTGTTGAAGAGATGGTAAAACCTGCTGTGGTTAGATTGTTTCGTCAAAGAGGTATGGATGTACATCGTGTGATCAGCAATATGGAGGCAAATTATGGTGATGAAGGAATACAGGTGGATCTGTTGGTCATTGATGGTACTGAGGCAATTGTAGTAGAGTGTAAGAGTAGTTTATCTGTGGATGATGTGAACGAGCATATCGAGAGAATAGGTAAATTTAAGAGGTTTTGGCCTGAGTATGGTGGGTTTAACCTTTTTGGTGCAGTGGCAGGGATGGTGGTGCCTGATGAGGTGAGTAAGTATGCCTATCGACAGGGACTGTATGTTTTAGTTCAGAATGGGGATATTGTAGAGATTCGAAATGATGATAAGTTTCAGCCGAAAGTGTGGTAATAGCGTTTGTTGGGTTTATAGGGTTTGTAGAGTTTTTTGTTACATCAGATTGACAGATATAGTTGTTTGGATTATAATATTATCATAAATATAGTAATTTTTTGAATGAGGTTTCAAAATGGGTTTTAGCGTAAAAGTTTATCGAGAAATGGAGAAACTTCCACCTGATATAAAATCAGTGCTTTTGGCGATATTTGATGAAATGGATAATTCTGTAAAAAAAGATGATTTTAATGAATTAAAAGCTGTGGTTGCGGATCTTGCTGAGGCCCAGAAAAAAACCGAGCAAAGGTTGAATGAACTTGCCGAAGCTCAGAAGAGAACGGAAGAACGATTAGAATCTTTGACAAAGAGAATGGATGAACTTGCTGAAGCACAAAGACAAACAGAGAAAAGATTAAATGAACTTGCTGAAGCGCAGAAGAGAACTGAAGAGCGATTAGAATCTCTTGCCAAGAGGATGGACGAACTTGCCGAAGCTCAGAAGAGAACAGAAGAGCGACTTGAAGCATTGACTAGAAGGGTTGATGAGCTTGCTGAAGCCCAGAAGAAAACTGAAGAGCGACTTGAAGCATTGACCAGAAGAGTTGATGAACTTGCAGAGGCCCAGAGGAAAACGGAAGAGTCACTCAATAAACTCATTAAGAGAGTTGATAATATCGAAGAACAGCTTGGTGGTCTTGCTATGGCTGTGGGTTATGGTATTGA
>CAZFHX010000046.1:0-3867 GCA_964519265.1 uncultured Deferribacterales bacterium
ACTTCACCTTTGTTAACTTTTTTCTGGTAAGTATGTCTATAGCAATCTACGTTTTCAATAAAAAAAATTCATTGCAAAAATTAAAAAATTCATTTATAAGTGAAACATAAAAATGATGAGAAAAAATGGTTGATATGATATTTTCTATTTTAGCAATAGTAATTGGCTTGATAATTCTTGTTTATAGTGCAGACAGATTCATAGAGGGATCTGCATCTGTTGCAAAGCATTTTGAGGTAAGTCCACTTTTGATTGGTATGGTTATAGTAGGTTTTGGTACATCATCTCCTGAATTGATGGTATCAGCCCTATCTGCTTACAATGGTAATCCAGGTATAGCACTCGGGAATGCATATGGATCTAACATCACAAATATCGCTTTAATCCTTGGAATTTCTGCACTGATAAACCCTATTTCCGTTCATTCTAAGGTTTTAAAAAAAGAGCTACCAATTCTCACAGTAATAACTATAATTGCGTCAATCCAGCTTTTTGATGGAAATATAACCAGAATGGATGCTGGAATACTGATAATAATTTTTAGCTTTCTGATGGTATGGAGTGTATGGGAAAGTAAAAACAAAAAAGATGATATCTTAGCAGTAGAAGTTGAATCAGAACTAAAAGATAGAATAATACCATTAAAAAAAGCTTTTTTCTGGCTAATTTTAGGTTTGTTACTACTAATAATTAGTTCAAGAATACTTGTATGGGGTGCAGTAACGTTAGCTAAGTTATTAGGTATCAGCGATTTGATAATTGGTTTAACCATTGTCGCCGTGGGAACTTCATTGCCAGAGTTAGCTTCATCAATAATTGCAGCCAAAAAAGGTGAACATGATATTGCATTGGGTAACATTGTCGGTTCAAATCTGTTTAATACTCTAGCAGTAGTAGGGTTAGCAGGAATGATAAAACCTATGAATGTGGATCAGGATATACTTTACCGAGATATTCCTGTTATGTTTTTACTAACTTTATCTTTATTTATTTTTGGGTATGGGTTTAAAAGGACAGGACGTATAAATAGATACGAAGGCTTTTTGCTACTATCGTCATATATAGCTTATACATCTTATCTCGTCTATCAAATAGTTAGCAAAAAAGTCTAGCCTTTCGTAGTTATATCAATTCCTGGACAATCACAAAATATAAATCCATCACTAAATATCCAGTTCCCTACCAAAAACTTTAACTATTATCTCCCTTGCTGTCTCTTCTACAGATTTATTGGTGGTATCCACAAGATGCCAAAAAAAAAAGGACAGGCACTTATAAATAGTCCTTTTATTCTCAAAAGGATATCCTTTTTAATTGTATTTTGATTTGTTATTAAATAAAGAACAAGAATATAAATTAATTTGAGATAATTTTGCTAAATGTAGATAGAAAGTGAACAAAAAATTACTAAAATTAAAACTAAATTTAAAAAGATGCAATCGTAATGGCCACGGTTAACGAAAAAAACAAATGTAAATATATCATATCAAATACCCAGGCCAACAGATTACGCCGCAAATATTTTTTTGGCGGCTTTAATCCCTTTCATCCCCTTGAGGTTTCTTGTTGTATAGAGGCGGTGGATGATTTCGGGAGACCCTACAGCGTTGCCAAATTCTTTCAGCAGCTTATGAGAATACTCCGCAAAACCATCAGCGGATATACCAAGTCTTTCCAAAATTTTAGGTTTATTTTTATCAATGCTGCCTTTTTTGTCTTCTCTTACAACTCTTCCAAGCCAATCAACAAGCTCTAAATATTCTTTAAATCCAAATGGGATAGCATTTCTTTCTTTTTCTTCCGTATCAAATTTCATTAGTTTATGAGGTACTTTTGATTCTTTTTCACATTCTATACGTTCTTTTATGGAAGTAAAATCAGATGATTCAGGTAATTCAGCAATACCTGCGCGAATAGGATTTAAATCAACATAGGCAAGTGCAGACAATATTGCTTTTTCATCAAGCAATGCCTGACATTTGAATCTGCTTTCCCAGAAGTGACCTTTTGTGCTATCTTCTTTATTGGCACGCCGGGAAATGTATTCGTTTAATGACTTCATAAACCAGGAAATATCATATAATCTTTCTCTTATCTTGTGAATGTAATCTTCTGTAAGCTCTTTTTCGTAAGTAGGTAATTTACTGCTATCTTTAAGATAAGTGTTTGCATAGTCAGGTAATTTATATAGTTTTTTCCACCTACTCAAAACTTCTTCATCCGTTAATTCAGAGACAGCTTCTGGGTCAATTTTAAGGACAATATGATAATGATTACTCATAATAGCATAGCCAGCAATATGGACAGAATAAATTTCAGTAAGTTGTTTCATTCTATCGACAATCCACTGGCGGCGGTGGTCAAAGTCTTTGCCGGTAGCAGAATCAACACCGCACAAAAAAGCTCTACGGACACATCTTGATACACAGTGATACCAGCCGGTATCTTCAAGGGAAACAAAGCTGCTTCTTGGTCTGGTCATGGCTGCCTCCTGATGGATAAACAATAGCAGATTTGGGTAAAAAGGTCAAGAAATAAATGCCTGTCCTTTTATTTTGCCGGGAAGCTCTCCATAATGGTTAGTTTGTGCTATCTCACCTGATGAATTTGCTGTTTTACTTGTTCCATTTATATTTCTACCTGAAAAGTCTTTAACCTCTCCTACAATTCCATTATAAATACACTCATCAAATCTCCAGTTCGCTATAGGGGTTATCGTAGGTTGAGTTGTAGCTACATTACTTGAACCAAATGTGTTATTAACATTGAATGTAACTTCATCCCATTTAGTGCCACCATCGGGCGTACGATAAAACTCTCTCTGTCCACTGTTATATCTTTTGATGTATCTATCGGGATATAAAATCATATTATTAAAACCACATTCTCTTGCATCTGTTGTTTGTGTATCAATAGGAACAGTATTATATATATTTAGGTAATCAACAACATCACTCCCTGTTTTTACAATTATATCGAATTCCTCATTGTTTTCAATTCTGTCTAATTTAACATATGGGTAATTTGTGCTTCCATTATAAAGTATATTTTCAGAATCACATATTTTATTACCATCTTTATCCTTAATACAAGCTGTGATTGTAAAAGTTATGTTTAATGGAACTATATTAGGAAGTATGTATAATTCTACAAAACCACTTTTCGTGTTCACCTCATTTATTATGACAAAATCCCTGTAGTTAGAACAAGCGGAATAAGTATAGATTGGATAAAGAAAAACTACTACTAAAAGCCAAAAAACAAGTTTTGATAAATTTCTCATTCTCTCCTTATCTCCCCATTTTAAGTAATCCTGATATGTAAACTTTTGCTTTATCTTTTCCGCCACAGACATAGCAATCTCCATAAATTAATATAGTTACTTTTTTAATTAGTTCAATGTTCCGAAAAATCTATTTAACAACTTCCCATTCCAACTTAATTAGATTTCTTTTTTTAGAGTCGAAATCTATACCAACAAGATAAATAGGTTTCCCCTGAGACAAATATTTTTCAAAGTATCTTTTTTCCTTCAATTGCTTCAATCCGTCATTCCCGTCAACCTTAAATTCGATTATGTAAATCGCATTGGACATTTTTAATGTAAGATCTATCCTGCCCAAATTGGTTACATCCTCTCCGATTATCTCAAATCCTAAACTCTGTAAATATACATAAACTATACTCACATAAAAGCCTTCGTAGTTTGAAAGGTTGTTATTCGTGTAGTTGTTGTATGGAATAGATGAAAAAACAGAGACCAGTTGATTTTTAAACCCTTCTAAATCTTCATTTAAAAGGGTCTTATATAGGTCAACCTTCTTGTTTATCAGATTTCGTGCATAAAAATACTTATCCAAAATGTAA
>CAZFHX010000047.1:0-3474 GCA_964519265.1 uncultured Deferribacterales bacterium
CTGAAATATTACAAGACTTATCAAGTAGAGCATGGGAAGTATTAAGGTTAAGTTGTAGGGTTGAGGGTATGACGAAATGAAGGAGTGGAGATGTGACGGGATGATGGTCGAGCACCTAATTTTATGTAAAATAAGAAGTTTTGTTAAGTTTGAATGGCTGAATGTAAATGACTATAAAGATCACATACATTTAGGTGCTCGATGTCACTGCGAGGTATTGAAATGCCGTGGCAGTCTATAAGAGAGTTTTTAGAGTTTATGGGGTTTATAGGGTCTATTGGTGGATTGTCATGCTACGCTCGCAATGACTGAATGAGTCACTGCGAGGAGTGTAGCGACGAAGTAGTCCATAGTTTTTCTGGATTGTGGGTTGAAAACATAAGGTTGAACTTGAAGAAGGGATAAAAATAGTGTATGAGTGGTATAAGGTGTAACTAATAAAAAGGTTTAAATATGAAAAAGCTGCCGATAGGTATTTCGACTTTTGAAACAATTATAAAAGAAAACTATGTTTATGTGGATAAGACCAATGAAGCCCTTGAACTCATAGAAAATGGTCAATATTATTTCTTATCTCGCCCCCGCAGGTTTGGTAAATCTTTATTCTTAGATACATTGAGAAATATATTTGAAGGGAAAAAAGAGCTTTTTAAAGGGTTATATATTTATGACAAATGGGATTGGAGTAAGAAATACCCTGTAATTAGGATAAGTTTCAATGATGGTAATTTTAAAAGTGTGGAGGGATTAAATAAAACAATCTATCAGATCTTGGATTTCAACCAAAGATATCTTCAGATAGAGTGTCCAAAAGATTTCGATATGCCGGGATGCTTTAAAAGACTCATCGAAGAAGCATGCTACAAATATAATCAAAGGGTAGTTATCTTAATTGATGAATACGATAAACCTATCCTTGATAACATTGAAAATCCCGAATTAGCAAAAGATATGAGAGAGGAACTAAAAACTTTTTACGCTGTCATTAAAGGTGCCGATGAATATTTAAAGTTTGCCTTTATGACGGGTGTGTCGAAGTTTTCAAAGATGTCATTATTTAGCGGTTTGAATAACTTAGATGATATTACAACAGATAAAAAGTATGCCACGATTTGTGGTTATACCCATAGGGATTTAGAGACTGTATTTGCAGAGCATCTAAAAGGTCAAGATTACGAAATGATAAGAAAATGGTATAATGGTTATAAATGGCTCGGTGAACCTGTTTACAATCCATTTGACATTCTTTTATTCATTTCAAAAGGTTATGTTTATGAGAATTACTGGTTTTCCACAGGAACACCAACATTTTTACTAAAATTAATAGAAAAGAATAATTATTTCCTACCAAGCTTTGAAAATATCGTAAAAGACAAACGAATGCTCGATAGTTTTGATGTAAATTACATAGACATAGAAACTCTGATGTGGCAGACTGGATATCTAACGATAAAAGACTACGAACAGACGCCTTTTGGGGTTTTGTATTACTTGGGTATCCCAAATCTCGAAGTGCAGATATCATTGATGAGTAGTATTTCAGATTACATCTCCAAATCCAACGAAACACCCGCAATCAAGCAGAGCATATATCTTACATTGAGTAGGCAAAATCTAAATAACTTTAAGACAAACCTCACATCTCTATACGCTTCCATACCTTATAATCTCTTTACAAACAATCCAATGTATGAGAAAGAGGGTTACTATGTGTCAATATTTTATGCTTACATGAAAGGTATGGGAGTAGATGTAGTTGGTGAGGATGTTACGAACAAGGGTAGAATAGATCTCACAGTTATCTTTCCTGAGGCGATTTATATTATGGAGTTCAAGGTTGATGGGAATGACGCTTTGAAGCAGTTGAAGGATAAAAGATATTACGAAAAATACACTTCTCACGGTAAACCAATATACCTTGTTGGGATTGAGTTTGATAGCAAGGATAGGAATGTGAAAAAAGTGGAGTGGGAGAAGGTTATACTGTTCCCCTAAAACAGTGGACAAGTTGGGTGTGTAGAGATTATATTACTACATGAGAAAAACACTGTAAAGAGGCAGTATTAAAAGTGGAATATAGACTCCAAAATAGAAGTTCAGATTAAGTGAGTATATTAAGCGTTAGGAATGTTTTGAATGGAATGATCTTATGATAAATATAGAAGAACTAAAATTTTTAATTGTGGAACGATTAAAACCACTTAACCCAGAGAGAGTGATTCTCTTTGGTAGCTATGCGAATGGAGATATAAATGATGATAGTGATATAGATCTATATGTTGTGACCAACGATGATTTTATCCCTAAAAATTGGAAAGAGAAAAGTAAAATATATCTTAAAGTATCAAATAAATTAAGGGATTTACAAAAAATAATACCGATAGATTTGATCGTACATACCAAAGCTATGAATCGAAAGTTTGTTGAGTCAGGCAGTAGCTTTTACAAGCACGCTATTTCAAAAGGGAAGGTGCTGTTATGAAGATGCATATTGAGTGGTTGAAGGCTGCAAGAGATGATTTGATTTTGATTCAAAATATTTATAACAATCCCCAGATTACTCATCTTACAGCTTTTCATGCACAACAAGTCGTAGAAAAATCGATCAAAGCTTATCTTGAAAAAAGAGGTGATGTAGTTCCTAAAACACATAAGATACAAACATTAGTAGATTTAGCAGGGTTGGACTTTAGTTCTCAAGATGACATAATACAGCTTTTAGATAGCTTATACATAGAATCAAGATATCCAGGAGATATGGGATTGCTCCCATACGGCAAGCCAACATTAGAAGATGCAAGAGAGTTTTATGAGTTTGCCTCAAGTGTTTTTGATATGATATGCAATTTGTTGGAAGTTGGCAAGGAAGAGTTAGTGTAGGTCAATGAATGGATGACGGAACGACGGGATGAAGGGATGAAGGAGTGATGGGATGAGGAAGTGATGGGATGAGGAAGTGGAGATGTTACGGGATGATGGTCGAGCACCTAATTCCATGTAGATTAAGAAGTTTTATCAAATTTGAATGATTAAATACAAATGACTATAACTATCGAGTATATTCAGGTGATTGATGTCACTGCGAGGCATTGAAAATGCCGTGGCAGTCCAGAAGAGAGTTTGTTGCGTTTATAGTGTTCATAGAGTTTGTGGGACAAAATGGATGACGGAATGATAGTCGAGCACCTAACTTCAAGGTTTTGATTTATCGGTAGGCTTCAAACTATTGAAATTTATTATTGTTTGATATAAAATGTATTAACAAGGAGGAACTTATGCAAGAGACTACAGAAACTTTAACATTCGAGGAGATTTGGAAGCTATTCAAAGAAACTGATCGTAAGTTTCAGGAGACAGACAGGAAGTTTCAGGAAACAGACCGTAAGTTTCAGGAGACGGATCGTAAGTTTCAAGAAACTGATCGATTCATTAAAGAAAAATTCCAAGAGACGGATCGCTTGTTAAGTGAGAAGT
>CAZFHX010000048.1:0-3403 GCA_964519265.1 uncultured Deferribacterales bacterium
TTTTTTATACATAATTCTTCAATAACTTGCAAGGGCATTTTGTCAAACCCCCCTTTCATTTTCGAGTTTTCCACATACTACTCGAGGGGGTTTAACAAAATTTTGAGGTATTATTTTATAAAATTTATCGCAAAAATTTTTAAAAGAATTATTATTCAGACAGTCTTATCCTATTTTAATTAAGTTTTAACCCTTAAAACCTCACATCAATAGCCATGCCAAAATTCTCAAATTTTTCCACAATTTTTAACCTAAAAAATTTCTGTACCTCGATTTTGGATATACTTTCATACCCAAAGCAGAGGTTTTCAACATCATTTTTGTGGAAAACTCCATAACATATTCCTATACAACACAAACCAGCGTGACTGTTTTTTAATCATCCTTATCACCTTACCACACACCTCACCACATATTCAATTGTCAATCACAATATCTCTTGTAAAGATTATACCTATTAATAATATAAAAAATTCTATTTTTCAATATCAAAATACTTTCAAAAATTACAACCCATTACCTCTCTAACAATAAATTTAAAATCCCTCATATTTTTATTCCAAAAATAGTTAGTGACAGATACACTAAGATATGACTTTGAGTTATTCAAATTGATCTATATCGATTTATTTTTGACGTTTTTTTGCAATTTCAATTATTAATGTCAAATAAACGTCAAATTACAACATATTGATAGAATTGATTTCATACATAATTTTGACGTTTTGACGTTTTTGACGTTTTATTCCTAAATACTTAAGATTATCTTTTAACATCAACAAAGTTTGTCCTTCAGTTTAAAAGTTTCAATTTATCTAAATAATCCGCCCAGTCTTGCATCATCTTTTTTCTTTCTTCAAGTTTTGTTGTTCTATTGTAAGCCCTACCCAACGGATCTTTTACCTTATGTGCGAGTTGAAGTTCAATAACGTCTATCGGATATTTCAAGTCCTCATCGAGTAACGTTCTTGCTATAGCCCGAAAAGAATGATGGAGGCGGCGGGAAGAGATTGTTTCTTAAAAAAGATATATAATGTCCAATAAAATATGGGTTTAACAATATATTAGTTATCAAACTTTAGACATAGTTGTTTAATATTTGGACAAAAATTGGCAAAAAATCGTCAAAAAAGTATACCGTTTTAAAAACATAAAATGTATCATTTTATGTAACATTTTATGTATAAAATCGAAAAAGTCAACAAAAATCACTTGTTGTTAAATTTTAAAATCATAATAATAGATTAGTTTTGAATATCCATAAATATTTAATAAATTGTCTATTAGAATTATCCCTTCAAACGAGACTTATAAAGTTAATAATACTTTTTTAAGAAAACTTGATCCTCTTTTCCATTGTAAGTAATATTCCGACTTTGGGACGATGGTTCGATGGAGAAAATCTCCATCGAATTTATGTCTACTATTTATTTATGCTGAAATAAATTACCCGGAGAATGTGCTTTAAAACTCCTCAGGTAAATATGTTCTCTATCATAATTAAGTAGAGTTAAGATCAAAGTATTTAGGATGAATTAAGATACCTCCCTTTATTTACCAACTGGTTTTACCTTTGGCTTTTTTCATCCAAAAAATCCAGTATCACTTTTTGGGTGGATTATATTTTGTAGGAGTATTATAACAGTGACCTATATAAAATACCAGCGCATAAATCAGATAGCCACCTACAGCAGATATTATCTTTCCCCAGCTTAATTCTTCTTTATTATCTTTTTCATTTTGTTTAGTCATAAAGCACCTCTATATTTTTTTTCAGTGTCATCTACAATTCCAACCCCTCATAAATTCTTGATTCTAATGTTACTCCATATCTTCTTTTGTATCTTTCTGTTAAACGATTTTCAAAATAGATAAAATCTATTTTATCCACATCTATTCCTACAATGCAAAATCTTCGACTGAAGCTTCCTTCTGTCATCTCATTCATAAGCTTAAATGACTCATAAATTTGATTTTTAACGGGGTTGCCATCTTCATCTATTATTACTGAATTAATAAATAAAGCATAAAAAATAGTATACAATTTACCCCATATAAAGTATAATAACTCCACAAAGTTATGGACTAACCAATTATTAGCTGTATAATAATACACAGCTCCATTTCTTTTTTTAGTTTTAAAACTTATACCTAATTTCTTACGAAAATAAAAAGGGTTCACTACTCTTATATACTTAGGGTCTAAATTATAAAAAAGTATTTCTGCTGTTTTTTTATCGTTTTCTTTTGATCTCTCTTTTTCAAACATAGACATTTACACCCCCTAATTTAGATTTATAAATACAATATAACATTATCCTGCGAAAAGGTGAATTCGTTGTTTTTCTCTGTCTCAGATTAAAAAACTAACAATAGCAATTTTCAACATAGATAAGAACAAACATACTTAGTTTCCAATAACATACTATCTTATCAGTAAATAATCGCACAATTTAGTTAAACTATAACTCCAACCCTTGATAAATCCTAAACTCTAATGGGACCCCATATCTTCTTTTGAATCTTTCAGTTAAGACATCTTCAAAATATGTATAATCGATTTTATCGCTGTCTATCTCCACAATACAAAGTCTTCTACTAAAAATGTCACCCATCATATCCTTTATGAGCTTATACGATCTATAAATTTGCTTATCTACAAGGTTTCCATTCTCATCAGTATATTCGATCAGTATGAATAGAGCATAAAAAATGGCATACAGATTCCCCCATATATAGTATAATAGTTCTGCCATAAAATGGACTAACCAATTATTATCTGTATAGTGATACACCGCTCCATTACGATTTTTAGTCTTAAAAGATATCCCAAGTTTTTTCCTAAAATAAAAAGGGTTTACCACTCTTATATATTTAGGGTCTAAATCATAAAAAATCGATTCAATTTTCTCTTTTTTGGATCCTTCTGACTTATCTTTTTCAAATAACAACATTTACCCCACTATATTTAAAGATATATGCAAATATAATATCACATATACAAACGAAGAGGTGGATTCGCCAGATAAAAATTCTTCTGCGAAATCACCTCTTAGAATTGGGTTTATATTCTATTTTACATTCTCTAATTTTTTTAGTTCATTCCTGATTGTCTCACCTGTTTTGATCCATTCTTCAAAAAATTTCTGATTTTCTTTCATTTGCACCAAACTATTTGAGACTTGTTCTGACTCATTCCTCAGATTTATATATTCTTCAAAGAATTTTTCAATAAAACTATCACTGTTAATTAAACTTATTAATTCCTGTTTTTGTTTCTCCAAATAGCCTACTATTGTATTGATAGTTTTTTTAAATTCCTGTTCTTTTTTATAATTTTCATAACTATTGTCAAGTTTCATACCAAATTGGACAAAACAGTTTAGTAGAATAAGAAGTGGTA
>CAZFHX010000049.1:0-3097 GCA_964519265.1 uncultured Deferribacterales bacterium
TGAAGGGATGAAGGTGGCTTAAGATGTTCGTGTCCACTATTGACAACAGGGGTCAGTTTGTCGTATTCGTCTATTAGAATCGCAACTCTTTGATTGTATTTTTTATGGGACAGATATATTAAATCCCTAAAGCATCCTTCAAGAGATAATGTTTTATCACATTTTATATCTAATATCTCCTGATTTCTTTTTAAAATTTCGTAAATAGTTTGCTTCAATCCATCCACACTTTTGAAATCCCCATCGTTGAAACTTATCCTTATTACAGGGTATTTCTTGCTCCAATCCCATTTATCGTAAATATACAGACCCTCAAAAAGTTCCTTGTTCCCTTCAAAAATATTCCTTAAGGTATCTAAAAAAAGCGATTTACCAAATCTGCGGGGACGGGAGAGGAAATAATACTTGCCATTATTGATTAGTTCGAATGCTTCTTTTGTTTTGTCTACATAGAGATAATTCTCAGTAATTATTTCTTTAAAAGTCGAAATACCTATCGGTAGTTTTTTCATATACAAGCCTTTTTTATAAGTTGCTCTTTATACACCAATCACCAGTCACCAATCGAGCACCTGGATCACATTTCTTTCGACTATAACAACTTAGTTGAATACATAATTACCAAAAATCCATATCAATAGTTATTACAGGTGCTCGACCATTCACCACTCCTACACCACATTAAATATCTTCAAAAGCACCCCAAACACTCCCAAGAAACTCACCGTAATAGCAATACCAAACATCTTTAGAGTAAAATCTCTTTGTCTATCCATCTTATTGTCTATCTTATCTGCTAAGTTATTTATAGAAGCAATCATCTGCTCAAATCTTCGATCTACATAATCCCTAAATTCCACAAGATGTCTGTCTACTGATTCAAATCTTTTGTCAACCTGTTCGAATCTTTTGTCAACCTCTTTTCTAAATTCTTTAAAATTATTTTCAACTTGTTCAAACCGCTTGTCTACTTCTCTTCGAAATTCCTTGAAATTATCTTCTACCTGTTCAAACCTTTTCTCCATCACATCTTCGAGTCGAGTTATTCTTTGATTTGTTTTTTCAAGTTCACTTTTGATTTCATTAATCTGATATTGCATATGATCAAAACGAGATTCAAAATATTTAGTGGTAGGAATTATATTCGCCACTAAAATATCAACTGTTTCCTTATTTATTGTAAGTTTTCCGCTTGTATCTACCTCAGACATATAATCCTCCATAACTAAAAATAACTTTAGTAAACCCAATTGTCAATAATAAAATACCAATTTACTAAACCACCATCTCAATACAATCTTTATGATATCCCACTTCCCTAAACCCTACAAACGCTATAAACGCAACAAACTCTCGTCTGGACTGCTTCGCGGTCATTGCGAGGGACAGAGTCCCGAAGCAATCTACTCCTCGCAGTGACATCGAGCACCTAAATATATGTGATAGTTATAGTCATTTACATTTAGCAATTCAAATTTGATAAAACTTCTTAATCTACATGAAATTAGGTGCTCGACCCTCACCCCGTCACATCTTCATTCCATCATTCCGTCATAACATCATAACTTCACTCCCTCACCCCGTTACTCCGTCACCCCTCATCCCCTCACAACCTCACCACTTCTTTCTCTATTAGTTTTTATCCATTCCCTGAAAAATACTATAAAAATTGCCAAAATAAGAGATGTCACACCTGCCACCGCTACCATTAAGGTTCTCTTTGGTTTTACTTTTCTGTCAGGTAAGCTTGGTTCATCGATAACCTGTACATATAAATTATCCTTTGCCTCCTCTATTTTTGCCTGTTCATATGCTTTTACAAGGTTTTCATACACTGCTTTTGCGACAGACAGTTCTTGCATAATCTGGGCATAGTCCACCATAGATTCTGGTATTTGAGACATAGATGGAATTGCTTTTATGTTAGTTTTCTGCTCCAATTGTGCTATTTGTGCATTAATTGCATTTAGTTGATCCTGAAGTGCCTTTACTTGAGGGTTATTTTTGTCTAATGCAGACTCCATACTTTTAAGTTTTACCTGTGTTTCAATCCTTTTAGCCACTAACGAACCATATAGATCCATCAACCCTTTCATCTGAGCTTCAGGGGCTAATATCTTGGTATCTTTTTGGAATTTCGCCATCTTTTCCTGCAATTTTAAAAACTTTTCTCCATTTATTTTCACCTGCTCTTCTAAAAAAACACGATTAAACTTTGCCACAGTCAATGCCTTTTCATTAAGTATCTTTTGAAGATTAGAGATCATGGAATTGGCTATTTTCTGTGCAAGTTTTGGATCCTTGTGTTCTACCCCTAAGTTTATTACACCAGTTTTCTTATCTGTATTGATACTGATCATCTTGTCTAACTTTTCCAAAGTAAAAAGCAATGGATCCCTTTTTTCTGGTATCGGTTTTTCATTTAATATTTTTATAAGATCAAGCTCTTTAATAACTCTTTCTTTTATAGTCCTGCTCTTTAATACCGCCTCTATTTTGGTACTATCATCTCCACCCCCCACAGGGATATTTATACCAGCCATTGCAGCAAGCCCTGCATAGGCAGATAGCCCACCAGATTTAGAAGAAATAGGCATGATAGTAGATTCTGACTTATAGATATTATCCATCATTAAAGATTTTACAGCAGTAACAACAACAATAATACTACAAAATATGATAATAAAAAACTTATTTTGCCATATCGTTTGCCAAAGTTCTAATAGATCTATTTCATCATCTTGATATACTAATTTCTGTTCATTAGAATCCATCCTAACAACTCCTCTTTTAAAAATTATATTTTAGTGTTGTCGAAAACAATTTATAGTCGATATTTTTATAATCACTAAAACTAATTGCTGCATTTAAAGAAAGATTTTTAGTTATATCATAATCTACAGACAAACCGTATTCATTTTTTATAATCGAATCATAAGAAATATTATGTTTCTCTCTGTCATAATATGCAGATATTTTACCTTTTTCATTTAAAATATAAGTAGCTTTGATAAAAATATCATTTGAGTCGGTGTCGATATGATATAATGCCCCCAGAAAATGATACTGGATTTTTTGGATGAAAAAATGTTAAAGG
>CAZFHX010000050.1:0-2303 GCA_964519265.1 uncultured Deferribacterales bacterium
ACCACTTCTTATTCTACTAAACTGTTTTGTCCAATTTGGTATGAAACTTGACACTTACTATGATAATATAACAATTATAGATACAATTAGAACTGTCAAATTTAAACATCAAGTTAGAGATTTGAAGCTTGAAATCTATTCTGATAATGATACAATGAAAAGTATTTACCTTTACGATCTTTTGAATAAAGCAGACAAAAACACCAATTTACAATTATCACCCGGTACTAAGATATTGGTAAAAAAAGTTGAACCAACAGAGAAAGACAAAACAATTACTATTCTTGGTGAAGTTAGATATCCTGGAGTTTACAAATACAGCTCAGGGATGACTCTTTATGACATAATTAAGCAGGCTGGAGGGTACACTGAGGATGCCTATCCAAAATCTCTTATATTTATAAGAGAAAGTGCAAAAAGGTTGCAATACGAACAATTACAACTTACCTTGATAAGTATGGAGGAATCGATTGCGAAGAATACAGAAGCATTCAAGACCGCAGCTGGTAGTTCAGATGAAGAAAAAGCGTTACTTCAAATGACGCTTGATAAGCAAAAGAGACTCCTCGATATCATAAGAAAGAAAGCTGAAATTGGTCTTGGTAGGGTCGCTCTCGATATCCCTGAAGAATTGGATGAACTAAAAAAGTCGAACCAAAATATCGAACTCCAAGACGGTGATTATATTTACATTCCATCAAAGCCAAATTATGTATTGGTGTTGGGTAGTGTGTACAACCAAATATCTCTGCCGCATACCAAAAGTAAAACTGTAAGAGATTATATAGAAGATGTTGGTGGACTTGCAAAAGATGCGGATGAAACAGACCTTTATATTATAAAAGCAAATGGCAGGGTTATATCAAAGAGGAATTTCGGCAGCGGTTTTCTATCGTGGGATAATAATAAATTTTATTTCAAAAGAGATTTTTACTCACTTGTCCTTGATCAAGGGGATACAATCGTAATACCTCAAGAGGTAAAGATACCTACCTTATGGAGACCGATACTGCGTGATGTTACTCAGATTATTTTCCAAGCATTGTCTACTGCTGTGTTGGCTAAGAGGTTGTGATGAGTAGGTTTAGACAGGTATTTTTCATCTTTATATTTCTTTTTAGTTCATTATCTGTTTTTGCTGCTAATGTTCCACTTAATGATGATGTATATTTCTGGCTTGAAAAATTTGAAGCTGAAGGGCTAATAAATTCTGGATTGCTTGCTATAAAACCACTTAGCAGGTCTGAGGTTGCACGGTTAATAGAAGAAGCAGATAAAAATTCTTCACAATCCCCTATTTTTATCAAAAATGTCATCTCAAAGTTGAAAAAAACTTATGCCGACGATCTGAAAAAACAAAGCTATTTCAAACCTATTGATTCAATCTCTCTAAGCTATATATATACTAATGAAACTGAAAATCCATTAGTATACAATAATAATGGTGATAAATATGGTAAAGACTCAAATCTGAGATTTAGTTTTTATTCTTTTGCTGAATATGGTAATTTCTCAGGTTTATTAAATCCAGTAATAAAATATTCAGATGACTCTTCAATCTTAAATATTGAGAAAGCTTATATTACAGCAAACTTTTTTGATATTGATTTTTTGGCAGGTAAGGATGAACTTTGGTGGAGTTATGGTAAGCATGGCAGTATCTTGCTCTCTAACAATCATATACCATTCACAATGTTTAATATCACGAATCAAAAACCTTATATGTTTTCAAATTTCTTAAAATATTTGGGATTAATAAGATTTGATCTTTTTGTTACCAAATTGGATGATGATAATAGAAAAGTGCCCGATCCTTTCTTTTGGGGTATGAAGATCAATATAAAACCTGCCACTTTTTTAGAATTAGGTGTACATAGAACCGCATTTTTAGGTGGGAAAGGGAGAGATGCTGGGTACAAAACATGGGTAAAAAGTTTCACATCTGAAAATGAGAATGAAGAAAATGAGGCAGGGGATCAGAGGGCTGGTTTTGATATTAAGATAACTGCACCTTTTAAATTACAACCCTTCCAAATTTATTTGGAGGCTGATGGAGAGGATCAGGGTGGATTTTTCCCCTATAAATGGGCATATGTAGCAGGACTGTATCTGCCAAGAATCTTAACTTTAGATAGATTATCTTTAAATTTTGAATATGCGAATACTTATGTCTCAGGATGGCCAAGTGTTTGGTATAGGCATCATATATACGAAAAATATTATTTTAGAGATGACAACATAGGTCATCATAAGATGCCCCCTTGTGTCAAGACTTTTTTTCATAAATTTTAATTTTTCTTCAC
>CAZFHX010000051.1:0-2186 GCA_964519265.1 uncultured Deferribacterales bacterium
ATCGTACGCTAATGGGCTATTCGTTTTTGATTCGTGCAAATGGCACATAACGGTTCAAGCATATATGAAGTTTCGGCGAAGCCGCAATTTAGGCTAACACAGTGAGCCATATATGCTGTGTTAGGCGATACGGTGGCTGATTATTAAAGTATCTCTCCATAATCTACCTCAATTCCATCATCGGTCTTTCTATAAAAGATAATTCTAATGTCTATATGTTCTGGCAATGATACCTTCACCTCGTATGTGTGAGGTTTTATTGATACGGGTATATCTCCAATGTAACCATCCACTCCTTTTGATTCTTCTTCAGGCTCAGATAATCGGTAATTTGTTCCTTTTATCTCTGCCCCCTTTCTCAGTATTGCCTCCTGAAACCTCAGTCCAGCAAAGGTCTTTACAATAACCAAATCTCTTACCCATTGCTCAACCATAGTCCGGTCAATTTTGTTCAAGGAATTTTTAAGTTCTTTCAATTTCTGCAAAATCTTCTCGGTGGCATTTTTTATTGCATCGGGCTTTTTCTTTAAGTACCACTTTTCCCACTCAGATAGCGTCTTTCCTTCAAACTCCTGAATAAGTTCACTCATCTGTCCAACAACTCTTGGCCGTGTTCCTTGTGCATATTGATTTGCTAAATTGATAAGTGGTGCTACATACTTAGGAAATTCTGGCGTCTCTATGTCCAGATACCTCTTGATTTCTTCAACAGTGATCTTTACTTTCATAATCAAATCACTTTGATTAGTCCGTTCCTTAAGTTTAAAAACTTCGTCTTATACTTATAATCAAAAGTAGTATCCACATCTACTAGACCATTTTTAATCAGATGTGCATTTATAAATGTCTTATTCCACAAATAAAGATAACAAAGCAGGTTGTTTTTCTCATCGTGTTTTATACTGTCAAATTTCATAAACACTTTTTGCCCGTTTGTTTTCTCTCTTAAAAATAGAATAGCCTCTCCGTTTTTTTCTTTATTTTCTTTTACTCCCAACAATCTGATCTTTAATCCATTATTCAAAATCAAAATCTCGGGGGAAATTATTTCTTTTACCGTGTAATATGTTTCTCTTTCATAATGTGAATTGTCTATTTTTGACCCAAATCTTAATTTCTTCGGATCAACTTTTTTATCAAATCTTATGGGGTCTTTAAAGATATAGGGTAATTTTTTAATCTCTTCTCTAAAATCTATCGTCAGCTCTTCTTGCCTAATTATCTCAAAGTTTGTATCTTGGAAAATGGTAGACTGTTTCAATCCAATTTTTTCTTTTATAATCGGTAAAAAATCTTCGTTTATCTCGTATCCGATAGAATTTCTATTTAAGTTTTTTGCCGCTAATGATGTCGTACCACTTCCAAGAAACGGGTCAAGAACTGTATCGCCTAAAAAGCTAAACATCTTAATGAGACGCCTCGGTAACTCCTCAGGGAACATCGCCAAGTGTTTATCTTGTTTTTCTCCTGGGAAATTCCAGTGTCCAGTGAAATATTGATTCCATTCTTCATCAGTCAATTTTGATTTTTCTTTTATTTCTTTGCTAACCTTGGGGGACTCCCCATATTTCTTAAAAATCAATATGAACTCATAATCCAA
The DNA here is from genome assembly GCA_964519265.1 of uncultured Deferribacterales bacterium. GTDB lineage: Bacteria > Chrysiogenota > Deferribacteres > Deferribacterales > Calditerrivibrionaceae > Calditerrivibrio. The sequence goes on from CAZFHX010000051.1 coordinate 1,601, forward strand.
TTTAAGAATCCCGTTTCTGGGATAGGGATAAGAACCCATTACTGTTGCTCCACCCGTGGTATGGCAAGTGGTAACTTTTTGCCAAATGATAGCTCCCATATAATCAAACCCAGCACTCTCACAAAACTTGATTATCTCTGTTCTTATAGGGATAACCTTATACCTACCATAGTAGACAGAACGAGCAAATTGGTCACCAATGTTAACACACAAACGACAGCCATTATGTAAAACCCTGTGGCACTCATTCCATACCAAATTAAGGTTATTTATATATTCTTCATAAGAATCATTGAAGCCGATCTGTTTTTTATCTCCGTAATCCTTCAGTTGCCAATACGGTGGAGAGGTAATAATAAGATGGACTGATTTATCAGGGACTTCTTTCATCCACCTCGAATCCCCGATGATTATTTTGTGAGTTGTTTTCATTTTGTTGCCTCTAATTGATTTGAGTTACTAAAAGCCATCGTTTCGCCTAACTCTTGTAATGACGCATGTTATTGAGTAATTACTCTTTTTAATTTTGTCTTTTAAGTAATTTAACATCTTTTAAATTCTTGTCAAAAAGTTTTTCTTCGGGTAA
>CAZFHX010000052.1:0-1964 GCA_964519265.1 uncultured Deferribacterales bacterium
CCTATCAATACTGAATTCCTTTAAAAATTTACCTTAAAACTGTCAAAGTCAGGAAAAAAGTATTTTAGGTTTGTTGGTGTTAGTTATTTTGAGCATGATGTTGGGGGGATGTGCAACTATTTTGAGTGGTGAAAAACAAAAAATTAACATTACTACAGATGATCCATCAAAGAAATACAACGTTAGGATTGATGGACAACCTGTTAGTGCACCAGGTATAGTTGAAGTTAAAAGAGAAAACAAGGAAAAAATTTTAACTGTTGATGAGTGTCCTGGTCAGCAAATAATGTTGCAAAAAGAAGTTAACCCAGTATTCTTTGTTAACATTCTATCTGGTGGTGTATTTGGTTCAACAACTGACTATGCTACTGATAGCATGTGGAAATATGAGCCCTCAAACATAACAATAAAGTGTAAATAATCCCTCCGAATGTTTTGTCTTACACTTAGGTTAGGAGTTTTACTCCTAACCTTTTTTGTATTCAAGATATCATTAGCATCGACAGTAAGAGATGAAATAATTTCAAAAGCTTTAGAAAAAAGTATATATAGCAATTATAAGTGGAAAAACTTACTACACTTAGAAGATAATAAACCAGCGATTAAAGATAATAACTTCATATTAAGCTTAGATAATTTTTCATTGAAGAATGAACTTATTGAAACGATATATCAATTTTTGAATGATAATTTATCAGAAAATCATGCAATATGTAGGTTTCCTTCAAGATATGAGTTTATAAAAAAAGAGCTTGATTTAGATGACTCTTACTTTCCTAAGCCTTTTTGTTTAGGTTTTGATGAATACCTTAAAAAAACAAAAGCAGACAATATCACACTTGTTTTTGTTTCTGAGGATGTTGTTAATCCATCAAGTATGATGGGTCATACTTTCTTTAAAATTTCTGGAGATAATAGATCCCATGCTGTAAGTTTCTTCACAGTAATTGAAACAATTAATCTTCCTCTTCTTTTGATAGAAAGCACTCTAACTGGGATGAAAGGTATTTTTGCTTTAGCTCCTTATGATGAACAGATATATAGGTATTTGAAGATTGAAAATAGAAACATTTGGGAATATGTTTTGAATTTATCAGAATATGATAAAAAGCTAATTTACTATCACTTATGGGAGCTAAAAGATGTAAAAATGAAATATTACTTTACAGGATACAATTGTGCAACTGTTGTTCACAATATTTTATCTATTGCATCACCTGAAATATCAAAAAAGAAGCGTTTTTGGGTTACACCCAAAGATGTAATCAAAGATGCTTATAATTCTGGGATTGTTTCTGAGATTAGTCTTATTCCTTCTGACAAGTGGTTTATTAAAATGCTTCAAGAATATTCTAATGTAAATCTCTCTGAAAATATATATAGTTCTTTGAGCAAAGTTCAATTAGACAATTTAAAGTTCAAAGAATTTAAAGTGATTGAAACTGAACTTTTGAAATCTTATTCGGAGTTTCTCTATAAAAATCAAAAAATAGGCAGAGAAACTTTAAAAAAAATTTATGATTTAATCGATAATGATGAGTATAATGGATATAAAATAGATTTATCTCAATATAAATCACCTGTTAAAACGAGAGATGATAGTCAGCTTTCATTAAGTTATATTAAAAAAAATGGTAAATTTTATTTAGGTTTAAGTTTTCTTCCCGCCTCCAATAAATTATCTGATGACAATAGGGAGTATTTCTCTGAATCAAGTCTTAAAATAGCAGAGACTAATATTATTACTGATTTTGATAGTATTAAGTTAGATTCTTTTACACTTTATGGAATGAAATCATTAGTCCCTTATAGTAAATTTACAAAAGATTATTCATTGCAATTTAGAATGAGTTATGAAGGACATTATGACAATGATTTATCGGAACATAAAGCAATCAACATTTCTGGAGGGTTTGGATATGATTATAGGTTTTTTAAAGATATTGATACTTATGTCTTAATTA
>CAZFHX010000053.1:0-1651 GCA_964519265.1 uncultured Deferribacterales bacterium
TTCCTGACTTTGACAGTTTTAAGGTAAATTTTTAAAGGAATTCAGTATTGATAGGGGTCGATTTTCATTTTTCAAAAAGCGTGCTGGCAACTTTACATATTTTTTACATGTTTATTGCATTTTTACTATTGACTTAAATATATTTTCGTAGTATGTATTAATATGTATCTGAAAAATACTAAATCGAAGGGGCAATCTTACCTGCAGGTCGTCGAGTCATACAGAGACGAGAATGGTGTCCCAAGACAAAGAGTCCTTTTCAATTTGGGTAGACTCGATGTATTAAAGAATGACCCGTCTTTCCATAGAGTCATACTACAAATATTGGAAGCCATCACTGATGCCAAACAAGATAATCCATCTCTTCCTGATGTCTCTGATGCTGACATCGTTAACTGGGGATACAAGATATATGAGAAACTTTGGAAGGAGTTCATGCTCAATGATGTGTTAAACTCAATCAAGTCAGAAACAAACGCTAAGTTTGACTTGAACATGAGTTGTTTTAGGATGGTAATTGAGCATTTACTATCACCTAAGAGCAAGTTAGGGGTATTTGGCAATCAAGATAGATACTATGATTTGTCGAATGTTGATCTTCAACATTTGTATAGAAGTCTTGATATATTGTCTCAATACAAAGATAGATTAGAAAAAGAGATATTTCTGAAGCAAAAAACCACCTTTAATATGATAGTTGATGTAGTGTTCTATGACGTTACTACCTTTCATTTTGAGAGTGTGAAGAATGATGGGTTTAGGGAATTTGGATTCAGTAAGAACGGTAAGTTTAATGAAGTTCAAGTTGTAATGGGATTACTTGTGGATATGGAAGGTAGACCGATAGGGTATGAACTTTTTTCAGGAAACACCTTTGATGGTAATACCCTTAGTGCGTCTCTTGATAAATTGAAAGATAGATTTCAGATAAACAAAGTTATCATTGTTGCGGATAGGGGGATAAACAGCAAGTTAAATCTTAAATTGATTAAAGATAAGGGTTATGATTACATTGTGGCATGTAGGATAAAGAATTTACCTAAGACTGTTCAGGAGCAGATATTTTCAGAGGAAGGTTATAAGGTTGTTAGTTTGGATGAGGAATTTTCATTTATGTCTATGATTGCTGATAATGCTGCATCTGGAGATGAGGTTATATTCAAATACAAGTCAATGGATTATGATAATAGGGTAAAAGACACAAATGGTGAAAGTCATATATTGCAGGAGAAACTTATTATCACTTACTCATCTAAGAGGGCAGAGAAGGATAAGCAGGATAGATTAAGGCTGATAGCAAAGGCTAAGGAGTTGGCAGAAAATAGTTCTTTGGTAAAGTCTAATTTCAAGAGGGGCGGCAGAAAGTATTTGAAGAATGTTTCAGATGGTGAATTGGAATTTGTTGTTGATGAGGAAGCGATTGTTAGTGATGAAAGATTTGACGGTTACTATGGTATTCAGACCAGTGAACAGAAGATGAGTGAATGGGAGATAATAGACGCATATCATAGCTTATGGAAGATAGAGGAATCGTTTAGGATAATGAAGAGCAACTTAGAAGTAAGACCGATTTTCCATTGGACGGAAAAGAGGATCAAGGGTCATTTTGTAATCTGCTTTTTAGCTTTTTTGCTTGAGAGAACGCTTGAAT